>CAZFDL010000347.1:0-1557 GCA_964517905.1 uncultured Anaerolinea sp. | reverse complement strand
ACCTGACCCTCTCGCAACGCACGGAGGAGTTGTATCGCATTGCGAATCGCGAGGCGGATGCCGAAGGCATGATCGAAGCCGCGGTCCTGCCGTTGCGCGATCTCGTCGTCTTCCCGCGCATGGTCTCGCCGATCTTCATCGGTCGCGAATCGTCATTGCTTGCGGTGGAAGAGGCGCAGCGCAAGGGTCAGACCGTGATCGGGCTGACGCAGCGCGACCCTGATCTGGATACTCCGGGCGCGGAGGATTTTCTGCCTATCGGTGTGGAAATGGCAGTGGGGCGATTGCTCGCCATGCCCGACGGCTCGCACTCCGCGCTTGTGCAGGGACGCCGCCGCGTCGAGATCGTGGAGTTCATCCGCAGTGTGCCGTATCTCAAGGTGCGAGCCCGCGTCGTTTCGGAACCTCAAACTGCCGACCGCCAAACGAGCGCACTTATGCGTTCGGCGTTGGACCTTTTTAACCGCTGCGTGGAATTAGATCGCTCCATTCCCGAAGAGGCGCACTTGTTCGCGATGAATATCGCCGAGCCCGGATGGCTGGCGGATATGCTTGCCACGTCGCTTTCGTTGAACTACGAAGCGAAGCAAAGTTTGTTGATGCTCCTCGATGTGCGCGGACGTTTGCAGGCGTTGAACAAGATTTTGGCTCAGGAAGTGGATGTGCTGGAACTTGAAGACGAGATCCACTCGAAGGTGCAAAGCGAAGTGGATAAAAGCCAGCGCGAGTTTTACCTGCGTGAGCAGATGCGGCAGATCCAAAACGAGTTGGGCGAAGGCGACATCTTCACGCGCGAATCGGGCGATTTGAAAAAACGGGTCGAAGCCGCGAACCTTCCCGAGGAAGCAAAGATGGTCGCGCTCAAAGAATTGGAGCGCCTCAACCAGATGCCGCCGATGGCGCCCGAGGTGGGAATCATCCGCACGTACATTGACTGGATCCTTGAATTGCCCTGGTCTAACCTTTCACCAGATAACCTCGATGTGAAGAATGCGGCGAAAATTTTGGAACGCGATCATTACGGACTCAAGAAAGCCAAAGAGCGAATTCTTGAATACATCGCTGTCCGTTCGTTGAAGCCGAAGAAGGAACGTCAGCCGATCCTGTGTTTTGTCGGTCCGCCGGGCGTGGGCAAAACATCGTTGGGACGATCCATCGCCGAAGCGCTGGGACGAAAATTCGTGCGCGTATCGCTCGGCGGCGTGCGCGACGAAGCCGAGATCCGCGGTCACCGCCGTACGTACATCGGCGCGCTGCCGGGGCGAATCCTCCAAACGATGAAGCGCGCGGGCACGTCGAATCCACTGTTCATGCTGGATGAGATCGACAAGTTGTATTCCGATTTCCGCGGCGATCCCGCCTCGGCGATGTTGGAAGTGCTCGACCCCGAACAGAACAACACATTCAGCGATCACTACCTCGAATTGCCGTTTGATCTCTCGAAGGTCATGTTCGTCACCACGGCTAATTCGCTCGGGAGTATTCCCTCACCGTTGCTTGACCGCATGGAAGTGATCGAGTTCCCCGGCTACATCGAAGAAGAAAAACTCGAAATTG
>CAZFDL010000346.1:0-1622 GCA_964517905.1 uncultured Anaerolinea sp. | reverse complement strand
AAGAGACGCGCGTTCTCCAACGCGACTCCCAAACTGCCCGCTAGCGTTTGCAAGAGTCGCACATCCGAATCGGTGTAGGCATTCTCGCGCTCCCAGTTCTGAAGTGTGATGACCCCGATCACTTCATCATTGACGATGATCGGAACGCCGAGCCAGCACTTCGGGTCTGGTTCCCCGCTTACATCGAGCGCGCCAAGTTCGGCGGCGTATCTCCCGTAATTCGTATTGATGACCAGCGGCTGGCGTGTCTTGAACACATGGTGGGTCAACCCAGCCTTTTCGAGCTGGAACTCGACATGTTCGATTCTTCGATCGTTCTCAAAAATATAGGGGGCTTTGATCCTGCCGCTGGCTTTATCCAGCAAGCCAATGGCAACGTTTTCGCCTGAAAAGATTTCGGTAAGTTTATCGCCTACTGCATCCACAATACCTTGAAAATCCATCCTGGAGGCGAGAGCAGTTTGCACGGTGTTGACGATGGCAAGCTCCTCCGTACGCTGGCGTTCGGCTTCGAGGGCGCGGGCGCGCGTCAACGCGGTGGCAATGTGTTGGGCGACAAATCCGAGGACTGAAACATCCTGTTCCGAATATTCAAATCCCTTGGTAAAGTTTTGAACGACCAGCGCGCCGATTGTTTGTTTACCTTCCTTGAGCGGGACGCCGATCCAATCTGAGGAATATTTGCCGAGGAGTTTCGCCAATCCCTTTTGCACCATCTCCTTTTGCCGCGCGAGCGGCGCGTGAAGAGTTTGTCCTGTCCGTAGCACATGACCCGTAAAGCCGCGCTCCTCCTCCAACGGGTGCGGAGGCGTGGACGGGAAAGTGTCATCAACAACGTATGGGTAGCGGATAATTTTCGATCCATCGTCAACGAGAGCAATGAAGAACGTGCCTGCATACATCAACCTCCCCACGATCTTGTGCAGTTTCTTATAGAACGATTGCATGTCCCTCACCGCACCGGCCGCGTCCGCGATCTGATACAACGCCCTTTGAATCTTCAACTGACGCTTAATGTCGGTTTGAACGGGTTTCGTGCTCCCGGCGGCGCGTGATACAGCCCCCGATCCGCTTTTTCTCCTCGTTTGGATTTTGACCTGTTTTTTCGCTCCCCTCGGCTTGGGCTTGCGCTTCCCCGCTGAGCTTTTACCCGCCGTGCGTGCGGTTGATGCTTTCTCTGCCATATCTGTTGCTCCTCGGTTTATCCAACCGTAAACAAGTGTACAGGTGCCACCGCCTTAAGTCAATCACTCTTCGATGTTGGTGCGCAATTCGCGCAAC
This sequence comes from uncultured Anaerolinea sp., assembly GCA_964517905.1. GTDB lineage: Bacteria > Chloroflexota > Anaerolineae > Anaerolineales > Villigracilaceae > Defluviilinea. The sequence goes on along the minus strand of CAZFDL010000346.1, from coordinate 341 downwards.
AATTCCTGATCCATGCTGATGCCGAGCGGCAATTCGATGTGCTTCAACCTCTCTTCAATGGTGGCGGAGAACACCCGCCCCAACCCCTCGTAGGTTGCCGAAAGCCCGCGCAACACCTTCGATGGGATGATCAGGAACTCGCATTCCTCCTCGGTAATAATGTTCGCCGTGCGCACGGTGCCCGTCAACGCCGCGATCTCACCGAAGAAATCACCCTCGCGCAGGGTGTTGGCGATCACGTACTCATCGTCCTTGAGATACCCCGCCGCCACGCTCCCTCTCAAAATGAAATACGCCATATCGCTCGTCTCGCCGCGATAGACCACGATCTTGCCGCCCGG
>CAZFDL010000345.1:0-1778 GCA_964517905.1 uncultured Anaerolinea sp. | reverse complement strand
CCTCGCTCACAGGCGGGACTCCGTCCCAGCGATCAAAGGCAGTTTTTCCTTGATATTCTTTAGGGATGTCGCAAAACGTTACAACACGTTGAGCAGTTTCAACATCCGCCATAGTCAATTTTTGTGGAATGGATTCTGTTGGCGTCAACCTGTCGTTTTTCAAACCTTGCACAGCCTTTTGAGATAGCTCCGCATCGGGATTTGTGCCGCGTGCGATGGCGCGGACATCTAAATTCCTTTCGCCAGCAAGTTTGTTGAAGTGCGCCGCTGCAATGACGCTCTTTGCTGCGCCGTGTTCGCAGACAAAAACGATATTCTTGTTTTTCATGGTTTATTGAAAAATTTCAGAATCATCGTGCGGCAGACAGACCGCGAAATTTAGGAAGAGAGTGAGGTCGTCGATAAGGAAATCTTGGGAGGGCATGATTACATCCCCAACCACTGCCCAGCCTCTCGCGCGAGGTTCGACGCTGGTCCTTGCCGCGCGGTGCAAGCAGGCAACGACTCTAAAAATAACCTTCCGTATTGCTTCGTCAACACACGCCGATCTAAAATGGCGACCACGCCGCGGTCGGATTGGGTACGGATGAGGCGGCCGAATCCCTGACGGAATTTCAAAATTGCTTCAGGCAGGTAATACTGATTGAACGAGTCTTCGTACATCTCGGAGCGCGCCGCGATCAACGGGTCGGTGGGCACATCAAAGGGAAGTTTGGTCAGCACAACCACTGAAAGTGAGTCGCCGGGCACATCCACGCCCTCCCAAAAGGATTTTGTTCCCAACAACACGGCGCGCTCAGTGGCTTTGAATGACTCAAGCAATGCGTTTGGCGATGCGCCATCGCCCTGCTCGTACACATAAATATCCTCACGCGCCAGCGGACCCGTGATGGCGTTGGCTGTCTTCTTCAACGCGGTGTAGGATGTGAACAGCACGAGCATTCGTCCGCCCGTGGCTTTGGCGGTGGCGATAAGCGTCTTGTGGAGCATCTGCTCATAACCGTTTTGATTTGGTTCGGGGATATCGTTGGCGATGTAGAGCAGTGCGGCGCTTTCATAATCATACGGCGAGCCGAGTTGCATCTCGTCCGCTTCGTCCGCGCCGAGGGTATTACGCAAATATTGAAACTCGCCGTGCGCGGTCAACGTGGCGGAGGTGAGGATCACGGCGCGTTTCTCATGCCATAAATATTTTTCCACCATCGGCGCCACGCTCAACGGCGCGGCGTTCAACGACAATCGGTTCTGGTTTGGCTGCACTTCGATCCAATACACCATTCCATTAACTGGTTTGCTGATCATTCCCGTGATATTCGCTTCGGCTTCGGTGAGTCGGCGCGCCACGTTGCTAATGTCGCCCATTACGTCTTCGAGATTGTCGTGCCCTTCTGCGTACAGATCTGCAGCGGCTTTGTATATGCCTGATAATTCAGCGAGGAGATTCCGCAGTGTCTCGCCGGTCGCATCCCAGGCTATCTCCACATCGTCCCAATGCGGCAACGTCCGCGTGGCGGGCAGGACGCGCGCCTGCCACGCGTAATTCGATGGTTGCTGGCCTTCACGCTGGATTTGCGCGAACTCGCCCACGATCCGGAAGAACTCGCGGTTCATCTGCTCAATGCGGAACGCCATGTCGGTGGCGTGGCTGACCTTTTTCTGAAGCAAGCCGAAATCGGAGGGGCGAAGCGCATCGCTCGTCTCGCCGAGCAAACGTCCCAGCACACCGGCGTTCGATCCGCCGACCTCCTTCATCATGCGATCCATGTCGTATTGCGTCA
>CAZFDL010000344.1:0-1834 GCA_964517905.1 uncultured Anaerolinea sp. | reverse complement strand
CGCCACCCAAGTCGAAGACGAGAATCGTTTCATCCTTCTTCTTATCGAGTCCGTAGGCGAGCGCGGACGCGGTCGGTTCGTTGATGATGCGCATCACTTCCAGACCAGCGATCTTGCCCGCATCTTTGGTGGCCTGACGCTGGCTGTCGTTGAAATACGCGGGGACGGTGATCACCGCCTGCGTAACCGGCTGACCCAAATACGCTTCGGCATCAGACTTCAACTTGCCCAGCACCATTGCCGAGATTTCCTGCGGTGAATATTCGCGGTTCGTGACGGGGATCTTCACACGCACATCGTTGGCTGATCCCTTTTCGACCTGATAGGAAACCATTTTGCGCTCGGCTTCGGTTTCTTCAAAGTGGCGCCCGATGAACCGCTTGATGGAATAGATCGTATTCTCGGGATTCACGACCGCCTGCCGCTTCGCAGTCTGACCGACGAGTCGTTCGCCGTTCTTGTTGAACGCCACCACTGACGGGCAGAGCCGTCCGCCCTCCGCGGTGGAGATCACGGTAGGCGTGCCGCCTTCCATCACGGCAATTACAGAGTTGGTCGTGCCGAGATCAATACCAATTATTTTGCCCATAAGAGTCTCCTTGCTATAAATTCCGATTGCTCAAATATTAATCGCTTCATGCAAGAAAACTGTTAACGCAGTGTAGAAATTGAATCGGATTTCTCCCTCACCCCCCAACCTGCCCCTTTGAGGTGCTTTGCGATCCCCAGAGCCCGAGGTGAACTTAAGGCTCGCTTACTCTCATCCAATCAAACGCAACAACGATGGGGATATTCTCAAATGAAGAAGCTGTCATGCCCACCTTGCCATCCGCCAGGCCGAAGCGCTCCACATCCACACGACGAAGGACGGTATCGTTGATATATAAGGAAAGAGTGTTCCCCTCACAGAGTAGACCGACGGTTTGGGTCGCGCCGCTGGGCTGAATCAATTTGGTGAAACCATCGTCTGTCACAGGCAGGTATTCCGCGATGCCAACGCTCAGCCATTTTCCATAAAGGATGTTGTAGGTGCCATCGGTTGATACGTTGAATTCGAACCATCCCTTTTCTTCGCCATAACGACAGACCAAACCAACAGCGGCTGGTGTGCCGGCCCGGTTGGAAAACTGTGTGTCAATGCGAACATCGGCATACTCTTCCGGTCCATACAGGGCGTAGAGCCAGGTGAACGGAGAGTCCAGTTGAAGGAGGAGAGAGCCATTGGCAGTGTTGACCGCGGGGACCGAATCGTTACCTGCCTGTAAAATCACCCAGCCTGCGAGGGACAAATCAAATTCGTTCGTGAAGAAACGCGGCAGCGCGGTCGGTGAAGACTCGAAGGTTGGGGGCGGTTCGGGGCTTGGGGTATCAGGCAGAAAGGTGGGAAGAGGCGTCGATGTCGGGAAGAATGAAGTCTCAGATGTTGACGTCGGATTCGGAGTCGAGGTCTGGCAGGCGGCGATGAGGAGAATACATCCAAGAAATAGTTTTTTCATCCGCTTTTTATAACACAATTGTCAGTCGCAGTTCGGCACGCCCATAAAACAGGGCCATTGATCAATAATGAGGTTGACGACGCCGGCTGCTAAAAGAAATACGATTAAGGCAACAATAAGCAGATGGAGGGGATAATTAAACAAACTGCCTCCAGCCTGCAGGGTGTTGACGATCGGTCTGCCCACAATGATGCCTGACGCGATTGGGATCAATATGAGTCCGAGGACGATGATCTGACCGGGGACATACAACTGTCCGGGGTTAGATCCGGTAAGCAGGCGGTTTAGAGCCTATCTCTAAACCTCACATTTGCGCCAGCAGATGATCGCACAAGCGA
>CAZFDL010000343.1:0-1844 GCA_964517905.1 uncultured Anaerolinea sp. | reverse complement strand
ATGATGATGGTGGACGCCGACCTCGCGCGGTTGAACGGCAAATAGTTTGCCATGAAGTCCGAAAGTAAATTTCCGCTGCTTGAGATCATCACCGTGCTGGGCGTGATTCTCTATGTGGCGAGATCGTTGTACTTCGCACACTCCGCTCTTTCCATTGGTGATGAAGGGGCTTATCTGTACAAAGGACTTGTCTTCGCCCGCGGTGAGTTTGCCCCCTTTGAAGACTACGGCTATTGGACGAACAAAGCGCCGCTTGCCTTTCTGATCCCCGGATACATTCAATACTGGTTCGGAGAGGGTCTGCGTGAGGCGCGCTACTTCGCGCTTGCCGCAAGTTTTCTTATGCTCGTGGGCGTGTGGGTCGTAACGAATCGATTCGGTGGAAAGGTCTGGGCGGCTGTTGCGATGTGGGTATTTGCACTTTCCGATGCGAACACTTCAATTTATAGTCAGGCGTTGTCTCAGGGACTCGTTGCCTGCATGCTCACATGGGTGTTTGTTTGCACGCTTGGAGCAAAGCGTCCCTTGTGGCAGTTGGTCCTCGGCTCATTGCTGTCTGTCCTCATTGTCATGACGCGGCAGAACATGATCGTTTTTCTCCCGCTGCTGGTGTTGTACATATTTTGGCAGCATGGAAGAAACGCTGGTTTATGGTCGCTGGCTTCGAGTGCCGCTCTGCTCCTGCTCATGCATGCGATTTACTGGCCCAACGTCCTGCAATTGTGGGCGCCGTGGCTGCCTGAATCGTTGACTCCGTTCCTCAACGATTTCCGCCCCTTTGCACTGTTCGGCTACGATACCTTCGTGATAGAAAACCTAAGCCGCATTCAATCCCTGGCGATCGGCATCCAACATCATTTCTTTATTTTGTGCGGGTTCGCCGGCGCGTTAATTCTTTTCCCTTCAAGAACGAACTGGAAGAGTCCAGATCAATTCAGAACCGCGATATTCTCAGGGTTCGCATTTCTTGCACTTTTCCTCATGCACACCTGGGGTTCCCTGTTCAATCGGTTTTGCATCCAGTGTTTTTCGCCGTATCAAATGTTTTATACCGTTGCGGGGTTGATCTTCATCGTGACCGTTTTTTCAAACGGAGTAAGCGACTCGTCGGTCCGGCGCGCTCTGCTCGTCCTTGTGCTGTTGTTGTTCGCGGCAGGTTTGGGTTCGTATTACTTTCAGCGAACGGGTGCATGGTCTCTGGGGGCGCTTCAATTCCCGCGTGTGAACAATGCCGGTCAATTCACGTGGGCTTCGCTGGGGGAGTTCCTCACGTATATTTTTGAGCTGCCCCTCGACGTTCAGAAGCGTGTTGGCGCGGCGCTCATAGGATTGCTAGTCGGCATGGCACTCTTGTTCGGTTATTGGACCGTCCAACGATTCACCCGCCTCAAAAGTTGGAGGGGTCAAAACGTGTCTCTCGCGACGCTCAACCTGTTCCTCGTCGTCGGCGTGATCCTCCCTTCGGTGGCGAACGCGGGATCTTACGCCACGCCATGCGCCACGAATTTTCTATCCTATTATGGACAGGCAGGGCAAGCCCTCGATGATGCGATCCCGCCAGATAGTCTGGTCTACTGGAAGGGGAGCGGCCGTCACCTTGCCTTAATGTTGTATCTGAAAGATATTCGTGTCTTCCCTCCACAAATCACTGCAGGAGCCGGGCGTGTTCAGGCGGGAGACCCCGATAGGCTGCTCCGCTTCGGCTTGTTCAGCGACATAATGGATCTGCAGTGGCGCGAATCGGCTGATTACTTTATTATTTGGAAGGCGTATCCCAACATCGAACTGGAAGAATTTCAAAACGATGAACGATACGAGCCCGTCCCGTTCGATATGCAGAACCT
>CAZFDL010000342.1:0-1847 GCA_964517905.1 uncultured Anaerolinea sp. | reverse complement strand
TAGATGGCGCGTGCGAAGTCACAGGCTATTCATCCGCTGTAGGACCGCACACCCTAACAGCCGCCGCTCGAGACACCTTCGGAAATGCGGCGACGGAATATCGAAGTTACACCGTATTACCGTGGAGACTTCAAGGCTTCTACCAACCGGTGGATATGAACGGTATCTACAATACGGTAAAGGGCGGCAGCACTGTGCCGCTCAAGTTCGAATTATTTGCCGGCTCAACTGAGTTGACGAATACGGCAAACCTCAAAAGCCTGACGTACGTCATCGTGGCATGCGGCGCAAATATTCCAACCGATGAGATTGAGACAACCGTCACCGAAGGTACGGGCTTGCGTTACGACGCGGCTAGCGGGAAATTCATTTACAATTGGAAGACCCCGAAAAATCCCGGGGTTTGCTACCGTCTCACACTAACAGCCGACGACGGATCGACCCTGGTGGCATTCTTCAAACTGAAATAGTCGCAAAGATCAGGGAATCAAAACTGACAGGTCGTTCCTGACCTGTCAGTTTTGATTCTGATTATGTACAAAAGGCGTTCTCAGTTTACACTGGGCGCTCGGTTATAATTGTTCGAATGAGTCTCACCATTGCAGTTGATCTCGGCGGAACCCACATCCGCGTTGCTTCATACAACTCTGAAAACATTTCCCCCGTTGCTCATCAGCGCACACGTTCGTATGCAACTGAACCTGGCGTGTTCGACCGTCTTGTTCAGGCCATTGAAAAAATCTGGACCCCTGAAGTGACCGCCATCGGCATCGCCTCGCCGGGTCCTCTCGACCCGCACGCCGGAACCATCCTTGCTACACCGAACATCCCCGAGTGGCGAAATTTTCCCCTGGCACAAAATCTGTCCGAGCGCTTCGGTGTACCCGCCCATCTGGATAATGATGCCAACCTCGCCGGACTCGCCGAATGGATGTATGGTGCGGGAAAAGGCCATCACAACCTTGTTTATCTCACCATCAGCACCGGCGTTGGCGGAGGCGTGGTCATCCACGACCGTTTGCTGCAGGGTTTTCACGGCATGGGCGGTGAACTCGGTCACATGATCATCGACCCGAACGGACCCCTGTGCGGATGCGGAAAGAACGGGCACGTCGAATCGTTTTCATCGGGACCCGCCATCGCTCGTTACGTACTCGAACGGATTGAAGCCGGAGAACGTTCGCTCCTTCAATCCGACGAGAACCTTTCGGCTCAACTCAGGGTCAGCCTGTCTGCCGCTCAGGTGGCAGACGCGGCCCAGGCCGGCGACGCGCTCGCCATTTCCGCTTTTGCGCGCGCGGGCTATTACCTTGGAATCGCCGTTGCGAATTACCTCGCAATTTTCGACCCCTCCATTATCGTGTTCGGTGGAGGCGTTTCACAGGTCGGAGATCTGTTATTCAAGCCCTTCCACGAAAGTTTGAGCAAACATACATTCCATCCACATTATCTGGATGGCCTGGTTATCTCCAAAGCCGCACTCGGTGACGATGCCGGGTTGTTGGGCGCGCTCGCGCTGACACGAATTAAGCAGAAGAATGAAACGGTGGGAGTGGAATGAAGAGACATTTCTGCGTGGTGAGCCATGCGTGGCTTGCCACAAAATGGTGGACGGCAGACAGGGATGAGAGAACGCCCTCCATGGGCGGCTCAGGCTGACCCGAGCCCGACGCGTTGCTTTTCAACCAAGTCTGAAAAGCGAATCCTCATCCAAATTCTCAAGGAGTCAACATGAATAAACTGAACGTGCCCGGACCAAAGTCGCGGGCTTTGGTGGCACGAGACGCGAAAGTCGTTTCTGCTTCCTATCCGCGTGCGTATCCGCTCGTGATGGATCACGGCAAAGG
>CAZFDL010000341.1:0-1880 GCA_964517905.1 uncultured Anaerolinea sp. | reverse complement strand
GCATGGCGATCTCGCGCACGGTCGTGGAGGACAGGAACGTGTGCTCCTCTGCAGTGATGAGCGCAACGATCTCGATATCGGGCGCGAGACGGTGGTTTGCCAGCGCCATGCGGAACTCGAATTCAAAGTCCGAGAAGACGCGCAAACCGCGCACGATCACCTGCGCGTCGATCTTGCGCGCGAACTCGACGGTGAGGCCGCTGTAACCTGTCACTTTAATCTTCGGGTTGTCCTGGAAGGCCTCTTTCACCAGGTCGATGCGTTCCTCGGGTGTGAACATCAACGACTTCAACGGCTTGTCGTAGACCGCCATGACGATCTCGTCGAAGAGCCGCGAGGCGCGTGAAGCAATGTCAATGTGACCGAAATGGATGGGATCGAACGTTCCGGGGAATAAGGCTCTGACCATGAAATCTCCATATGGTGTAGGGGCAGATCGCGATCCGCCTCTAAAAAATTTACGATACGTCCCCTTTGCCTTCGCCCCAGAATCTTCCGAGGGCTTCGGCGAGGAGTTTATGCTCGGGCTGACTCAGATCCGCATCTTTCTCGAAAACGGTTTGCGCCTGGGCACGCGCTTTCTCGATCAATTTGATATCGGTGATGCTTGCCATGCGGAATCCGCTGGCGAAGCCCGCCTGACGCGTTCCCAAAAATTCACCGGGTCCGCGCAAGTGTAAATCTTTTTCCGCGAGGAAGAAGCCATCGTTCGATTCAGCCATGGCTTGCAGGCGTTCATTTTCCGTTGCGTCTTCGCGCGTGGGAATCAGCAGACAATACGATTGATCCGAACCGCGACCAACGCGCCCGCGCAGTTGATGCAATTGCGCGAGGCCGAATCGATCCGCGCCTTCGATCACCATGACCGTGGCGTTGGGGACATCCACACCCACTTCGACAACGGTGGTTGAAACAAGAATGTCGTAGGCTTTGTCGCGGAACTTGAGCATGGTCTCGTCTTTTTCAGCGGGACGCATCTTGCCGTGTAACAATCCGAGTTTCAAGTCAGGGAAAACTTCTTTTGAGAGGGTCTCGTAATCATCCACGGCGGCGCGGGCTTCGATCTTTTCGCTCTCCTCGATGAGGGGATAGATGATGAACGCCTGTTTGCCGTCCTTGATCTGACCGCGCAACAGCGTGAAGGCGCGCTCGCGTTCCTGCGGACGGAGCACAAAGGTGTTGATGGGGATTCGGCCTGCGGGCATTTCATCCATGATGGAGATGTCGAGGTCGCCGTAGAGCGTGAGCGCCAGCGAACGCGGAATCGGCGTGGCGGTCATCACCAGGAGATGCGGGTTGGTGCCTTTGCTTCGAAGTTCGGCGCGTTGTTCGACACCGAAGCGGTGTTGTTCGTCAATGACGACAAACTGCAGGTCTTTAAATTGGACGTTCGGTTCGATGACGGCATGGGTGCCGATCACGATTTTGATTGAGCCATCGGCAAGACCGCTACGTATCGATTCTTTTTCGGCTTCGGATGTATCGCCGACCAGTAAACGGATCTCTTCGGGTTTCAAAATATCTTTCAGAAGGTTTGCAAAGTTACGGTAATGTTGTTCCGCCAGGATCGAAGTCGGTGCCATGATCGCGGCTTGCGCGCTGTTGGAGGTGATCATCGCGGCGGCAAGCGCGGCGACAACGGTCTTGCCCGAGCCCACATCGCCCTGCAGGAGTCGGTTCATGGGTTTGCCCGAGTCGAGGTCGGCGCGGATGTCTGCGATAGCGCGTCCCTGCGCGGAGGTCAAGGTGAAGGGAAGGCTCGTCTTTAGCGAATCAAGCCACCCGTCCAGAACAGAGAAGCGGCGCGCGTCCACCGATTGCCAATCGCGGCGTTGGCGCAGCACTCCCATTTGCAGATAAAAGATCTCGTCGAAGGCGAG
>CAZFDL010000340.1:0-1897 GCA_964517905.1 uncultured Anaerolinea sp. | reverse complement strand
TTCGGCGCAAAGGCAGAATCTACGTGATCTGCGAAAATCCAAAACACAAGCAACGACAGGGATAGTGTGAACCATGGCGAGAATTGAAGGCGTTGATCTCCCTCGCAATAAGCGGGTGGAAGTTGGTCTGACCTATTTGTATGGTATCGGTCCGACGCGCGCGCGCAAGATCCTTACGCAGACGCGTGTAAACCCAGATACGCGGGTGAAGGACCTTTCCGAAGCGGACGTTTCGGCGATTCGCGAGTTCATCAGCAAGAATTACAGGGTGGAAGGCGATCTGCGCCGGGACGTGCAGATGAGCATCAAGCGGTTGATCGAGATCGGGTCATACCGCGGCTTGCGCCACCGCCGTAATTTGCCCGTCCGCGGACAGCGCTCGCGCACGAACGCGCGTACCCGTAAGGGCACCAAGAAAACTGTGGCCGGTCGCGGTAGACGCCGCGGCGCGAAGAAATAATAAAGCAGGAGAATTATGGCTCAAAGTGTTCGTTCCACCCGTCGCACGGCCGGCGCAAAAAAAGCCAAGCGCGTATTGTCGGCTGGGCAGGTGCATATCTTTGCATCGTTCAACAATACAATCGTCACGGTTACCGATATGGAAGGTAACACGATTGCCTGGGGTAGCGCTGGTTCCGCGGGCTTCAAAGGTTCGCGCAAAAGCACGCCCTTTGCGGCGCGCCTTGCCGCCGAGCAGGCGATCAAAGCCGCACAACAACTGGGAATTCAGGAAGTTGAACTGTACGTCAAAGGGCCCGGTCCCGGCCGCGAAAATGCCATTCGTGCGGTGCAGGCGTTGGGCTTGAGAGTGCGTTTGATCTCCGATGTCACCCCGATCCCACATAACGGTTGCCGGCCGCCCAAGAAGCGGCGCGTGTAATTTGTCTAGAGGAAAGTAATATATGTCAAAAAATCTTAGTCCGGTCTGTAAACTGTGCCGGCGCGAAGGCGAAAAACTTTATTTGAAAGGGGAGCGGTGCTTCACCCCGAAATGCTCGTTTGAAAAGCGGAGTTTTGCTCCCGGTCAGCACGGGCGGACGGGGGGTCGAAGCGGCGGAGGCAACCGTACCGGACGCGAGTCCGATTACCTGCGCCAGTTGCGCGCCAAACAACGCGCTCGACGCGTGTATGGCGTCCTGGAACGACAGTTTCGCCGTTACTATGCAGTTGCTCTCCAGCGCCGCGGCCTCACGGGTTTGAACCTGCTGCAAATTCTCGAATCGCGATTGGATAATGTGGTCTTCCGTCTCGGGTTCGCGACAAGCCGTTCGCAGGCACGGTTGTTGGTCACTCATGGTCACTTTACGGTGAACGACCGCCGAACGGATGTACCTTCGATGTTGCTCGATCAAGGCGATGTTGTGGCTGTGCGTGACGGTTCGCGGGATCTGACCTATTTCAAAGACTTGGGTGACCTAGCCGATGCCCGTACCTCGCCAGCCTGGCTAAGTCGGGATACGAAAAAGTTGATGGGTGCGGTCCAACGCCTGCCGGAACGTCCCGAAATCGATGCGATCTTGAACGAGCAGTTGATCGTTGAATACTACTCACGGTAGTAGTTTAATTCGGATGGCGGCGGAGACTTCCGCCTCAAAGATTAGTGTAAAGCACAGAGGTGAACCGTGACGGGTATCATAAGTATGGTCATGCCGAAGATTGAGCGTGAGGCTGAGGCTCGAAACTACGGAAAATTTGTAATCAGCCCATTGGAACGCGGCTATGGCGTCACTCTTGGAAACGCCCTGCGACGCGTATTGCTCTCCTCGCTGGAGGGAGCGGCTGTCACCGCGATCCGTATCGCGGATGTGCTGCATGAATTCAGTGAGATCCCCGGTGTGCGTGAGGATGTGATCCAGGTGATGCTGCAGGTCAAACAACTGCGGCTCAAACTGGACGG
>CAZFDL010000339.1:0-1917 GCA_964517905.1 uncultured Anaerolinea sp. | reverse complement strand
GCGGTGGCGTGCGCGGTATGCCCTTCGTGCCAGTAGAACTCCGCGGTTCGCAGGAAAAGTTTCGTGCGAATTTCCCAGCGCAAAACCGAACCCCATTGGACGATCAGGATGGGCAGGTCGCGCCACGACTTCACCCACTTGGAATACATGTACCCGATGATCGTTTCGGACGTCGGTCGCACCACCAATTTCTCCTCAAGTTCTTCGCCGCCGCCGTGAGTGACCACCGCGAGCTGAGGTGAAAATCCCTCCACGTGTTCTTTTTCCTTCTCAAAGAACGAAAGCGGGATGAGCGTGGGGAACGCCGCGTTGACGTGACCGGTCTTCTTGAACTCGCCATCGAGCCACGAGGTGATGTTCTCCCACAGCGCCCAGCCGTAGGGTTTGACGACCATGCATCCGCGCACGGGCGAATAATCGGCGAGGTCAGACTTTAAAACAAGCTGGTTGTACCATTCTGAAAAGTCTTCCGCGCGGGTGGGTAATTTATCTTCAGCCATTTTCTCCTCTTTTATTATGCTCCGTTGGTTGAGTAGGCGGTGTTTGTCCGCCGTATCGAAACCAACGATGTTCATGAAAATTCTTGTAAATATCTTCCTCTGATTGTTTGTGGTTTCGATACGCCGCTTCGCGGTTACTCAAACACCGGGTTGCTCCAATAACTTCACTGCATCTTGCACGTCCTCCGCGAAGGACAAACTTTCGCGTTGGCGGAAGGGCATATAGAACTCGAACGAAGTGAAGAACTGGTCGAGTGTCGATCGCCACCCTTCCCCGACCAGTATCAACGGCCTTCGGGGCAAAGACTCTACAGCCATCAAATTCCACATCACCGAGATCTCTGCGAGTGTGCCGACGCCGCCGGGCAGGGCGATCGCCGCGTCGCACGCTTCCATGATGGCAAGCATGCGCTCGAGAAGTGTTTTCTTCCTCCACTCCTCCTTCACCCACTCATTCTTGCTCACTTTTCTCCACGATTCGATATCCTCACACGTCACACCGATCACGTGACCGCCCGCTTCATGCGCGCCGCGCGAAGCCGCTTCCATCACACCAATGTAGCCGCCGGTCAACACGGTGTGTCCGCGTTGCGCGAGCAGGGCGCCCAGCAGGCGGGCATCCGCGTATTCAGTAGAGTCGGGTTGCGGCTGTGCGCCGCCAAAAACAGATATGTTCATTTCAATAATTTCTCCCCTCTCCCCGCGGGAGATCGCGAAGCACATCGCAGGAGAGGCAGGGGTGAGGGCGGGTAAAACAAAAACGGCTCACCGAGTCTGGGAGCCGTTCACGAGACACGCTGAATCGAACCTTATCCAGACCAGGTGGAGATGAGCAATTCGGGTCGCGGCAACGGGTTTAACATACGTGAATCAATCCTGTTGATGATAGGCGGGATTATACACGATTTTCTCTGCTACAATAAACGTGTGAATCTCGCGGACCTTCTCAAAAAATCACTTGATTCCGTCCACTTGGATTTGATTCGTCGCATCGCGGACGAAGTTTCCGTGTTCGGATTTCCCCTCTACCTGGTCGGCGGTTCCGTCCGTGACTTGATGCTGGGTCGCCCCATCGTAGACCTTGATCTCACCCTCGAAGGCGATGCCATCAAACTCGGCCGCAGTTTGGCGAAAAAATACGGCGGCGCACTGACAGCGCACGATAAATTCAACACTGCAACCTGGACTTTCAACGAGCCAATCACCAATCTCCAGTCTCTTGATTTTGCCTCCGCCCGCAAAGAAACCTATTCCCACCCCGGAGCGCTCCCCACGGTGATCAAATCTACCATTGACGATGACCTTCGCCGCCGAGATTTCACCATCAACGCCATGGCGATCCGCGTGGACGGCGACCACTTTGGTGAGCTGTTCGATCCGCTTGGCGGACAATCCGATCTCGACCACAAACTCATCC
>CAZFDL010000338.1:0-1927 GCA_964517905.1 uncultured Anaerolinea sp. | reverse complement strand
AAGAGTTGATCGAGGAGTCGGAGAAGCCGAGGGAGAGGGGTGGTGGAAAGTAGAAAGTGGGGAGTGAAAGCGAGGAAAGAAGGAAGAGGAAATAAAAAATCGGAGCTTGACCCATGAAACTCATGTACATCAACGGCGAATTCACGAAAGGCAAAGCGCAGGGCGAGATCGAGGTGACGAATCCCGCGACGGAGGAGGTGTTGGACACCGTCCCGCGCGGAACGGCTGACGATGTTGAATCAGCAGTACAGTCCAGCAAGGAAGCGTTCAAATCGTGGCGCAAAATGGGGGCTAATGAGCGAACGAATCTCCTTCACGAAGTCGCGGCTAAGGTGAAGAGTCATAAAGAAGAATTAGTGCATTTGCTTACACTTGAACAAGGCAAGCCGATTTCCGAAAATGAAGAAGAGTTGGAATGGGTGGCAAACACATTCGATTATTATGCCGAGTTGGGACGTCATGACCGCGGGCGGGTGATTCCGCCGGGCGAACAATCGCAATTCAATTTTATTTTGAAGGAACCGTATGGCGTGGTGGCGTGTATCGTGCCGTGGAATTTCCCGTTGTTGTTGATGGCGTGGAAGGTGGCACCGGCGCTCGCGGCGGGCAACACAGTGGTCATCAAGCCGAGTGAGATGACCCCGCTCACCGCGTTGTACATGGCGGAACATTGTTTTGATCATTTGCCTGCGGGCGTCGTGAATGTCGTCACTGGGTTCGGCGCGGAGGCAGGTGAGCCGTTGGTGAAACACACTGACGTGCCAGTCATCGCGTTTACAGGAAGTTTGGGAACCGGTCAACGAATCGCATCGCACGCCGCGCCGATGATGAAGAAGTTGCATCTCGAGTTGGGCGGCAAGGATGCAACGGTCATTGCCGAAGATGCCGACCCTGAACTCGCGGCGAAGGCTGTCGCGTATGCGGCGCTGATCAACGCGGGTCAGGTTTGCACGAGCACCGAACGTGTCTACATCCCGAAGCCAAAAGCAAAACAATTCACCGAAGCGATCGTCGAGCATGTGAAGTCGTTGCGGTTGGGACCCGGGCTTGAGCCGACTACGGATGTCGGACCGATGATCGGCGATTCGTACCGCGCGAAAATTGAATCGCACGTGGAGGAGGCGCGCGCCCGTGGAGCGAAAATACTCACCGGCGGTCAGCGACCGAAGAATTTATCCAAGGGTTGGTATTACGAACCGACTGTGTTGACCGGTGTGGATCACACGATGCTCATCATGCGCGAGGAGACGTTCGGTCCCGCCGTGCCGTTGATGGAGTACACATCGTTCGAGCAGGCGATCGATCTGGTGAACGACAGTCCGTATGGGCTGGGCGCCGTTCTGCTTTCAGAAGACCCGAAGAAGATCAAGATGTTCTTTGAAGATGTGAAAGCCGGGACGATCTGGATCAACGACCCCCTGACGGATAATTACGCCGGTCCGTTCGGCGGGATGAAATATTCCGGTGGCGCACGTGAACTGGGCATCGAGGGACTCGACCAATTCCGGGAGACGAAGCACGTGCATTGGGATTTCAATCTGGAGGATAAGTCGTATTGGTATCCGTATAATCGGTAATGTCATTGCGAGCGAGCCTTAGCGAGCGAAGCAATCTCCTCGCAAAGCAGGGGATTGCTTCGTGGCGCTCCTTCGTCTACGTTTCACTCCGCTCAGGATGAAGCGCCACTCGCAACGACATTTGGTGCTGTGGTAAAATCTCGCTCGCACGCGGGAGTCGCCAAGTGGTAAGGCATCAGCCTTCCAAGCTGATATTCGTGGGTTCGAATCCCATCTCCCGCTCTGAGGTTAGTGTCAGGTGTCAAGTATTCAAGTGTCACGTGGCACTGGAGCACCTGGCACTTGATAATTAAAAGGGGCCCATGGCGCAGTGGTTAGCGCAGGCGACTCATAATCGCTTGGTCGCAGGT
>CAZFDL010000337.1:0-1941 GCA_964517905.1 uncultured Anaerolinea sp. | reverse complement strand
CCATCTCCACGTCGTACCATCCTTGCTGTCTTCGATGGTCACGCCCATTTCTTTCAGTTGGTCGCGGATCTGGTCCGAACGCGCCCATTGTTTTTGTTCGCGCGCTTCATTGCGTTCCACGATCAATGCATTGACTTTAGCTTCCGCCTCGTTTGAGCCGGTCTTCTCTTTGAGTTGCAAGCCCAGCACGCCAGTGAGTTCACGCAGGGTTTTTTGCGCAGGGGCGAGTTGATCGTCGGTTGCGCCGCTATTGCGGGCGGTGTTGATCGCTTTGACGAGTTCATGAATCGCGGCGATGGCGAGCGGGGAATTGAAGTCGTCGTCCATCGCGGCGGCGAAGGATTGCTTCACCGCTTCGGCTTGCGCGGCGAGTTCCGCGGCGGTGCCGGCGGAGAGTCCGCTTGAGGAGGGCGAGGCAGGTCGAAATGCGGACTTGAGGCGGTCTAGCGATTTTTCTGCGGCGTCCTGTGTTTCGTCGTTGAAAATGAGCGGCGCGCGGTATGATCCCATCAAGACAAGCATTCGCATCACGTCGGCGTCGCGCGTCTTTAGAAAATCCTTGATGCTGACGATGTTGCCGAGCGACTTGGACATCTTCTCGCCGCCGAGTTGCAGCATGCCGTTGTGGATCCAATAGCGCGAGAATTGCTTGCCCGTGTATGATTCGGTTTGCGCAATTTCGTTTTCATGATGCGGGAAGATCAGGTCGTTGCCGCCGCCGTGGATGTCGATCTGTTCGCCAAGTTCGGCGAGGTTCATCGCCGAGCATTCGATGTGCCAGCCGGGGCGGCCTTTGCCCCACGGACTGTCCCATGAGATTTCGCCGGGCTTCGCGGCTTTCCACAAGGCGAAATCCATCGGGTGATTCTTCGCTTCGCCCACTTCAATGCGCGCGCCGGCCTGCATGTCTTCGATCTTGCGACCCGAGAGTTTGCCGTAGTCGGTATCACTGGTGACGCTGAAATACACATCGCCGTTCGAGGCGGCGTACGCGGATTCTTTTTGGATCAACCCCTGAATGAATTCGATGATGAGCGGCATGGTCTTGCTCACCTGCGGATTCGATGTGGCAGGCAAGACGTTCAAGTTCTTCAGATCGCTGGCGTAGTCCTCGATATAGCGTTGCGAAAGCGTAAGCGGGTCTTCGCCGAGCTGGTTCGCGCGGTTGATGATCTTGTCGTCCACGTCCGTGTAGTTCATCACGTGACGCACGTTGTAGCCGCGATATTCGAGGTAACGGCGGATGATATCGAACACGATGGCAGACATGGCGTGACCCACGTGCGCGTCGTTGTAGACCGTCACACCGCAAATATACATCTTGACGGTGTTCGGCTCGAGGGTTTGGAATTCTTCTTTCTTGCGGGTTAATGTATTGTAAAGTCGAATCATTTCTAAACCTTTACCACAGAGACACAGAGAGCATTGAGATTCTTTTTGAACCGGCAAGAGCGCGAAGCTCGCTAAGAAGAATTAAGAATCTTCGCGCTCCTGGCGCGCTTCGCGGTTAAAGATCTGCTAACTCTGCGGATTATTTTTTCTTGCGACCGTTTTCTTCCTCTACGCGCGCGAAGATCATGCGACCCGCGGCGGTCTGCAGGACCTTGGTGACAACCACTTCCTTGTATTCGCCGATGAACTCATGTCCGTTCTCCACGACGACCATCGTGCCATCATCCATGTAGCCCACACCCTGTCCATGTTCCTTGCCCTCCTGAAAAATATTGAGGGTCATGCGTTCGGCAGGCAGGACGACCGACTTGACCGCGTTCGCCAGTTCGTTGATGTTGAGGATGGTCACGCCCTGTAGTTCCGCGATACGGTTCAAGTTGTAATCGTTGGTGAGGATGGGGCACTTCAACTGCCTCGCCAGCACCACGAGTTTATCGTCCACTTCGCGCACGCCCTCCGCGTTGATGTCGCTGATGCGCACGAGGATGT
>CAZFDL010000336.1:0-1982 GCA_964517905.1 uncultured Anaerolinea sp. | reverse complement strand
CCATCCATCGGTGACTGGATTCTAATCTCCATTTTCATCGCCTCCAGCACCAATAGCGTTTGACCCTTCGTCACCGCGTCGCCTGCGCTCACATTCACCGCGCGGATCTGCCCCGGCATGGGCGCGGTGAGCTCGCCCGCGGTGTGGTGACCGCCGCCTCCGCTTTTGCGCGCGCCCGATTGCTTCGTGAGCAGGTACGTTCGTCCATTCACCGTCACCCAGCGTTTGGCGTTATCGGATGAGACGAAAGCAGTAACTCGTTCCCCATCAATCAGGAGTTCGAGTTTCCCGCCCTCAGCGTGGAGAATGCCAACTGATGAAGTTTTATCCTCAGAAGAAACAAGCCAGCCTTTGCCCTTCGGTATCAGATCGAGCGTGGAGTAGTTGAATGTGAGTTTCATCAGTTACGAAATCCGCTTGGATTCTTCCACGGGCTGTACGGATCATGCTCATTTACGATTTCGGATTTACGATTTGCGATTGTTAAATCTGCAAGCGCCGCGGCAACAAGAGACTCAAATGATGGTTCAGCAGGCGGACTCCAATTGAACTTATCCTCCACCCACTTCGTTGATACTTTCCCATTTGCAAAATCAGGGTGCGATAACACCGCCTGCATAAAATCAATATTCGTCACGACGCCATGCACAATAAATTCACGCAACGCGGCTTGCATCTTCTGAATTGCCAATTCCCTCGATTCCCCATGGACGATTAACTTCGCCAGCAGGGGATCATAGAAATGCGTCACCTCATCGCCTCCGCGGAAGCCCGAATCCACGCGGATGCCCGGTCCGCGCGGCTCGATGTATTGCAGAAGTTTGCCGGTGCTGGGTAAAAAACCGTCCGCAGGGTCTTCGGCGTAGACGCGGCACTCGATGGCGTGTCCGCGTTGGTTGAGTTGTTCCTGTGAATATGGGAAATGCTCGCCCGCCGCGACTCGTATCTGCCATTGCACGAGGTCCAGACCCGTTGTGAGTTCGGTGACGGGATGCTCCACTTGCAAGCGCGTGTTCATTTCTAGAAAGTAGAAAGTAGAAAGTAGAGGGTCGTAGATGAACTCGATGGTTCCCGCGTTGTAGTAGTTCACGGCACGCGCGGCTTTTACTGCGGCCTCGCCCATTTCCTGCCGCAATTCTTTTGTGAGCAACAGGGAGGGAGTTTCTTCGATGATCTTTTGATGACGGCGTTGCACCGAACATTCGCGCTCGAATAAGTGAACAAGATGTCCGTGCTGGTCGCCAAAGACTTGAAACTCGATGTGGTGCGCGTTCGGGATGTATTTTTCGACGAGCAGACGATCGTCACCGAACGCGTGGAGGGCTTCGCGCCGCGCGGACTCAATCGCTTCACTCAGCTCTTCCGCCTGATTCACCACCCGCATGCCTTTTCCGCCGCCGCCCGCCGCGGCTTTGACCAAAACGGGATAGCCGATCTCCTGCGCGGCTTTCTTGAAATCGGATTCCGATTCGATACCTTCCACGCCGGGGACGGTCGGCACGCCCGCCTTTTTCATCGCCCTCTTCGACTCCGCTTTGTCGCCCATCGCGCGGATCGAATCCGCGGAGGAACCGATGAATTTCAAACCCGCCGATTCAACCGCAAGCGCGAACGAGGCGTTCTCCGAGAGGAATCCATAGCCGGGGTGGACGGCGTCTGTACCGGTCTGCTTCGCCGTGCCTATGATCTTCTCGATGTTCAGATACGATTCCTTTGGCGATGCCGCGCCGATGTGCATCGCCTCGTCGGCGAGCTGCGTGTGCTGCGAATTTTTATCCGCGTCGGAATATACCGCGACGGTTTTGATGCCGAGTTCTTTGCAGGCGCGCAGGATGCGGACGGCGATCTCGCCGCGGTTGGCGATCAGGATCTTTTTGAACATCATTTGACGCGCGTCAACCGCGCTTCTGTGGCTTTGGCTTCGCCGTATTCGGGGTGGATGTTGTAGGCCGTGATGACCAAATTATCTTTGTCGAGCAACT
>CAZFDL010000335.1:0-1995 GCA_964517905.1 uncultured Anaerolinea sp. | reverse complement strand
TGTTCACGCTGGTCATCAACACCTTCATGTTCTGGCTGACGAGCATCATCGGTCAGTCGTTCGGCATCGCGTTGACCATCACCGATCCTGTCTGGTGGAACGCGTTCCTCGGCGGGCTGGTGGTTAGCGTCGTGAGCGTGGTGATGACGTTGTTGTTGAAAGACGAGTTGAAGGGGAAGAGAAAGTAATTCGTATTGCGTCCTGTGTAATAAGACGGTTTGCTAACTGCAGACCGTCTTTTTTTACGCAATACGAATTATGCAGTATTCAACCCGGGTAATCCCCCAGCGGGCTCCGCCATTTTCACCGCGCGGAGCACGGCTTCCGCCATCACCTCCGCGGCTAACGCGCCCACCAATGACACATCTGCTCTGCGTGCGCCGGTGGAAAGCGCAAAAATCACGTCGCCATCGAGCATCGTGTGCGCGGGGCGGATCGTCCGCGCGATTCCATCCTGTGCCATCTGCGCAACTTTTGTGGCTTGTGCTTTTGTCAGGCGCGCATTCGTCGCAACGACACCGATGACCGTGTTGGCGCGCGAGGCAAAGCCAAGGATGCCGCGCCCGATCGGTTTTCTCATCATGGTAAGCGTGTCCGCTAATTGACCTTTTCCGCCCACTCGCAGGGGACCGATTCTCCCCGAACGCAAACCGGCAACCACCGTGCCGAATCCCGGATCGATCACATCTCCGAACGCGTTGACTGCCACCAGCGCGCCCACGATCACGCCTCCGCCCGCGTCCGTGCTGGCTGTGCCGACCCCGGCTTTCATCGCCAGTTTGGATCCGAACATCTTGCCGATGGATGCGCCGGTTCCAACGCCAACATTTCCCTGCGCAGGTGGCGCGGCGGACGCTGCAGCGGCGGCGCGATATCCCATCGCCGGGTCGGGCCGCACGTCGGCGCGACCGAGGTTCAAATCGTAGAGGATCGCCGAAGGGACGATTGGCACCTTCGCCGCGCCGGTGTTGAATCCGATCTTCTGTTCTTCGAGGTAACGCATCACGCCGCCTGCCGCCTCCAACCCGAATGCGGAGCCGCCGGCTAAAACGATGCCGTGAACTTTTTGCACGAGGTTGATGGGATTCAACAGGTCGGTTTCGCGCGTGCCGGGCGCGCCGCCGCGCACGTCCACACCCGCGACCGCGCCTGTGCGGCAGAGGATGACCGTGCACCCGGTCAGCGCTTCGTCGTCCTGCGCGTGTCCCACCTCGATGCCGCGCACGTCGGTGATGGTGTTGTTGAGTTTCATTGGGTGTGCTTAAATCGAATCCGCAGATGCCGCAGACTACGCGGATGTTTTTGATCGGTTATTTCAGATCGCGCACCAGCGACATGAACTCGCGCCATTCCTCCTCGAAAAAGTGTACAGTTACGTTGTTCAATTCAATGTGATAGGTGGTCTCGCCGTCGGGTTCTTCGGCGCGCCACGCCATGAAGTTGTCGGTTTCGGCAAGCGTTTCGGTTTTTGGTTCGCTATGGTTGTCGTTCATCGCTTTTCTCCTTGGGTGGTTCTGGTGCCGCTATACTTTGTGTGCGTTTTGCAGATCGAGAACGAAAAAAATCTCTGATTCGAGCCAGCCAGGCCGACGCAGCATCGTTGTAATGCTCGTCTCTCGATGGCGGCCAGGGGTCGAGGTCGAACATTTTGCGCGTCACATACCGACCGAGCAGGGTGAAGGTTGCCAGCAGGGGCGCCGCCACGACCACGCCGATGATTCCCAGCAGGTTGGCGAAGATGATCGCGGTAACCAGCACGGCGGCGGGATGCACTTTCAACGTGCGCGCCATGATGCGCGGCGTGATCAGGTTGTCGATAATATTGTCTATCGAGGATGTGATGACGAGGACACCGACCGTGTAGATCAGAGGCTGCAGGTCGAAGAGTTTATCCGGTTGGAAGTAGGTGACCAGCGCAATGGTGGTGGAAGTAATAAAGGGACCGATATACGGCAGGAACTTTGCCAGCCCCGCCATGAACGCCAGCCCGATGGC
>CAZFDL010000334.1:0-2005 GCA_964517905.1 uncultured Anaerolinea sp. | reverse complement strand
TGGTGACCGAACTCCTCGAGCTTTCGCGCATCGAATCGGGGCGCCTCGCGCTCGACCTTCGACCTGTCTCGCCCTCCGATCTGCTTTTCTCCGCCTGCAAGCGGATGCAACTGCAAGCCGAGCGCGCCGGGGTGAGTCTGCGCGTGGAATGTGCCGACGATCTGCCGAAAGTGAGAATCGATTCGCAACGCCTCGAACAAGTGCTGGTGAACCTCATCCACAATGCGGTCAAGTTCACCCGCGCGGGAGGTGAAGTCGTTTTGGGAGCCGAAGCAGGTGTAGGCGAAGTCCGATTCGCTGTTCGGGATACAGGAATCGGCATCCCGCTGGAGGACGTCACACGCATCTTCGAGCGCTTTTATCGCGTGGACAAATCCCGCGCGGGCAGCGGCACAGGTTTGGGCTTGTCCATCGCGAAACACATCGTCGAGGCGCACAATGGAAAAATTTGGGCGGAGAGCATCGAGGGACACGGAAGCACGATTTTCTTTTCGATTCCGTTAGTTTGAACAATTGCATAATTGTTTTGCGTCCGCAAACCCACTGCAAAGCACAAGTGGACGACTCCATGCTATCCTGTGGGCATGGAAATATTCCTGGTTGGCACATTGACCACATTGATCGCAGTATTCATCGTAGATACATCACGAAAGCGGCGCGCCTACCTGTGCCAGCAGGTGAAGGTCGCAAAGCAACCGCCAACGATCAGGAAATAGTTTCATTCTCTCCTCAGCGCACAAGAGCCGGGTCTCCTCCCCGGCTCTTGTGCCGTTAAAACGTTAACCAACCCTTAAACCAGTCTTGAACAAGTCTTAAATCTCCACTGATACACTCACTCTCGTATGAAAAGGAGAACTCATGGGACTCGCTGACCTGCACATCCACACCATTTACAGTTTCGATGGCACAGCCTCCGTTCCGGCCGTGTTGAAACGCGCTCAACAGATCGGGCTGGATGTGATCGCCATCACCGATCACGATGAGATCGCCGGTGCGCTCAAAGCGAGGGAACTCGCGCCAAAATACGGGATCGAAGTCATTCCCGGCATCGAGATCACCACCGCTGAAGGCGACCTGCTGGCGTTGAACGTCACGCAGAAGATCGAGCGCGGCTTGCCGTTGGTTGAAACGGTTTTGAAAGTGGGGGAACTCGGCGGCTTCTGCATCGCCCCCCACCCGATGACAAGCGGTATCGGGATGAAAAGCCTCGGCGCTTACTCGATTTTGAGAGCGCTTCGCAACCCCGACGTGGCGCGCATCCTGATCGCCATCGAGTCGTACAACGCCACCACGATAGACAAGATGAGCAATCACTACGCCCGCATCCTTGCAAACCGGCTGAACATCGTACAGACCGCCAGCAGTGACGCGCACGTGCTGAACGCGATCGGGCTTGGCGCAACGGAGTTCGACGGACATACCGCATGGGAACTGGTGCGCGCGTTGTACACAGGCGCGGTGCGCCAGCACAAGAAAAAAGAATGGAATTCCGCGCGCATTCTCGGAAGTTGGGTGGCGGGATACGTGGGGAGCGCGCTCACCCGCCTCGCCAACCCTGCCTGACCGAAAGCGTGAAACCATCAATGGAGATCAACATGGAAGCCATATTTCTCACCAGCACGATCGTGTGCCTGTTAATCATCTTTGCAATCGACACGATGCAAAAACGTCGCAACATTTCAGACAAGAGCAAATAGAAGAAAATGAAACACATCCTTGTAACGAACGACGACGGCGTTCTCGCCCCGGGCTTACTGGCTCTCACTCAGGAAATGCGTCGGCTGGGAAAAGTTTCGGTGCTAGCGCCAGACCGAAACTGGTCCGGAGGCGGTCACGTCAAGACTTTGGATCGCGCCTTGCGCGTCAGGGAAGTCCGCCTCGCGGATGGCACGCAGGCATTCGCCAGCGACGGCGCGCCGTCTGATTGTGTGGCGCTCGGCACGTTGGGATTCTTCAAAGAGCCGATCGACCTCGTTGTTTCGGGAATCAACGCCGGCGCGAACCT
>CAZFDL010000333.1:0-2011 GCA_964517905.1 uncultured Anaerolinea sp. | reverse complement strand
TGTGGCGGGCGCGGATCTCGACCGCGTGTTTGTGCGCTTTCCCGTCCGCGTTGTGTGGCGAGGGGGTGTAGTCCTCGAACCCGGCCGTCACTTGTGTGCTGGTCGCGTTCCTGTCAACTTGTTTCACCGCGGGCCAAAACCCGCGCAGAAAGATATTGAGGTGATCGTCCTCGGCTTGTTTGCCCGCCCCTTTTACAATGATGATCACATCGGTATCGATCGGTTTTTCTTTTGACTTCCCTTGTTTTGAACCGGCTTTGCCTGGCATGGTCTCATCTCCTTTTCCCGTGGGGTGGAACTGCCAACCGCCTTGAGGTGTATTAATGACGGAATCGAATCACGATGATGCCGAACTCTGAACCGGTACAACACCCCGGCTATCTCCGCGTTGCATTGCAAAGCGCGTTCGCCGCGGCACTCTTTCTCGGTTTTCCCGCAGGATTGTCGCTCTGGCTGGTTCTATTTCGCGAATCGACTCACGTCGCGGCGTTTGGCGCGTTCATGCAGTGGCTCCAAGCCAATGGCTTGAACAAGATCGTCGTATTGGTGATTTGCTCGGTGGGGTGGAGTTACCTGCTCGGGCGGATCAGCGGATACCGCGCCCGGTGGAAAATCGGACTCGCCACCGCGCTGGGAATCCTCGCGGGCTGGTTCTCGCCTCTTTCCAACCTGGACGGCTGGTTCGGCGATGGTCTGCCGATTCACGCCCTCTACGCCCTCACCATGAGCGGACTCGTCGCAAGCGTGACCATCTGCGTCAGCCTCGCGTACGGGCTGCTCCTACGAAATACCCGCGCCGCGCTGACGATGGCGCTCACGACCGGTCTGGTGTCTGTGCTGTCCCTCTTGCTCGTAATCTTCATCTTCGATCGGTTTGGAATCCGCGTGGGAGGCGAGGTCCCCTTTGCCATGTCCAAAGTGACGACGATGAGTCTGTTGATGTCCGCGGTTGCGGGTGGCGCGGTGTTGGGGGCGATGTTCAAATGGTTTGTGGAAAGAAATACCAAATAAAAAATCCCCGCCGTTTGTTTTGCGGGGATTTGATGTGGCATTCAGTCTGCTGTAGCTGGCGCAATGGGAATGGGGTTCTCTATCAATTCCTTGCGCGGGGTGAACACCGCGGAGAGCAATCCCAGCATTGCCGCGACGAACGCGATCACGAATACGAGATGGATGGCGTCGGCCATTGCAAGGCGCGCTCCCGAGTCGATGACCACCGCGGAGCCGGGTACCGGGTCGAGGAGTTGGGAGACCAAACTCAAATCCAGTCCGGAAGCGTTCAAGTTCGAGGCAAGTCGCGCAGACAACGCCGCGCCCATCACGCTCACACCCAACGTTCCGCCCATCGAGCGGCTGAATTGAAGCATCGAGGTCGCCACTCCGAGATGACGCCGCTCTGCCGTGGTCTGTACGGCGATCACGAACGCCGGGATCGAAAGCCCCATACCGATGCCCATCATAGTGACGAAAATCATCACGAGCGTTTGATTGCTGTTTGCGGCCAGGATCGCCAGTAAGGTCGCGCCGATAAAAAATATGCCGGTTCCGATCAAGCTCAAGCGGCGATAGCCGACCTTCAACAGAATGCGCGTGCCGAAAATGCTGGCTCCCACCCAGCCCAGCAGCATCGGCGTGATGGTAATGCCCGCCTGCGTGGGACTCGCGCCGAGCACGGATTGTACGAACAACGGGATGAACGAGATCGTACCGAACACCGTCCAGCCGGTGAACAACCCGTGCGCCGTGGCAGTGGCAAAAAGTTTGTCGCGGAACAACGCGATCGGCAGGATCGGGTCTGCCGCGCGACGCTCCACTTGAAACAACACCGCGAAAAGAACAAGGGCAGCGGCGATGACTTTCCAACCCTGCGGCGTGCCGAGTTCCATCAAACCGATGAGGAGTACGACGACGCTTGCAGATAACAACGCCGCGCCGGCATAATCCACAGCGGGTCGTTCGTGACTGTAGACCCGGTCCTTCCACGCGAACGCGACCAACGCCCCGGCGATCA
>CAZFDL010000332.1:0-2014 GCA_964517905.1 uncultured Anaerolinea sp. | reverse complement strand
GTCCTCCTCCGCCTCCGATCGGTGGAAATTCATGATTCAAAACAAGGATGCGCATTATGAATACCGTTCGATCCGGGCGACCCCTGCAACTCGCATTGGTTTCATGTCGACCGCTTTTCCAGCAAAAAAACATTGAGGAAACAAAGGTTCGGCGGAGCAAAGAAGCGGTTGTAGTACCGGTGCAAGCCGATCACGCTGGAAGGCGCAAGCACCGTGAGGAGCGAAAGCATCAGGAAGGTAGGGAACAAACCTTTTCTTGATCGAATGGCAAAGTGTTTGTTGAAAAGCCGAATGTATTCCCCAATGGGTCTGTCGCCGGGATGACGTTCGATGGAGGATGTTCGAATCAATTCGCCCCGGAAGAAGAACGACAGGCGCGAGGCAAAATGCGCAAGATTAGGAACACTGACGAATGCTCGGCCTTGCGGCGAGAGAACGCGCGCAAATTCGGCAACTGCAAGTTCCTGTTCGTGAAAGGGCATGTGTTCCAAAACATCAAGGCAGAGAATCAGGTCCACCGATGAATCCTCAAGACCAGAGTTAAGGAAATTCTTCTGAAGAATGTGTTCTGAGGCGTAATTCAAATCCATCCCCGTGATGGCGTAACCCGCCCGGCGGTACTCGTCCACCAGAATGCCTTCGCCGCACCCCATATCGAAGACAACCTTGTGCGGCTCAGTCGCATTCAGCAACTCGCGCGCCATTTTCATCTTCTCAAGGTAGACGGGCAGGTAGGGCCAATCCTTGCGGAGGTTGGCGTGATAGTCACCACGCTCAGCGTATTCGCCAGATCGTTTTTTCATAACGGGTCGACAACACCTCGTTGAAGTGTAAAACTTTCAAAGAATTCCTGACGTTTCATGGGTCAGGCCAATCGGCGTTTTGGCGCGACATCGCGGCGAGCGCGGACGGAAGAAATACCGATCCCGGCAAGCTCGCCAGTAGGAGAAGGATGCGGATCAATACCGCGACAGCCAGGCTGGGCGCCGGATCGATCCCTGCAACGTTCGAAAACAGGAAGGTGAGCGATAATTCCTGCACACCATAGCCGTTGATGGAAATCGGGATCAGAGTCACGAAATATGCCAGGCTCCAGATGCCTGCGATCAACCCGAACGAGACCGACTCACCCAATCCATTTAGAAGAATGAAAAGGGATAGGAAAATAAATAACATATTACCCCATGTACATAGCAAAGCAGAGAAGAGGACAATAGGTTTACGAATCCAGATCGCGAATGACCGTACCGTTCGTTGAAAAAAAACAGCGAGCTTGTTCGTAAATTGGGGAACGAAGCCGGCTTTTATACCCGAAGCGCCCAACGCCCCCCAGGCGGGAATCAACCCGAACGGCAAGGCGAAAAGCATGCCCGCCAACCCCAGCACCCGGTCTGCTACGATCGAAGCGAGGCAGACTGCGCGGTCAAAACCCAATTGCATCGCGCCGCCGAGCCGCACCACATCGCCGCCAATCGTCGTTGGCAGGTAATTGGAGGCGAATAAACCCGTTAACGTCAACTCGGCTGTTCGCGCAAAGGGAATCGCCACGCCGCCAGAGCGCAACAGGATATGCCAGCGCACAATTACGAATATCCGTGAGATCAACATGGATGCAAGAGCAAGTAAAAAGACCGGCAGTGAGATCTGCCGGATCGAACCGGTTATCTCAGCCCAGCCTTCCCTTTCGAATAATACAACGATCAGGAAAACAGCCAAAACCGTTCCCAGTAGGCGGACGAGCATATGCCGGTTTGCAGACAGCCAATCCATCATCTCTTTTTCTTTTTCGCCTCGATAATTTCCTTCAAGGTATAGGTCGGCTTTTGCTGCGACTCGTGATAGGTGCGCGCCAGCAACTCAGCGATCAACCCCATCAGGATGGATTGAAAACCCATGATAAGAAACATGATGCCGATCAGCAACAGGGGTGAGCTGAATACAGGCGTTCCGAAAAATGTACGGCGCGCCAGAAGATAAATCAAGTCTGCCAACCCAGCGAGCATCAGAAGCGCGC
>CAZFDL010000331.1:0-2018 GCA_964517905.1 uncultured Anaerolinea sp. | reverse complement strand
TCCAGTTTTTGGTTGATCCACGCGGTTTGCAGGGGGATGCGAACATCGCGCAACGCGTCGATGATGAGATACAGGCTGAGGCTGAGGAGAAGAATCGGCGAGAGGGCAAATCCCAGCAGGGCTACGGAGATCAATCCTGTTACAACGAGCATGGCGCGCCCGATCGCGATCGGGCTGGTCGAGTCGACTCGTTTTTCTACAATATGAACCGCAAGGATGGTAAGCAGCGCACCAGCCGCGCGCAAAATCGCAAGGAACCCCACCTGATTGTTCCCAAAGAGAGTCGGCAGGTTGAAGTTATCCAGCAAGTGCTTAACCCACAGTCGGTCAAAACCTTCACTATAGATCCCAAAGAACAATCCGACACCGACGATGCTCATCAGGCGCGGTCTCGAACGGACAGTATCGGCGCCCTGTTTGAAAGTGTGCCGCATGTGTTGCCAGGTGTTGCGGTCTTCTCGCGGAGTCGGGCGGAAATTTTTCTCAGGCATGATAACGATCAGGACCACTCCGATGAGCAGCACACCGATCGCACCGACGAGAATCGGCATGGCGACATTGCCCGCCCCCACCAGAGCGGCCAACCCCATGCCGAGGAGGGAGGCGTATAAACCGACCCGCGTGGCACGCAGGAAAAGTTTGTTCGCATCGTCTTCACCGATCTCGTCAGTGATCCATGCCTGCGTTGCGCCGCTGGTAAAGGTGTAGCCCAAACCCCAGATGATCTGCGCCAACAGGATCGGAATGAACGCAGGGAAGAATCCTTCCACAAGAAAACCCAGACCCATCAACACATAGCCGATGATGATGGACAACCTGCGCGAATAAACGTCTGCGATGATACCCGTAGGCACTTCAAAAACGAACGCGGAAATCTCAAGCGCGGTGCCAACGAGGATGAGTTGAACGGGTGTGAGTCCCGCGACCGTCGCTTCGTACAACGAGGTAACGACGAACATCATCGAGAAACACGCAGACGCAGAAAACTCGATGAAGAGATACACACGGGATGGGGAAATACGGTTCAAGAGCGTGAGACTAAAGAATGGTCTTGAGTTGTATCAAAGCCGATTCGGCATCGGTGAAATGGACGCCCTTCATGCCCAGTTTCTCGCAGGCTTCGATGTTCTCGATGAAATCATCCACGAACACCGCCTCTTTTGGTTTCACCTGCAATTGTTCCAACGCTATGCGATAGATCTTTTCGGACGGCTTCGCCGCACCCACTTCCGCCGAGATGATGATGGCGTCGAACACGTCGGCAAACTTTTCGCGCTCGATGAAGGCGCGCAGTCCATTCCACGCATTGCTGATCGCGCCTACTTTGTACTTTGGCTTGAGCGATCGCAAATACTCCAGCAGGGTTCGGTCGATCACATCACCGGCGAAAAATTCCCGTTTCACGCGGCCGGCTTCGCTGGGTGGCAGTTTGAGGGTCTTCATCACATGCTGCCAATGCTCCTCTTCAGTGATCTCACCTACCGAGGCGCGCGCCGAGGACGAATTGCCGAAGACGATCTTTTCGATATCTTCATAGTCCATACCGAATTGCTCCGCGAGCCTTTGTCGCGGAGCCTGGTATTCGGTGCGGACGATCACTCCGCCAAGGTCGAAGAACACAGCGCGGAAGGTCATTTTTTCTTCGCGGCAGGCTTTTTGCCGGAGGATTTCTTTTCGCCCGCCATCGGTTGCCTTGCCGCCTTTTGAGCCGCTGGTTCTGCCTTTGCAGGACTCTCTTTCGCAGGTTTATCCTTTGCGGGGGTCTGCACCGGCTTGGATTCCGCTGAGGAGACTGAACCC
Organism: uncultured Anaerolinea sp.; assembly: GCA_964517905.1. GTDB lineage: Bacteria > Chloroflexota > Anaerolineae > Anaerolineales > Villigracilaceae > Defluviilinea. The sequence continues at coordinate 218 of CAZFDL010000331.1, read as the reverse complement.
GCTTCAGGCGCGGGAAGAGGCGCCTCTTGCTGCGGGTGTGCTTTCATCTCCGCTTCGAATTGTTTCAACGCCTCGCGCCAGTTCGGAAAGAATATCTCCAACCGCTTACGCTCGACGCGCGTGGCGCGCCGGCAGCGCGGGCAGTGCGCATCGTAGTGAGTCAATTTTCCCGCGTCCAATTCCTGCAGGGCATCGAGCATCTCCACGCGGCTAAGGGT
>CAZFDL010000330.1:0-2037 GCA_964517905.1 uncultured Anaerolinea sp. | reverse complement strand
ATGGTTGAGGGCCATGTGTCGCAAGACGTGGAGGTTCAAGTCCTCTCCAGCGCACCACTCAGAGAAAATCCCCGAATCGTTCGGGGATTTTCTATTTGGATTTAAACCCGCTTCCTCCGCAGGGCTGGCTTGATTCAATTATTCACCCGACGATCAAGCTGCAACAGGTGACCGCGCCCTCGGCTTTTGCCAGTTCGTCCACAACAACGGGTTTGACCTTATATCCGTGCGAAAGGAGCTTTGCAGATGTTTTCGGAAAAGCCGTGGGATAGATGATCGAGCCATTGATCGGCAGGCAGTTCGCAGCGAATGGCTCCGAGGGGTCGATGTCGATACATGTGTATCCTTCGAATGTCTCTATATCCACCCAATTGCGATTGATGAGCAAGGTTTCATCGTCCACGCGGGTGACGGCAGATTTTAAATGCAGTACATCTTTCACTTCCACCGCTCGTGTTTCATACCCGAATTTGCCGAGCAGTTCATTCATCTGCTTTACCGATGCGAGATCACTGCGTGTTGACATACCGACAAAGACCTTCTTGCCAATAACGAGTACATCGCCGCCATCCACGGTGGCGGGAGGTGCAATGTGGACGATCTCGCGGTAGGGGGCAAGCGCGCGGGCTATGGACTCGGTTTCAGGTTTGCGCGAATCAGCCCCGGGTCGGGTGAGAAGCGCTACTTCAGGAAGGACAACCGCGGTATCCTCGACAAACACCGAATCGGGCAGGTCCGTTTCTGCCGGCAATTCCAAAACTGCGCATCCGAGTTCCTTGAGCGCCTGCACGTATCCATGATGTTGGAATTGGGCGGTTTGCACATCGATCGGCGACCGCTCGATGTGGGTGATCTCACATTCATTGAAGCGCGGACTTACGTCGCGGGTGACGGCAAGGAGCAACTTATCTTCCCCCGGTGCGATACCGATCGATCAATGCCTTGGTGCGGGCGTCTTTGGGTTTACTAAACAGCGCAGACGGCTTGGCGTCTTCGATGAGTTCGCCCTCAGCCATGACGAGCACGCGGTCTGCCACTTCACGCGCAAAACCCATCTCGTGAGTGACGACGAGCATGGTCATGCCGTCCTTGGCAACCTTCTTCATCACATTCAGCACTTCGCCGATGAGTTCCGGGTCGAGCGCGGATGTGGGTTCGTCGAACAACATCACTTTGGGCTGCATCGTAAGCGCACGCGCGATGGCCACGCGTTGTTTTTGCCCGCCGGAGAGTCTCATGGGGTATTCGTCTTTTTTGAACAACATACCGACGCTGTCGAGGTTCTCCTCGGCGAGCGCGATCGCTGCCGCGGGATTCATCCCTTTGACCGTCACCGGCCCCTCGATCACATTTTCGAGCACGCTCATGTGGGGGAACAGGTTGAACTCTTGAAATACCATGCCGGTCTTGAGCCGCACATCATGGACGAGTTGGCGATGTTCTTTACCGCGACCGTGGCTGTGGACTACGATTCCGTCCACTGCGATGCTCCCATCGGATGGCTCTTCGAGGAAATTGATGCAGCGGAGCAGGGTGCTTTTGCCGGATCCGCTTCTGCCGATCACGCAGACCACCTCGCGAGATTGCACATCGAGCGAGACATTCTTCAGCACGTGAAGGCGGCCAAAGTACTTATCGAGGTTGGAGACTCGTACAACGGGCGGCATGTTAGCGGTCCCCTCGGGCAAGGCGTGCTTCGATTCTCGTCTGAAAAAATGTCAGGATCAGCGTCATCACCCAATAGAATACCGCCGCCATCAGCAAGGCTTCGAGGTTGTTGAATTGCGCCCGTCCCACGCGCGTGGCGCGCCACATGACTTCGTGGACGAAACCAGTGGCGGCCACGAGGGCGGAATCTTTCGTCATCGAGATGAAGTCGTTGCCCATCGGCGGGATGGCGAAGCGGAGTGCCTGCGGCATGACGATACGACGCATTGTTTGGAGCGGTGTCATGCCGATGGCGGCGGCGGCTTCACGTTGCCCCTTGCCTACCGAGGAGAGCGCGGCGCGGAAGGTCTCACTCATGTACGCGCCGTA
>CAZFDL010000329.1:0-2057 GCA_964517905.1 uncultured Anaerolinea sp. | reverse complement strand
CGAGCAATTTCAAATACAACAACGACCCCGCCTTGTTGCGGTTGTGTCCCTCGTCACCCATGTGCAACGCCTCCGCGATCAACGCGCGCATGTCGAGTCCGTTTGATTGCGCGAGCGCATCTGCCAGCGCCACACCGAGCACATCGTTCATCCAGCGCAGCTTCTTCAATACATCATCGCTGAACGCGCCGTAGCGCAAGACTTTTCCATAACCCTCATTCAAATTCGAAAAGGATTTATTCCCATGCTCGGCATTTTCCACCACATAGACCTTCATCGAAGCGGAGGTGACCCCTGCCATCGGACCGACCGCGCCGTGATGGTGACACGAATCAAATTCGACCTCGCCTCTTTCCACCATTGCAGTTGCCTCTGCTTCGGACGCCGCTACGCCCTCAAACAACATCGCCCCGACGATCGCCCCCCGCAGCGGACCTGACATCCGCGCCCACTCCAGCGGCGGACCCGCGTGGAGATACAAATTGTCCTTCATCCCAGGGATGACATCCCCCGCGGTGGCAATTCCCTTCAAAATGGGACGCGCTTCCATGAGGCGGGTGATTGCGGTAGTGTTTGCTTCGTCTATGTTCATGTTTAACTCCATCTACTTTGTCATTGGTAAATCGTAATTACCACGTACTAATTAAGATTTACTTTCTCATCTTCGCCAGCAACGCCGCCATTTTTTCGTTGCCGCTTGCTGGCGGCTTCCACTCGACATGCACAGCCTGCGCTCCCTGCGATGTGAGGCTGTCGTAAAAAGATTCAAGACCAACATTAATCGCCGCGAGCGGTTGTCTCAATTGCTCAAGGTTGATCGGGGTAAATTCATATTTCGTTTTGCGGCTAAATCGCAGGCTGACGTATTCCACGGCTTCGGTGGCGGTTATAAAAACCTTCACGCCAGCTTCTTCTAACGCAGAGACTTGCGACTGGAGATTTTGCGGGTCGTCGCTTGTGCCGATGACCATCGCCACAAATTCCAATTCTCCATTTCGCTTTTCCCGAATCTCTTTTATCACCGGAACTAATTCTCCAGCGGGGTCTACATGTGACCCCTCTCCCAGCACCACATCGAAAAGAATCATCCCAACTTCCGCATCAGCGGCTTCTTGTTTCATTCGCCTGATCCGTAAATCATTATCCATCATTGGATGTAATCGTCCGACCATGAAGAACTCGTCGCCGAGATCGATGATGGTGTGGGCTTCACTTTTCAAGGGGTCTTTGATGGCCTGGCTGGGTGTAATGGGTCCATTCGAATACAGCGGAGAAAGAGTTGCCTGCAAGCCGACCATGGTTTCAAAGGCGAGCGTGCCGCCTGAGAATAGACCACGAAGATAGAGACTGGAGACTGGAGACTGGGGTTCACCAGTCACTAGTCTGTGTTCGCCAAGATTCACCGCAATCTCAGCACATTCGCTCAAACTCACCGCAAAATGCAAATTGCCGATCTTTCTGGCAGGTGCAGGGTACCCGATGAAATAAATGACAACGGGCTTGCCAGTTTCTTGCGCGGCAGAAATCAACTGTGTCGCAACGTCTGGTGATGGTGGTTTGGAAATCAATGCAATTACTCTTGTGTCAGGGTCACGCGCCAACACATCCAGGGCTTGATGTGCCGTGATCGCGCCGACATCAGACTTCAAGTCGCGCCCGCCTGTACCGATGGCGTGGGAGATACCGCCACCCAGCCCGTGGATGTGCGCCGTCACGGCTTGCGTGCCCGTGCCAGACGCGCCGACGACTCCAATGGAGCCGCGCCGCACGCGGTTGGCGAATCCCAGCCCGATGCCGTTGATGATGGCAGTGCCGCAATCGGGTCCCATCACGAGCAGTCCCTTTTCGCGCGCAGATTTTTTCAACGCGATCTCATCGTCGAGCGAAACGTTGTCACTGTAAAGAAATACGTGCCTGCCAAGTTCAAGCGCTTCACGCGCCACCCCAGCCGCATACCGCCCAGGGACGGAGACCAACACCCAATTCGCTTCGGGCAATTGTTTCACCGCACCGCTCAAACTACGCGGACGGAAATCCTGCGCGACGCTCGATGATTT
>CAZFDL010000328.1:0-2096 GCA_964517905.1 uncultured Anaerolinea sp. | reverse complement strand
CTTTCGAGGGATTTAGCATTGTTCGGTGTGGGACTTTGTCCCCGCCGAACAATTGTGCTTATTGCGGCTATGGTATTAAAGGCATACTTGAAGTAGCACACCTTAACCACAACCGTAAGGATAACTCACTAGAGAATTTGGTAATCCTGTGTCCTACTTGCCATAAGATGTATGATGGCAATTTGATTTCGAATGAAATTCTCGTTGTGTTGCGCGACAATCCAAGAAAGATCGATTGGTCAGCCAGAATGAAGGATGCAGGGATAAAAGCTGCCAGAAAACGTAAAGCAAAAATCAGAGCAAGAAAAGCTGTAGAAACGCGGCGAAGAAACCAACAAACAAAGAAAGCATAGTGGCTGGACTATGCTTTCTTTGCATTGCGCAAACTTGTTTTGATACGTTTCCCAGATTCATCGTAAACTTCCGGATACAATCGATGTGCCTTTTCAGGATTCTGCATCGCCCATTCATCCTGCAATCTTCTGATTCCTGAAAGGATTGTTTGTGCATCCGAATCTTTTGGGAATTGTACGCGCTTAAGCCTTTTGTTCCCTTGTTTTTTCACCATCATATGAGCTCTCCATAAAATAAATGCTAGCCGCGGCCTTTCTTCGTCGTCTTCTTTCCCTTCGCGGACTTGCGATACGGGGGCATATCGATCACACAGATCTGACACTTACTCGTATCCAGCACTTTGTTCCACAGACTCGGGTAACTCTTGGCAAAACTCTCGGGGTCGAGCGTGGAAGTGATCACCGTCGGCAGATTCGCGTAATAGCGGTGGTTCAGGAGTTGATGTAATTTATCCTCCGCCCACACGGAACTAATGCCGCTTTCTTTCAAGTCGTCGAGCATGAGCAATGGCGTGGTGCGGATCTCGTAGGCGCGGCGGTCGAACGTCACGTCCGAGTTGGGGCGGAAGGTGGATTTGAGGTAGTCGAGCAGGTTCGACACTTCGGCAAGAATCGCCTGTCCACCGAGCAGGAGGCGGTAATTCCCGACCGCCGCGGCGAGATGCGTTTTTCCGGAGTGCGACCCGCCGAGAATCACCAGCCAGCCGTTCGGGCTTTCGGCAAAATGCACGGCGGCATCCAATGCCTCATGCAGACGTTTGATATGTTGCGCGGTCACTTTCTCGCGCACGATCTCTTTATCTTTGACGGGGCGGCCATAACGATCCTGGCGTTCCTTGGTGATCGTCGTGACGATCTCCTTGCCCACTTCGTCGTCGCGTGTTTCGAAATTCCCGAACGACATCTCCTTGATGTGTGAAAGCGACAGCATCGAGATGCCCGGGTTGCTCGTCTCAGTGGGGCGGCGGTAATCGGGCGCTGTGATGCGCAGGTATTTCACAAATTCCGAATCCTGCAAGCGCGAACGGATGCGGCTCTCGATCTCGTCCAGGATCAAATTCGTGGTGATGACCGTTGGCAGTTTATTGATGTAACGATAATTGATGATCTGGAATAATTTTTCCTGCGCCCACGGTGTGGCGTTCTGCGTGCCGAAATCGTCCATCACCAGCAGGTCAGCGCTGCGAATGTCCTCAAAGCGCGCTTCGAATGTGGTCTCAGGGTCGTGGTAGGCGAAGCGCAGCGAATCCAGCAGATCGGGAACTGTGATGAATAACGTGGGCACGCCGCGTTGGACACATGCATTCGCGATCGCCGCGGCGAGATGCGTCTTGCCGCAACCGTATGAACCTTCGAGCAGCATCCAACCGCTGAGGGTCCGGGCAAATTCCTCCGAGGCGTCGAGCGCGTCGCGCAGGCTCGCCACTTCCTGCGGTGAGACAAATTCCGCTTTCGGGTTGCCGGTCGCGTTGAAATTCGAGAACGTCAAATGACTCAACCGTTCGAGGTTGCTCATTTCATACAGACGCTGTCGCGCATTTTCTGCGATTTCGTTGGCGCGGCACACGCAGGGTTCGAGCCGCCCGAATTTTGGGTGCCCCACGGGCACATCCATGCGCAGGAAACCCACACCTCCGCAGTGCGGGCAATCGGGTTTGCCGAGCAGCGGCGTTACGCTAGACATCGATGTATTCGGCGAACTCGCTTTTTGTGTAGCGCTCAGAACCTTGTCGAGCGTCCCGT
>CAZFDL010000327.1:0-2105 GCA_964517905.1 uncultured Anaerolinea sp. | reverse complement strand
CATCATGGACAACTACGAAAAGAACGTGGATAAGGCATTGAACGCCGTGGAGAAAGCTGGGGGAGTGGTCAACCGCCTACAGCTCGGTTGTTGGATCGTTTTCGCTAATTTATTCTTCGCAGGGTTTTGCTTGTGGGGAGCCTACGCGGGCTACATCAGTTGGCAATTGGACCAGAACGGCGAAACGACCACCGGCATCGTAACCCGCCTGGAAGAAAGCAGTGACGGCGATGGGGGTTGCTGCGTCTACAGCCCGGTCATCGAGTTCGAAGCGAATGGGCAAACGTATTCCTTCGAGAGTGGCAATGCCTCATATCCGCCCGCCTACGATGTGGGCGAGGAAGTTTCAGTGCTGTATGATCCCGCCGACCCGAACACCGCACAGATCAACAAATGGACGGAACGCTGGCTGTTCCCGATCATCATTATTCCGGCGATGATCTTCGCGGCGTTGCTTGTCAACTTCTTCCTGATCCGGGCGTTTTGGCGCAACGAAAGCATCGAAGAATAACTCCCCGAGACAGATTCCAGAAACTATATCTCTAATTTTGAGTCCCTTCAAAGTTTCGTTTTAGAATGCGGCTACTATCAAAGGAGCCGACCATGACAACTTTACCCAACTACAAACATTTCGACGGTATTCACTACGAGACCGGCAGTGTGCATAATGCGCTTGCCTATCAGGGTGTGAAGATGCCGCACAGCAAGGCCGCGCCGAGCGAAGCGCTTCTGCTTGGTTTGAGCGGCGGCATCACGTTCGGCTATTTCAGTTTCGCCTACAAGGGATTCGACCCGCACGTAGCCTTGCTCACGCGCAATACCTTCAATCCGTTCGAGACGATGTTGAACCGCCTTGGCGCAGTCCGTAATGTGAGGCAGACCACCGACCCGAAAAAAGCGGAAAAGAATCTACTCGATGCGCTGGAAAGCGGACAGCCCGCGCTTGTGTGGGCGAATCGATTGGAGATGAAGTATTCCACCTACGATGGCTCGCTCGGACCGGACATGTACGAAATGATTCCCGTTGTGGTCTATGGCGTGGATAAAGGATCTGTGTACCTCGCGGATCAATCACGAGCGGCATTGAACGTATCTATCAAAGATTTCACCAAAGCGCGGGCGCGCGTTAAAAAAGAAAAATTCCGCATGATGACGATCACCGTCCCTGCGTTCGATAAACTCGCGCAGAATGTGGATGCGGCGATCCGCGCAAGCATCAAATCGTTTTTCACCTCGCCGGTCAAAGGCTATGCGTCCAATTTTGGGTTTGCGGCATATCAACGCTGGGCGGATGTGCTCTTCAACGACAAGGACAAACAAAGTTGGAACAAGATTTTCCCGGCGGGGCGCAACATGTTCGCGGGTCTCACTTCCGCCTTTGAGCGCATCGAGCTCTTCGGCACCGGCGGACATGCCTCCCGCCCGATGTTCGCCGACTTTTTGGAGGAAGCCTCCGCCATCCTTGGCAGACCCGCCCTGCGCGACGCTTCGAAGAACCTCCGTGCGGTTGCCCCAGCTTGGGAGGAGTTGTGCCTCGCCCTTCTGCCGGATTCCATCGCCCCGTTCAAGGAAGCGCGCCAATTACTTCTCCAAAAACGAGACGCGTTCCACGAAAAGGGAGCCGGCGCGTCAGCAGAGATCAAAAAGATCCACACGGGGCTGGAAAAGATTCGCACTTCAATGGAAAAGAAGTTTCCACTTACGGGTGAAAAGGAAATTGCCTTCAAGGAAAACCTGCGCGATCACATCCTGAAGGTCTACGACCTGGAACATAAAGCCGTCACCGCGCTCGATCAGGCAATCAAGTGATGTCATTGCGGCGTGCGGAGCGAAGCAATCTCTCAACACAGAGATTGCTTCGCTCTTCGTTTTTCGACCGTCCCCTTCGCAAAACCAGGGAGGATTAAAGACTTGCTCACATCGGGCAAACCAGACTACACTACGGGGGTTAGGAAAATCATCGCACAGGCAGAGGAGAATACGATGACTACTGAAATTTCCGCTCCCGAAACAAAGAAACCGTCCTTCAATCCTTTTCTTCGAGCCCTGTTGGGGTTGCTCATGCTCCTGCCAGCCTGCGGGTTCTGTTCCGTGAACGCCCTTGG
>CAZFDL010000326.1:0-2113 GCA_964517905.1 uncultured Anaerolinea sp. | reverse complement strand
TTCATGCGAGTGCCCTGACCCGCGGCAAGCAACACAGCAGTTACTTTCATTCCAACTCCTCTCCCCTCTCCCTTCGGGAGAGAGGCTGGGGGTGAGGGTAACAAACAAAATAGGATTTGCGCAGCGGGGCAACAAATCCTATTTACAAAAGAAGCCCCGTGGCGCCGAGGCGCCACGGGATTGGCAGGGGCGCCTGGACTCGAACCAAGATCCACAGCTCCAAAGGCTGGTGTGCTGCCGTTGCACCACGCCCCTGTAAGGCGCACATTGTATCATAGCGATTCAAGCGGGGCAATATTACTTTCTTTTTGCCGCGCTGGTCTTCAGAGTACCGGTTACGGGACGCGGAATCGTCGCGCCCTGCTGTCCTGGCGCAAGCCCCAGTTTATTCGCTTCTTCGAACGAGATCACATCCGGATTGATCGGCACGGTGCCTGTCTTTTCCGCCGCCTCGTCCCAGAATGCGTTCAGATCCTTCACTTTCGATTTCGTCCCGGCGGAAGCAAACAACGCATCCACATCCACTTCCGGTTCCGGCTCGTCGGATACGAACGGAGGGATGTAACCCCCGGTCTTCTCCCCCGCGGAGCTTGATTCGGTGACCATCGTCGCGGGCGCCACCCCCAACGATTGCAGGATGTTCTCCACGTCACCGCGCACGAACAACATGCCTTCCACCGTCTGCATAATGTGATCGCGGCTTGCGAGGTCTTTTCCAGCCAGCAACAACGCGTGCGCCGAATTGACGGGGATAAGAATCAGGTCATGGTCGCCGCCGCGAAACACGTGATAATTTTCGAGCTGTTCCTGGCGGATGAAGCGCGAGACTTTCAACCCCGCGCTGTAGATACCCATTAACGCGGAGAGCAACGATACTTCCATACTGCTGTCGTACAAGTTGCCGGCGCGGGCAAGCACGCGTCCGCGGTCGCTGATGAGGAAGACCGCGTCTGCCCCGATCTTCTGCCGGAAACCCGCCAGCAGTTCCGATAGCGTCTGGCGGTGCGCCTCCGCTTCCTGGGTGGATTCAGGCGGAAAGATGGTGCGCACCAGCCCCAAACTTCGCTCGACCGCATCCAGAAAGTCTGCGAGCGGGATCGGCTTGTCGAAGATCGCCGCCGCCCCGGCGTTCAGCATTTCATCGCGCGCCTTGCGCTCGGTCATGCCGGAGATGAAGATCACCTTCAGATCGGGGTTGCGCGCCATCACCTTGTGCATCAACTCCACGCCGGAGATGCCCGGCAGGAGGTAATCAGCGACAAGGAGATCTATGTTCCGGCGGGAGGCTTCGAGCAAGGCTTCCTCCCCCGAAGGCGCGTCGACAATATCCAACTGATGACCGAGTGTTTGCAGGGTCGAGTGTAGAAGACGGACGATATCCTTTTGATCGTCAACGAGAAGAACACAAGGCACGGTCATAAGCCTTCATTCACATCGGTGTTCTATTGCAAATTCTGCTCAGCGATCCAGCACGCCACCCAATGTTCAGGCAAGAGTTCCTTGAACTGGGGTTCCTCTTGCGAGCATTTCGCAATGGCAACCGGGCAGCGCGGATGGAAGCGGCATCCCTTGGGAGGGTTAAGCGGGCTGGGCACATCGCCCTTCAAAACGGTGCGCTCGCGCCTCAGGCGCGGATTGGGCACCGGAATGGCGGACATGAGCGCCTTCGTATACGGATGCAGTGGGTTACGGAACAATTCTTCGCGCGTCGTCAACTCCACCATCTTGCCGAGATACATCACCGACACCCGGTCCGATACGTGTTCCACAACAGAAAGATTGTGGGCGATGAAGAGGAAGGTCAAGCCGAATTCGGACTGCAGGTCTTTCAGAATGTTCAACACCTGCGACTGGATCGAAACATCCAGCGCGGAGACCGGCTCATCGCACACGATGAATTGCGGGCGCAATGCCAACGCGCGGGCAATACCGATCCGTTGCCGCTGCCCGCCGGAGAATTCGTGCGGGTAACGACGGGCATGATAATCCTCCAGCCCCACCTTTTTGAGGGTTTCCAGCATGATATCCACGCGTTCGCGGCGCGTGCCAATGCCGTGAATGTGCAATCCCTCCATCACCGATTCGCCGATGGGCACGCGCGGGTCGAGCGAGG
>CAZFDL010000325.1:0-2123 GCA_964517905.1 uncultured Anaerolinea sp. | reverse complement strand
CTGCTGCACTTTCCTCCACGCGCACCTGGCTGCTGCTGATCGATGTGCAAAACACGTTCTGCATCCCGGAGTTTGAACTCTACGTCGGCGGTCGCAGTGGCCGCGGCGCCGTGGAAGATAATGCGCGCTTGTGCGAATTCATCTATCGCAATTTGGGTACCATTTCGCACATCACTGCCACGATGGACACGCACCAGATGATGCAGATCTTCCATGCCGTGTTCTTTGTGGATAAGGACGGCAATCACCCCGCGCCGTACACGGATATCCACGCCGCCGAATTGCGCGATGGTACGTGGACTTTCAACCCCGCGCTTGCAAATGAATTCGATATTGCACCCGAATACGGCCAGCAGATGATGCTCCATTACGCCGAACAGCTCGAAACGAAAGGAAAGTACGCGCTCACGGTCTGGCCCTACCACGCCCTGCTCGGCGGAATCGGTCACGCGTTGGTTTCATCCATTGAAGAAGCATTGTTCTTTCATTCGGTAGCGCGAAACATTCAGTACGAAATAGAAATGAAAGGGGACAAACCGTTCACCGAAAACTATTCGGTCATCGGTCCCGAAGTGCGGACCGGTCCCATGGGCGAGACGCTGGGTGCGCGCGACACGAAATTCATCGAGCGACTTCAACGCGTGGATAAACTCATCGTCGCAGGACAAGCCAAATCTCACTGCGTGGCGTGGACGGTGCAAGACCTGCTGGATGACATCAACGCCACCGACCCTGCCCTGGCGAAGAAGGTTTATTTGCTCGAAGATTGTTCCTCGCCCGTTGTTGTCCCCGGCGTGGTGGATCACACCGACGCGGCAAACGCAGCCTATGAGCGATTTGCCAAAGCGGGGATGAATATCATAAATTCGACGGAACCGATCTCTAATCTCTGACCATGTCCATCTTCGATAAAACCCGCCTGACCAACGAAACCTTCAAACTCGACATCGAGCGCATGCGCCGCGGCTGGTATTCGGATAAGTATTTCGAAAATATCGGCCGTATGCTCACCGCGCTCGGCACCGAAAAATACCCGTATTCGGGTCAGCATCACAATTTACCCTCCGATGTTTCGCCGGACGGTATCGCTGTCGGCGACATTGAAGTGGAAATGCAGTGGTTCACGCGGCGCGTCGGAAAAACCATCGTCGTCGGCGTGGATAAGACCCTGGCGATGCTCCGGCACTGCACGGGGTATTGGGAAGGCGGGACGTTCGTTGACACGTCGGACAACCTCGAAGTGTGGGCGATCCACGACGGAGACCTGGTGAGTTCGGATGGAAATCCGCTGCACGTCCAGCCGGTCATCAAAGTGCGCGGGCGTTATCGCGATTTTGCGCTGCTCGAAACGCCGACGCTGGGTGTGCTCACGCGTTCGAGCCGCGTCGCCACGAATGTGTACGAAACGCTGACCGCCGCACGCGGCAAACCTGTCCTGTTTTTTCCGGCGCGCTTCGATCTGCACGAGGTTCAAGCCGCGGATGGATATGCCTACAATATTGCCATCAAGCGCTTCAACCTTGATTTTTCTCACGAGATCGGTTCGTTCGTCTCGACCGACGCGCAAGGCGACTGGTGGGGCGGCGCGGGCGGCGGGACGGTGGCTCACGCCGCGATCGCTTCGTTCCTCGGGGACACGGCGGAGGCGATGATGCAGTTCGCGCGCATTTTGCCGGCGCGCATCCCGCGCATTGCATTGGTGGATTTCAACAACGATTCGGTGCGCGATACCTTGCGCGTGATCGAAACGATGTTCGCAAAATATCGCGAACTGAGCGACCTCGGCGATGAAGCCGAAGCCTCAAAATATGTTTTGTACGGTGTCCGTTTGGATACCAGCGGGAGTTTACGCGATGTGTCCGTCGAGCCGTTGGGCGACCCGGCGCTGGACCTGGGAGTTAACCCGCGGCTGGTGTTCAACGTCCGTCAGGCGCTGGACTCCGCTTCCGGAAACTGGAACATCCCTCCCGCCTGGAAAGAAGCGGCGCGCGAGTATTGCCGAAAGGTGAAGATCGTCGTCTCCGGCGGGTTTGGTCCCGAAAAGATCCGCCGTTTCGAAAAGTTGGAGGTGCCTGTGGATATTTACGCGGTGGGTTCGTGGCTGTTCAACAACAACGGCGGCA
>CAZFDL010000324.1:0-2123 GCA_964517905.1 uncultured Anaerolinea sp. | reverse complement strand
AATAGCGCGCAATGCGCCTGGCTTTTCAGCCACGCGCATTTGATCGGAGAGACGGGCATCCCATTCGAGAATAGTACGGAAATTCATCGTTTGCGAGTCTTGGCTCTCGTGCGCGCCGCGGTCTTCTTGACCGGGCGGGATTTCTTCAACTTCTTTGGCGCGCTCTTCTGTTTGGGCGGAGCTTTCCGTTTCTGCTTCGACAGCTCGGCGCGCATCAACTCGAGTTGATGGGGCTTATCCACATCCATGCACGGTTCGGCATACGGCCAAACGATGGCGCGGCCTTTGATGCCGATGCGCGCGCTGATGCGAGGCACAGCCTGCTCCAACGTCAATTGGCGGGTGAAGAGGGCGAACAACAAGCCCAATCCCAGCTGGCTCGCCTGCCTGAACGGACTTTTCCGTGCGCCGAGCAAAGATTCCCACAGGTCCAAATGTTCGGTCGCCATGCGGACGTGGCAGATGTTGATATCCGAGCCGCAGACTTCCACGTCCTTGAGACGCGTGAACGTGCGCTTCGAGCCCGGGTAGCGCGTTTCCATCACATCGCGCGGGCACACGCCATAGTACAGATCGTCCTTTGTTTGCATGGCAGTGTCCACCAGCCAGTCCACCATGTGAGGCTTCAGCGCCGGGATATCGGAGGAGACGATCAGCACGTATTTGCTCTTCTTATCCAATTGCAGCGACTTGTTGATCCCGGCGACTATATTCGTCAGCATCCGTCCCTGATTCGACAGGAAATGAAGCGGCTTTTTGCAACTCAACTGATTCTTCGACGATAAGCCAACGATGATCACATTATCGACGCGTTTAGACTCGCCGAGCGCATCAAGCACCCATTGCACCATGGGCTTGCCCGCAATGTCCACCAGCGCCTTGGCATCTCCCTTTACGTAGGAATAGAGAGGGTCTTCCGGGCGGGGTATACCGCCAGCGATCACGATTGCATCCATACTGTCTCCTTGCTATTTACGATTGACATTTGGATTTACGATTTTTCTGCAAACCGTAAATCAGTTTAATTTCTGCATTTGCGGCTCAAAACCCAGTTGGTCGATCAAGGCATTCAATTCGTCTGTGGTCAGCACGCGCCCCTTGCCTGCCGCTGCGATCAATGCCGCTTCAACCATATTTGCGCCAAAGGTACGACCGTCGACACTCAGCGTTGTGGTGACAAGGTACTTCACTCCGCGCTTTTTGAGGAACTCCACATCGGCGGGCGTGGTGGTGTTGGTGACGATGATCTTCCCGCGCATGTCTTCCGGCATGTGTTGTTTGACATATAGAAAATCGCCGCCGGTGACGCTGTTGCCCTGATAATACTTTTCGAACTTCGGCGTGACCTGTTCCTGCTTTTCACCGGTGGGATACAACATGCTTAAAGGCATTCGCCCGACGATCGGCATGAGAATCCGTGCCAACCGATTGAGCGACCTCATGGAGTGGACGGCGATGGGAATATCCAAACCGAACATCAGGTCACCGAAGACGCATTGATAACCGGCTTTAATGAACGACTCGGTCATGCCGTAGCGGGTGATGCCGGCAACCAGGAACGCCGTCTTGGGTTGGATCTCGCTTCCGATCTTCCGTTCGACCCATTGCATCACGCGCGTTTCAAGCGTCTCTTTCACTCCGCTTCCGTCCACATACGGCGTTTGCTTCACATCTTGCACCAACTTAAGCGCACTGTAGAGCGGGTAAAACTTCCAGGGTGTATGCACGCCGAGGTCGATCCCTCCCACACCGAACGCGTCCACCTTGCCATCCATGTCACGAAACATTTGGCGGGCTTTTGCTTCATCGCCATTCGTACCAATACGTTCAATGCGCACTGTTTCGCCAAGTAAATTGATCTCGACGGTCTTGTTCCGGCTGGTGGAACCCAGGCTGATACTGACGGCGTGTTTCAAAACGTCTCTCCTCCGCAAACGGGATATCAATATTATATAACGGAATCAACCGTCGGCTGGGTTGGAAGCGTGGTGAAGAAATTGGAACCGTTGCCCGGTTTTCTCTGCACCCAGCTCCTGTCTTAATGGAATTCGATGATCCGTCTCACGAGCGCAGAACCGCGCACAGCTCCTCCCCCCGGCAATGGGCATTCTTAACTCGTTTAC
>CAZFDL010000323.1:0-2151 GCA_964517905.1 uncultured Anaerolinea sp. | reverse complement strand
CGCGGACATCAGTTCGATAAAGTTGAAATGTACATGTACGCCAAACCGGAAGAGTCAGATACCCTGCTGGAAAAGATGCGTGAAGACGCCGAAGCGACCTGCGCCGCGTTGGGGCTCACCTACCGCGTCAAACAACTTTGCACCGGCGACCTCGGATTCGGTTCGGCGATCACGTACGATATCGAAGTCTGGGCGGCAGGGTGCAATGAGTGGCTGGAAGTCTCGTCGGTCTCGAACGTGCGCGACTTTCAGGCACGGCGCGCGAATATTAAGTATCGCATGGCAGACGGTGGCAAGTCGCGTTTTCTCCATACACTGAACGGATCAGGACTTGGGCTCCCCCGCACACTGATCGCAGTGATCGAAAACAACCAGCAAGCCGACGGTTCGATCCGGATCCCCGAAGTGCTTCGCCCGTGGATGGGCGGCATGGATGTGATTAAATAATATAATCGTGTGGTTTCGGAGGCTGAGACCCCGACACCACAAGGACATGATCAAATAATGCTCCCTCCCGAATTTCTTTCCAACCTCCAACTTGCGTGGATCGTTCTTGTGGACACGCTCACGCTCTTCGTCTTGCTCGTCGGGCTGGTGGGGCTGATCGTGCCGATCTTCCCGGGTCTGACCGTGATGTGGCTTGGCACACTCGCGTACGCGCTCTTGCAAAGTGCGGCGCAACGCATGACCTTTTGGGATTGGGTGCTTTTCGCCCTGATCACCGTCCTGATGATCGTCGGCAACATCGTGGACAACATCATCATCGCACGAAAGATGCGCGACAAGTTCGTGCCGTGGAGTTCGATCCTGCTCGCCTTCGCGGCGAGCCTGATCGCAAGTATATTCCTTACTCCGATTGTAGGTTTGGCAGTTGCCCCGCTTGCGTTATTCGGCTTGGAGTATCGCAGACTGCGGGACCGAACGGCTGCGATCGAATCGACCAAAGCTTACGTGATCGGTTGGGGCTGGTCGTTCGCCGCGCGCTTTGGGATCGGAATCTTGATTTTAGGTTCGTGGATGTTGTGGGCGTGGGCGTGAAATAATCCATCGCTAGGAACTGCGCGGATTATCGCAGGTTTTCCATTTCAAGTTTTGTGTCCGTCAGCGTAATCCGTGGCAAATAACTGTCTCAAACGAATTACAACTCGACCTTCGCGCGCAGGAGCGCCGTGAGCAATTTGACGGAGTTCTGCACATCCGCGAAATCCACCATTTCAGACGGTGAGTGTACGTAACGCACAGGGATGGAAAGACAACCGGCAGGCACACCCGCACGAGCGAGTTGCATGGCGCGTGCGTCTGTTGATCCAACCAGCAAAACCTCACGTTGATATGGAATCTTATTCTTCTCCGCCGTGCGGACCATCCATTGCACGATGCGCGGGTCCGCGATCATGCCCGGGTCCTGGATCTTCACGCACGGACCCTTTCCCAACTTCATTTCCATCTTGAACGCGTTGGGTGTATCCGCCGCGGGTGTGACGTCGATCGCAATGCCCAGATCGGGGTCGATGCCATACGCGGAGGTCGCTGCGCCGCGCACCCCAACTTCTTCCTGTGTGGTGAATACAAAATAGACATCATGCGGCGCGGACTTGAGCCTGCGCAGCGTTTCGATCGCGACCAGCACGCCCACACGGTCATCCATCGACTTGGCCACAAGCCGATTCCCAATCTCAGCGAACGGACGATCGAAGGCGGCAACATCACCTATCTTCACCGGGCAATCTTTTCTGCTCGTCGCGCCAACATCAATGTAGACTTTATCCAGCGCAGGCGCCTCGTGGACTTTCTCAAGGCGGTCATACCCGATGACGCCTGTCACACCGTTCAAAAAGCGGACACGCCCTCCCAGCACGTACCTGCCAAACACCCCGCCGATGGAGGAGAAGCGCACGAAACCGTGCGCGTCAACGTGACTCACCATCAACCCAATCTCGTCCATGTGAGCAGCGATCATGATCTTCTTAGTATCTTTTGTATATTTCGCTGGGCGTTTGCGGGCAATGAGATTGCCAAGTGCGTCCACGTTGATCTCGTCGGCAAGCGGTTTCACTTCCGTGCGTACCAACCTGCGGACGTTATCTTCGTAGCCAGAAGGTCCAAAAGTTTCGGTGAGTTGTTTGAGGAGAGGCTTCATATCGATTCCTT
>CAZFDL010000322.1:0-2163 GCA_964517905.1 uncultured Anaerolinea sp. | reverse complement strand
CCATAACTGCTCGTTCTCACAAACACATATCCCACACCGATCTCGGTGACGCGTGAATTGATGACCACATCCCATTGAAGCGGGTCTATCTTCCATTGGTTCATGGCATCGCCGGGCAGGCCGATGGCGAGAATCTCGAGATAATAGGTGGATATATATCCCGCGCGGATCAAGCGGTCGCCGGTCCATGTTCCGTCTGAGCCGCTGTGCTTGAGAAAATCATTGCACGCCATGTCGAGGCTGTGTCCCTGCGCGGCGGCGGTCAGTTGCGGATTCACCGCCAGCGCACCGCGCCCCACATCCGCGCGCGCCTGGTTGATCAAGTCGATGAGTTGCGCGACATAATCAGGGTTTGTGGTGTAGTAACAGTTCGTCGTACCGACCTGCACGGCGGTTTCGCCGACGACGATCTTCACCCAGAATGTATTTTCGATGCCAATTGGTACCGGGTTGCCGCGTTCGTTCCGCAATTCAAAACTACCGAGATATTGACCATCAATGGGTGGCGCGACTAGATCCACCGAAACATCCACGGTGGAGCCCGCGGCGGTTTCGGGCACTGCAACGGATTCGGGCGCGCCCATCCGTTCGCCGGAATCAAACGCGACGGTGTACCCGACCCAATCGCAAGTTCCCGAGTTTTGCAGTTTCCACGTCTTGGTAAATGACTCACCCTTCTCGAGATTTGTGTTATCGGGGATGGTCACATCTTCAACGAAAGCCGCGCTGTCCCTGCAGGACGGGGTTGGGGTGGGAGCCGAAGGATCAAGAGTCGCCGTCGCTGTCGGTGGGATGGGCGTTGGGATGGTTAGACCTTGCCTGGTCGGAGGCAAGGTAGACGTCACGAAAAGAATCGGCGCGTCCGTTGGCGTCGTCTCTTCGGAAACGGTCACGCAAGCAGTCAGGAGAAGTAGGAGGATGGGGAGAATTTTTTTATACATATGATTTTGCGTGGGGGAGGTCTGAGACCCCGCCCGAACATGGCACCAACTCAAAACATGATCATCTGTGATTTGGATTTTTCGAGCGGATCGCTGGCGATCTGTTCTTCGAACGTTTCGCGAGTTAAGACCGGTATTTCGAATAAGGCGCGTAACAACCGGTATTTTACAAGCCGATACTTTTTAAATCGCTCCGCGAGGGCGGGGTCGCGTTGCGCCTTGTACGCGGCAAGCGCGGCGCGTCCGCCCGGGATCACGATCGTGGTCAACTCCGGCGGGTAGGGGGTTTCCGCAATGGCGCGCCCGATGAGGGCGGAGGCGAGCAAATAGAACGCGTGCGCGATGGTTTGATCCTGCTCCCAGACAAAATTCTTTTCCTGCTGATGGGTGGCGTAGTTCAATCGTTTGCCCACGATTTCAAGCATGGCGGTGATCGTGTTGAGTTCGTTACGCCGCGCCGACGCAACGTCCTCCGCGCGCAACTTCAACGACGCGCCCTCGCGCGCGGCGTAGGAATCCAGCACTGCGTAGATCATACCCTTCGAGGGCGTGAGCAAACCGGGGAATCGCGGGTACAGGTCATCTTCGATCTCGAGATAAATGCTATCGGGGTTCTTTTGCAGGAACGTGACGATGGCTATTTCCACGCGGTCAGCCAGCGATTCGTAGTGGCGACTTAAGTCGGCGCTACCGGCAACATCCCACAACCCTGTATCCACGCTTTCGCCTGATGAGTAATGAACGAAGCGGTTGTCTCCAGATAATGCCGATTGAATCAACGAATTGTTTGCACGCAGGGCTTCATCGAATTCCTGCGTTTTATTTTTCAACGCGTGCGCCTCCGCCAACGCGATCAACCCCGCCGCATGCACGTGCAAATAACTCGCAGGTTCGCCGCGCTCGACAAGATGTGAATGCATCGCCTCACGTACAACTGCAATCTCAGGCTCATTGGCTTCCCGTTTGAGATGCTCTCCGCGATTCCATAATATTTGAATCGGGTCATGTTCGGTCCGCAGGGCCACACTACTCAAATCGAATCCTGCCGCGCTGGCCGCGGTCAACGCTGAAGTGAGAAAGGGCGGTTCGGGTTCGGGCATCAATCCGAAAAACGGTGTGCCCAGGGGCAACAGTTCAAAGAGATGTGTGAAGGCAGAGTGCAGGGCTGTTGCGTTCCATGCCCAGTCATACCGCCTACGACGCAACGCGACCTTGTATGGTT
>CAZFDL010000321.1:0-2201 GCA_964517905.1 uncultured Anaerolinea sp. | reverse complement strand
CTTGATCAAATCCCCCAGTGACTCAAAAAAAGCATACGCGTCATTTCTCGACAGGTGGTCTGCCGCGCTCAACCCCAGCGATTCCGCCCTCCGAGCCGATTCACCCGTCGCCACCGCGCCCGCCGCGTCGGTGGGACCATCCTCGCCATCGGTTGCAAGCGCGATCAACATCACATTGTACTGATCGCGCAGTTCCTCCACCGCGGCAAGCGCGAGTTCTTGATTCCTCCCGCCCCTGCCCATGCCACGCAAAGTGACCGTCGTTTCTCCACCTGCGATCAGACAAAACGGACGCGGACGGGTTGTGATTTCATCGCGCAATCTTTGCGCCAGCATCTCACCGACGTCTCGCGCTTCGCCCTGCAACTCGTTGGTCAGTATCTCCGAATGGAATCCTTCTTGGCGCGCCTGCGCCAGCGCGGCTTGAACGGCGAGTTTGTTATCCGCGATGATGATGTTTTGAACGCGGGAGAAGGGAAAGGGTAATGGAGGCTTGAGACTGGATATCGGGACGTGGTCTTCAAGTTCGTATTTTTTCAGAATCATCAACGCGTCTTGGTTTGTCGTCGGGTCGGGTGCGGTGGGTCCCGATGCGATGGCCTCCAGCGGATTACCGATCACGTCCGATAGTATCAAACTGATGATTCTTGCCTTCGTTGCACCCGCCAGCCCTCCGCCTTTGACTCGGTCCAAATGTCGGCGGATGGTATTGATCTCGTTGATAGTTGCGCCGCTCGCCAACAATGAGGCGGTGAGAGCCTGCAACTCCGCCAGTGGGATCAGCGGCGCGGTCACGAGAGCCGAGCCGCCACCGGAGATCAAGCAAACCAGCGTATCTTCATCTTCCAGGGAGGAAACAAATTCAATGACGCGTTCGCCCGCGTAAACCGAGCGCGCGTCGGGGATCGGGTGACCGCCGAGAAGCAGGGGAAACAAATTGAAATGCGGAGATGAGGCGTGTTTGCTAACGGCGAGCGCACCCGCAAGTGGAAACGATTCCGCCAGGGCGGTCATCATTGGGATGGCGGCTTTTCCGATCGCAAGCGCATACACCTTGCCATCGATCGCTGGGATGTTGTTCAGCACTGCCCGGTATGGGTCGATCGAGCTCAGCGCCGCGGATAATATCCGCAATATGCGAGGGTCGTTAAGGCTCTTCGTTGCGAAACGATTCGCGTCCATCTCTGTTATCATATCAGAAACAATTTTGGAGTTGGCATGTCGAAACCAAAGGTATTCGTATCGAGAGAAATCCCTGAAAAGGGATTTGAATTGATTAAAGATTTTTGTACTGTGGACCTGTGGAACGGCGATTTGCCGCCAAGCCGTGATGAATTTTTGCAACACGCACGCGGCATGGACGGCATCTTAAGTCTGCTCACCGATAAGGTCGACAGCGAAGTGATGGATGCGGCTGGCTCACAACTTAAAGTGATCAGCAACTTTGCGGTCGGTTTCGATAACATCGATGTGCTCTCGGCAACCGAGCGCAAGATCCCCGTCGGCAACACCCCGGACGTGCTCACCGATGCCACGGCTGATTTCGCGTTCGCGTTGATGATGAGCGCGGGACGGCGCATCCTGGAGGGCGAACGTTACGTGCGCGCGGGCCATTGGAAAACGTGGCAACCGATGCTGTTGCTCGGCGTCGAGATGAAAGGCGCGACGCTGGGCTTGGTGGGGTTTGGGCGCATCGGCAAGGCGATGGCGCGCCGCGCGGTCGGTTTCGATATGCGCGTCATTTACTACGACCCGCTGGAGAGCCGGTCGAACCCCGATATTCGGGCAACCGGCGTGGACCTCGAAACACTACTGGACGAATCGGATTTCATTTCGCTGCACACGCCGTTGACGCCCGATACACATCACTTGATCAATGCCGAAGCCCTCGCGAAGATGAAGCCGAACGCGGTTCTCGTCAACACCTCGCGCGGTCCGGTGGTCGACCTCGACGCGCTGTACAACGCGCTCAAGGACAAACACATCTTCGCCGCGGGCCTGGATGTGACCGATCCCGAACCCCTGCCCCTCGATCACCCTCTCTTTACCCTCGACAACATCCTCATCATGCCGCACATCGCCAGCGCGAGCAAAGCCGCGCGCGATAAAATGTCGTGGATCGCGGCGAAGAACTTGATCGCCGGGCTGGAGGGCCGGCACCTGCCCAATTGCGTCAACCCGCAGGTGTATGTGCAAAAATA
>CAZFDL010000320.1:0-2210 GCA_964517905.1 uncultured Anaerolinea sp. | reverse complement strand
AAGCCGGGGTTTTCGAGCGTAAACGTCACAAGTCGATTGCCAAGGCTTTCGGATTCAAAATCGAACTGGCTGATGTCGAGGTTTTCATCGAACGAGTATTGCGAAAAAATAACCGCCATCTGCGAAGGGTCGTCGAACGCAAACTGACCAACCACCCTGTAATTATGGACCAGCCACGGCGTGATGGTCGCGGTCATCACCAAGCCGAAAGTGACGCATGCCGCGAGCCACTCCTTCGTCCGTTTTTGGAATGCAAACCATGCAAGGATGAAGACGAAGGGCAGAATGATCAGCGATTGTGTTCTCAGCAACAGCAATAACCCAAACGCGCCGCCAGCCACGATCGCCGATTTTGTGTCGCGGCGTTCAAGCCAGCGAATGACGAGGAGCGTCGCTAGTGCGATTCCCGTCGCGGTGGCAAAATCGGTGACGAACATCTTGGTGCTGGCGGTGCGCGTGTTGGAGGAGATCCACAAGGTGGTAAGCTCGCGGAAGATGGCGAAGAGGGCAACCGTCACACCGGCGGCGCGGGAGTGGAGTTTTGCACCCAGAAAATACAATGCAACGGGGAACAACGCAAAGACCAGCGTCTGCGCGGCGATGATCTTGACGTAATCCTGCCCGAAGAGGAAGTGCAGGAGGGCGAGAAAGGTCACGTACAGCGGGCGCGGCGGGATGTCTCCGAGGTAGTCCGTGCCGATGAGCAGAGATTGGGAGAGGTAGTCGTAAAAACCCGCATCGGAGTACGGGAACGGCGTTGCGTACGGCGGAGTGATCGGCGCGTAAAAACTATTTTTGAGGGTTGAGATTGGAACAGACAGCCAAATGACAGAGGCGGTCAGCCAGATCGAAAATGGGAGAAGATATTGGACGAGTGGAGAATTGGAGGATTTGGATTGATCAGTGACCAACAACCAATGAATCAGTGTCCCTGCGCCGAGGAGGATGGCAAGCACAAACTGCCAGCCGAGTATCGCCACTCCGGGTTCACCCCAATAGGCGTCGTCTTTGGTGATGCCGAGTTTCGTGATGGAGACGAACAGCAGAACCACAAGCAGAAGGCAGAAAGCGGTCAGCGAAGCAGTGAAGATGTTTTTGTTCTGCTTCAACCAAACCAGATGCAGTCCATTCTTGAGGTAGAGGAGGTATACGACAAATTGTGTCGAAATGACGAGCAGGTACCACAACAACGGACTGAGCCGAACATAGAGAGGGAGAAGGGCCTCAGGGTCGAGGAAACGCAGAAGGAACAGAATCAGGCTGAATGCGAGAGCAAGAAGCGTGCAGAGGAGGATCGGACCCGTCCCTGCCAGGCGATCCAGAGTATGGGGAACGCGCAGTCCAAAGTACATCCAAAGAAAAATGAACGCCGCATGAATCGCGATCAACGCGAGCCGCGCCGGTGAGAGACTGCCGCCCTCCGACGGAATCAAAAGGAGCGCGACCAAAGCGATCGCGCCCTCCAGGGCACACAGGTAATAAAATCTTGATCTCTGCATCGAGCGAGGGGATATCAAAATTTCAATTTATCCAATGTGGAGACCGCGGCGCGCTCCTCGCAACGGCGGGTCAGGGCGAGTAGAACTGAAACCCGTTGCGCGCGGGAACGATCTTGTACGAGAAATTCTTGACGTAGCCAAACAGGCGCTCTTGCAACAAGCCCCAATCGGTGGAGTTGAGAATCTGGCGCGCCTGCATCGCATCGGGCGCGAGCAAACCCACTTGGATTTGGGGGTACGAGCCGTAGATGGTCGCCCAGGCTTCGGCGGTTTGAAGACCAAGCCTCTGCACGCCGGGGATGAATTCACCGATGATGAATTCGAAATATTCCTGATCGCGCTCGCTGGCGATATCCCATGTCATCAAAACTTTAACAGCCATTGAATTTATCCTGCCGCAGAGTCGCCGAGACACGGGGAAAATAAAAAAGATTCTCCGCGACTCTGCGTCTCTGGGGCAAAAAGGGGAATTGCATTTTTTAACTCGCCTGATATTCCAGCACAACCACGTGAGTTTCACTGGGAAGTCCGGAACGCGTCACCTTCAGGGACGGCTGGGTCTCCAGCTTCGAAAGCCCCATCTCCTTGATGAACTTGCTGAGCGGGTCGAGCGAGAGTTTCACCGCCGGGGTGGAATAATGCATCGGTATGACCAGGTTCGGCTCGATGAGACTGATGATCTCCGCCGCCTTCGCCGCGTTCAACCCGCCT
>CAZFDL010000319.1:0-2267 GCA_964517905.1 uncultured Anaerolinea sp. | reverse complement strand
ATGCTCGAAATCGCCATCATGATCGAAGGTCAAAACGGACTGACGTGGGCGCGCTGGCAGAAGATTGCCAAACTCGTCGAAGAACTCGGTTTTGTCGGGTTGTATCGTTCGGATCACTTCACGAACGCAAACCCACCGGATCTGGAATCGCTGGAATTGTGGACGTCACTCACCTGGCTGGCTGATAACACGAAGCGCATTGAATTCGGTCCGCTGGTGACGCCGTTCTCGTTTAGGCATCCCGTCCATACCGCGCGCATGGCATCCGCAGTGGACGATCTGTCCGGGGGAAGATTGACCCTCGGTCTTGGCGCGGGCTGGCAGGATCGTGAACACGATCTTTTTGGTTTTGACCTCCTCGATATGAAACCGCGCTTCGACCGCTTCGAAGAAGGCATGGAAGTTGTCACTCGACTTTTGCAGAGCGATGAACCGGTCACATTCGATGGAAAATATTATCAACTGCGCGGCGCGACTCTGCTGCCGCATCCTCAACGAAAAGGCGGGCCGCGCATCCTGGTCGGCGGGAGCGGAAAACGGACATTGGCGAATGTGGTGAAGTATTCTGTGGAGTGGAACTGTAATTTCCATACCGTGCAACAGTTTTCAAAACTAAATTCTCGCCTGAGCGAAATGCTTATGGCGGCGGGGAGAGACCCTGAATCGGTGCGGCGCTCGATGATGACCGGTTGCGTGTTCGGGAAGGACGACTCCGCCCTGCAGGAAAAGATCGCCGCGCGAAAACGCTCCTTCGACGAACTACGCGGACGCGGCATCGTGGTGGGGGATGCGCCTCAGGTGCAGGAGCAATTGCACGAGTTGGAGGAAGCGGGACTTCAACGCATCATGTTGCAGTGGCTGGACCTGGACGACCTCGCCGGGCTTGTGTCACTGGCGAAAACCGTCCTGTGACGGCATGTCATTCTGAGCGAAGCGAAGAATCTCCGTCCCGACAAGCGAGACCCTTCGGTCGCTGAGAAGCGCTCCCTCAGGGTAACACATGCGGTTGATCATTTTCGTCAGTTGCAATTTGTAAAGAATTCGTCCATAATGCGAATAGAAACCTTTCAGGCAAAACAACGTAGATATTGGCAGAAATCAATCATCTGAGGAGATGCACAATGAGACAAAACCGTTCCAATCTATTTCTAGGCGTTCTATTGATCGCCATTGGCGCGTGGCTGGTCGCCACCCGGCAAATCCCTTCGCTTCAACAATTCACCGAAAACATGACCGGCGCCATGTGGACCATCGCGGCGGGCGTGCTCATCCTGGCCATTGGCTTGATCACCGGCGCACCCGGCATGGCGGTTCCCGCCTCCATCGTGGCGGGCATCGGCGGCATCCTGTTATATCAAGACCAGGTCGGCGATTACTCCTCATGGGCTTACATGTGGACGCTCATCCCCGGCTTTGTCGGTGTAGGCACGATTCTAGCGGGCTTGCTTGGCGAAAATACCAGCCGCAATCTGAGTAGTGGGCTAAGACAGATCGGGTTCAGCGCCGTGTTGTTCCTCGCGTTCGGCACATTCTTCGGCGACCTTGAATTTCTCGGCGAATATGGCCTGGCGATCATCTTGATCCTGCTGGGGTTGTTCATTCTTGCACGCGGTTTTTGGCGAAAAGGGAATTCGAATGAAACGGGCTAACATCTTTTGGGGAACATCCCTCCTCCTGCTTGGAGTATTGTTCTTCCTGCAAGCGCGGGGCTTGATCGAGAATGTCTTCCGCTTCGTTTTCCCGCTCGCGTTGATTCTCGTCGGCGGCTGGATTATCCTCAATGTATTCTGGAAGCCCGACCTTGACGATGATGAAACGTTTTCGTTCGCCCTGCAATCCGCGCAGAGCGTTCGCTACAAATTTTCGCATGGCGCGGGTCAGATCTCCATCAGCGGAGGCGCACCGGCGGGGCAGGCGATCGTCGGCTCGTCTGCGGCGGGGATGAACACCGACAGCCGCCTCGACGGATACAGGCTGAACGTCCGAGTTGAAGCGGGACCCTCGATGCTTCCCTTCATCGGTCCCTCCTCGGGTGTATGGCGTTACCGACTCACACAAGAAGTCCCCGTTGTGTTGGAGATCGATGCAGGCGCGAGTCGATTGGAGATCGATCTGAAGGATGTGCTGGCGACGCGTATTAAATTGAATACGGGCGCGAGCAGTACCGATTTGACCATGCCCGCGCGCGGCGCGTCAGTTCTCGACGTGGAGGCTGGCGCGGCTTCGATCAACATTCGCGTCCCCGAGGGGACCGCGGCGCGCATCCG
>CAZFDL010000318.1:0-2297 GCA_964517905.1 uncultured Anaerolinea sp. | reverse complement strand
GTTGTCCCTTGCGCAGGTTGAGTCCCACGCGCACGACCACGTCGGCGTATTTGGAGAGCAGTCCGTCGAATTCCTGTTCGGTCATGGTTGTTCCTCGGATTGGGTATTAGCCACAGAGACACAGAGCCGCGGAGATTTTTTCCTCTCTGCGTCTCCGCGACTCTGTGGCAGGATTAATTTCTCACGCGTCGAATGCCCATTCGCCGGAGCGCATTACGGGTTCGCGCGCGCCGTCGTCTTTGATTCCATCTATGTCAATTTTTGGTGAGCCGATCATGAAATCCACATGGTTGAGGCTGACGTTGCCTCCGGCGGCGATGAACTCCTCGTCGGTCAACTCCTCCCCGCCGATGAGCGTGAAACGGTAGGCGCGACCAATTGCAATGTGGCATGAAGCGTTCTCGTCGAAGAGCGTGTTGTAGAAGAGGTGTCCGCGTTTGCCGATGGGTGAAGTCGCATTGACGAGCGCAACTTCACCGAGCCGTGTCGAGCCTTCGTCGGTATCCACCAGTTTTTGCAAAAGCGCTTCGTTGCGTTTCGCATTCACTTTGACGATCCGCCCGTTCTCGAACGTCACGCTGAAATCTTCGATGAGACTTCCACCGTAACTCAGCGGGAACGTCGCCGCGACCGTCCCTTCGGCGCGGTGACGATCAGGCAGGGTGAACACTTCCTCGGTGGGCATGTTGGCAGTAAAAATGACTCCATTTTCAGCCATGCCCTGCGCGCCGCTCCATTTATGTCCGTTTGGCAATCCCAACGTGAAGTCGGTGCCGGGTCCCTTGTAATGTAACGCGGAATATTTTTTCGCCTGCATGTAATTGGCGCGGGCTTTCAGATTCTTGATGTGTTCCTGCCACGCGGCGACCGGGTCCGGGAGATTCGCGCGCGTCGTTTCGAAGATGGCTTGCCATAATTTTTCTTCCGCTTCCTCTGGCTTGAGGTCGGGGAAAACCTTCTTCGCCCATGCGGGGCTGGCGGATGCGACCACGCACCAATTGATCGCGTTGCGGCTGACCTGCGCACCGACTTCGTTGTAATGGCTCAAGTGCGTTTTTTGCATCGCCGCCACGCGTTCCGCATCCAGCCCCGCGAAGGCATCGGGGTCGTTGGCGTAGACGGAGAGCAGCGCGTCGCCGTTTTGAATCATGTCCATGACGCCGCGGATGTGGAATTTCGGATACTCTTCGAACGAATCGGCAGGCGCATGTTGCAGGCGGATGCGGAGCATCTCCTCGTCGCCCCAGATCACTTCCACATATTTCGCGCCTGCGGCATACGCGGCTTTCGTCACCTCATGGACGAACGCACGCCCGGCGGGCGGAACGCCGCGCGCAGTGGCGTTGTTGATGATGAGTCGCTGTCCTTTGCGCAGGTTAAGCCCGACGCGCACGACTGCCTCGGCGTATTTTTTCAACAGTTCCTGATGCTGGTTCGAGTCCATGCCATTCCCTTTGATTTTTTTTTCAAGTATAGCACGGTATCGTTGGTGGTTTCGTTACGAGGCAGGGTTGTCCCGCCCCGTAACGAACGCTCGCTACTCGACCAACGGGGGTATCATTTTGATTTATACTTGCCGCATCCCACGCCTCAGGGAGTCATCATGCTCACCATCGAAAAAGTGGATACGGAAAACAAGCGGCAGGTCAAACGCTTTGTTGACTTTTATTACGACCTGTACCGCGATTGCAAACAGTGGGTGCCGCCTCTTTTTGTGGACGCCTACCTGCCTCTCAATAGGAAGAAGCATCCATTCTTCAGCCACTCCGAAGCGGATTTCTTTCTCGCCATCCGCGATGGAAACGTCGTGGGACGAATCTGCGCCGCGGATAACAAGCCCTTCAACGACTATCACAAAACGAAGAAAGCCCACTTCTATGCGTTCGATTCGGTGGACGACCTTGAGGTTGCACGCGCCCTCTTCGATGCCGCCATCGGGTGGGCGAAAGAACGCGGACTCGATACGATGATCGGTCCCAAGGGACTCTCTCCATTCGACGGCTACGGAATCCAGGTGGAAGGCTTCGAACATCGTCAGATGATGACGATGATGAACTACAACTACGACTACTATCCCAAATTAATGGACGCGCTCGGTTTCGAGAAAGAAGTGGATTTTGTCTCTAGTTATCTCCCTGCTGATGCCTTTAAAATTCCCCAACGCGTGGAACAGATCGCCAAACGCGTGATCGAGCGTGGTACGCTGCGAGTCAAAAAGTTCAAAAGCAAGCGCGAGTTAATCCAATGGGCGCCGCGCATCGGTAAGGCATATAACAAAGCCTTCATCCATAACTGGG
>CAZFDL010000317.1:0-2302 GCA_964517905.1 uncultured Anaerolinea sp. | reverse complement strand
CTACAGGATTTCACCCTGAAGGTCAAGCCCGGCGAGATGATTGCGCTGGTGGGTCCGACGGGCGGCGGAAAGTCCACGATCGTGAATCTGCTCTGCCGCTTCTACGAACCTCGCCAAGGGACGATTCGCATCAACGGGCGCAATTATCTGAATTACAAACTCGCCTCGATTCACAGCCGCATCGGAATCGTGCTTCAGACCCCGCATCTTTTCTCCGGCAGTGTGCGCGACAACATCCGCTATGGGAGACTGGACGCAAGCGACGAGGAAGTGACCGAAGCCGCGAAGGTCGCCGGCGCGCACGATTTCATCGTCACCCTCGAAAAAGGATACGACCACAACGTGGGCGAAGGCGGCGGATTGTTATCAGTTGGGCAGAAGCAGTTGATCAGTCTCGCGCGAGCCGTGCTTGCCCGTCCCGAACTCTTCATCATGGACGAAGCCACCTCCAGCGTGGACACGCTCACCGAAGCGCTCATCCAGCGCGGCATGGAGGCGCTGATGCAGGGACGCACATCGTTCGTCATCGCACATCGCCTGTCCACCATCCGCAAGGCGAATCGAATCGTCGTGATCGAAAACGGACGGATCGCCGAACAAGGCTCACACGCCGAACTGCTCAAACAGCGCGGGCATTACTACCGCCTGTACACGCAGCAGTTCAGGCACGAGTTGGAGGCGCAGTATGGATTTGACGAAGCCGTTGGAACGATGAAGAAGGGAGAAGAACCTGCGCCGATGGCGGCGGATTAACCTTTGACATTGGAATGGCGCCCGGAAACCAGCGGGGAACCAATTTTACTTACGAACATGAAACGACCAGCCCACTTGCAAGTAGGCTGGTCGTTTAGTTTTGCATTGCCGGGTGGTGATTCCTCCGGCAAACCTAACAAACGATTACCGCTCACCTCCGAAGCTGGGGTCATCGTCTGTACAGCGGACTTCCCAGGAGGATTCATCCGTGTCAAATGGAACCGTGTCGATAGTGTGCCAATGTCCATCTTCAGAGGTTACGTCGTAATACCAGTGCCACCAACCATAAACACTGCAGGATGCTTCCGGCTTGGTTAATGAAACTTCCACGCCATCCTCGCAGTAGAACTTCAACATCTTGGATACATTCAGGTTCAATTGGCCACTCTCGCCACCGCAGGGTGTAGAGGCATAGTAGCTGTATTTCCCTTCTTCGACCTGAATTTGATAGTGCCCCTGCCCTTCAAACGTAAACCACTTTGAGACACTATCTTCGCCCGTCATGCGGAGCGTCACAGTACCACCGGTCACATTCTTGACCGTGACGGACACTTGGGCGAGGCGATTGGCGGCCAGAGCCGTTCCCGACGGCATCACGGAAAACGTCGCGGTCAGGATCAAGACAGCCACCATTGCAAACATGGATACTTTTTTCATGCTGATCTCCTTGGAATTTGTCATACCTTATTAAATGAGTTTTTGTTGCAGTGCCGGGTGTGAAAAATTATGTGATGTTTATATGCACGTATCTCCTTGAGTGGCAAGTAGACATGATTGCCGGTCCATGAATATAATTCGATCGTGATTGTAGGTGACGATGCAGATAACCGTGTCTTCAAGTACTTTGCACAGGGCACACAACAATGCAATGCTTTTCCTTGCATAAATGTCGATGCACGGAAGCTTATCGCTGTAACCAATCTGTCGCCCTAGCCGGGGGTTCGTGCGGAGGATTTATAAGATTGTGTCCTCATTCCCACGATACACCCAAATCGAAGTTCGCATTTAGCGGAAGCAATAGCGGCAGATCGATATAAAACATCCCGCAGTCCTTAAGGACTGCGGGATGTTTTATGTTCTTGGTAAACTAATTGTTACGGTAAAAATTCCACCGTCATGCTCATCGACAAGACCTCAACCTTCTTGCCTGCTTGATCGCAAGGACCTGGAAACAAGCCCTGCGCCACCATCAACTTGCACTGCCCAAACCAGTGACCCGTAAAGGTGTAGGTGCCAGCCGGTAAACCTTCGGGGAAATTCACCACCCAAAGGAACAGCACGCCATCAGGTGAGCCCGTGCGCTCGACGTAACTTTCCTCCACCTCAACACCGTCCACTTCGAGAACAAAATCGAAGCGACCCATTGCCCGGTCGTCAAAAAAACCGTGGGCAAAATGGAATGGCTGACCTGCCTGGAATACCGTCGGGGAGCTGGAGAACAAATTGAACCGCTCACCAACTCGAATGTGCGGGTTGTCAGCAAATACAACCGATGCAGGCGCAAGCAAAGAAACTATGAACAGAACGAGCAGGATTACTTTGAAGCCCT
>CAZFDL010000316.1:0-2305 GCA_964517905.1 uncultured Anaerolinea sp. | reverse complement strand
ACAACGCGCTGCATATGCAGACGGCTGAACTGCTGCGCCGAGAGTTACTTGCCACGCCGGGTGTCGTCATCACAGAAGTGCCGTATCAGATACCCTGACCATCCAATGAGTTTATTGATTTGTACTATAATCTTCATCGCCCCTCGCTGAAGCGGGGTGTCTTTTTGAAGGCAAAAAGAATCCATGTTAACCCCGGAAAACGATCAATCTGAAATCATGCGGCGGCCTAGTGATTACAAGCCACCGCGCTCCCTGAGCCACTGGCTCATCGGCAGACCGCTATCCACCGCCGACGCGCCGCATCAAACCATCGGGAAACGAGTCGGATTGGCGGTCTTTGCGTCGGACGCGCTTTCCTCCACCGCGTATGCGACACAGGAAATCCTCGGTGTGCTGGCGGTGTTGGGCACGTTAGCATTTGGATATATCTTCCCGATCTCCATCGCGATTGTGATCCTGCTCGCCATCGTTACGATCTCCTACGAACAGACAATTCACGCGTATCCCAACGGCGGCGGGGCATACATAGTTTCACGCGACAATCTGGGCGAATTCCCAGCGCAGACTGCCGGCGCGGCGCTGCTGATGGATTACATCCTCACTGTGGCAGTATCTATTTCTGCCGGTGTTGCCCAAATCGTTTCGGCATATCCGGGCTTGTTTGAATACCGCGTCCATTTTGCTGTGGGAGCGGTGTTCCTGATCATGCTCATCAACCTGCGGGGTGTGAAGGAATCCGGGATTGCGTTCGCCATCCCCACATACTTCTTCGTTTTCATGATGATCGGGACAGTGGGGTTTGGTCTTTTCCGTTACTTCACCGGCGCGCTGGGAACCGTCGTTGAGCCTCCGGAATGGCACGTTGTTCATACGGTGAACGCGCTCACACCCTTCCTGTTGCTTCATGCATTTTCGAATGGAACCACAGCCCTTACCGGCGTGGAAGCCATATCGAACGGCATTCCTGCATTCAAGGAACCGCGCAGTCGCAATGCGGGCATCACCTTGATATGGATGGCCGTCATCCTGGGGTCTTTGTTCCTTGGAATTTCCTATCTCACGTCCCATATTGGGGCAGTGTTCTCGGAAGAGGAAACGATCATCTCTCAACTCGCGCGAACCGTCTACGACGGACGCGGATTCCTTTACCTGGCAATCATCGCGGCAACCACCGTCATCCTCATCATGGCGGCAAATACCGCCTTCGCAGATTTTCCGCGGCTTGGAGCGCTGGCTGCCCACGATGGTTTCCTTCCGCGTCAATTGACGTTCCGCGGCAGTCGGTTGGTCTATTCAAACGGAATTGTAACGCTGGCGGTCATCGCGTCCATTCTGATCATCGTCTTCCAAGCCAGCGTAACGTCGTTGATCCCGCTGTACGCGATCGGTGTCTTTCTTTCCTTTACGCTTTCTCAAACCGGCATGGCGCGGCGCTGGCACAAGATAGGTCAGCTGAAGGCAGGCGAGGAGATCGTGGAAACCGGCTCCACCCTTCGGTACGACAAAAACTGGCGCTTCAAAATGTTCGTCAATACTTTCGGCGCACTTTGTACAGCGATAGTCATGCTCGTATTTGCGATCACGAAGTTCCGCGAAGGCGCCTGGATCATACTAATCCTGTTGCCTCTTATGGTGGCGATGTTATCCATCATTCACAATCACTACAAAGACCTTGCCAACCGGCTCTCTCTGGACAGGTTCGGCGGGTTGCCCAGCCGCAGACCGCGCCACCGTGTCATCATGCCGGTCAGCGGGATTCATCAGGGAACGATGGAAGCCCTGCGGTATGCAAAATTATTGTCCGATGATGTGACCGCCATTCACGTTTCCATTGATCAGGCCGAGGCCGCCAAGGTCCAAAAGAAATGGAAAACATGGGGAGAAGGGACAAGGTTGATTATTCTTGATTCGCCGTATCGGCTTTTCGTCGAACCCTTGTTGCAATACATTGAGGGTATTCTTGATCACCGCCAACCGAACGAGACCATCACCGTAGTTGTCCCCGAATTCATTCCGGCGAAACGATGGCATAATGCCCTGCACATGCGCACCGCAGATCTCCTGCGGCAGGAATTGTTATCAAAGCATGGGGTCGTCGTGACCGATGTGCCGTATCATGTTCATAAGGAAGAGAAGGAGTAGGTTGCCATGAATTTTCTCGTTGTAGGCTGCGGGCGCGTAGGCGCGGAGTTGTGCTACCACCTATTCAAAAGCGGACATCAAGTCGTCGTTGTGGACAGCCGCCGGGAATCGTTCAACCGCCTCCACCCCGATTTTCGCGGGCGCACATTGGAGGGCGAAGGCT
>CAZFDL010000315.1:0-2327 GCA_964517905.1 uncultured Anaerolinea sp. | reverse complement strand
TAGATCTCGTCCATGTAGTTCAGCAGTCGCTCCGCTTCCTGTGAATAGCCATGCCGGAGAATATCCAGTGTGCGGCGGCGCAGCTCACCCACGACCTCAGCCAGGCCGTTGAGATAGGTATTGTTCTCAACGCCAAGTTCTCCCGGCGTTTGAAGCGGTCGATTTTGGATCAACGCACAGGTGACGTTGGCCTCCACGAATTCCTTGAGCGCGTCTTGTGTGTATCCCGCGTAGAACAGGTCCGGGTGCTGTGCCAGATCGCCGCGCAATTTGTCTGCCAGGGTACGCGCTTCATCGAGGCGTTCCTCCATTTCCTCCTGTGCGCTCCGATGCACCGCGCGGATGGCGAGCGAACAGGCGCGCGTTAGCTGGCGCGTGAGAGCGAGCGCCTCGTCTCGCATCTTCGTGCGCACGTCGAAACTCTTGCGGATGTCGTCGGCGATCTGTTCGAGCTTGTGCATGATCATTCCTTCGGCGGTTCAGGCGGATGCAGGTTACGGAAGAGGTTGTCGGCGAGCGAATTGCCGCTGGGGATCTTGATCTCGCCGAACGCGGCTTCGTAACGCGCGAGGTTTTCATTGAGCGCGCGCAGAAGCAGTTTTGCGCTGAGCGGCGTCATCACGACGCGTGCGTTGATGTTTGCCGTCGGCTCGCCCGGAATCATGTGACCGAAATCGATCACAAACTCGGTGGGCGAGTGGGAGATGCGCGCCAAATTGGCATAGGCAGGTTCAAGTCCGTCCTTCACTTTGATCTTGGGTCCTGCAGGCTGCGCCAATATACTCGGTGGCTTGGCTGGTTGAGGATCGGGTGTGGTCATGATTCATCCGGTATTGCCCGCAGTGGTACTGCGGACTGAATATGCGTTTTGCTGGGTAAATCGAACTTCATCCAGATCGAGGGCTAGAACGGGATATCGTCCTCAGCCGGCATCTCAGCGTGTTCCATGCCGCCCGCCATGGGCGCGTCGCCTCCACCTTCACCGCGCGCCGACAAGAATCGCACCGTACCAGCCGTCACTTCGAACGATGCGCCGGAGGAGCCGTCAGATTTCTGCCAGATGCGCGGTCCGCCGGTGGTTTTGTCCGGTGTGAGGCGCCCCTCCACCAGCACTTTCATGCCTTTCTTCACATAAGTATTGCAGACCTCCGCCTGTTTGCCCCACGTGGTGACGCGGAACCAGATCGTTTCCTTGACCTGTTCGCCGTTGCCCGTGGTGTATTGGCGGTTCGTGGCAACCGAAAACGACGTGACAGCCTGACCCGAAGGCGTGTAGCGCATTTCAGGGTCTTTGCCGACATTGCCGACGATGATGAGGGTGTGATACATGGGGAATTCTCCTTGGGTTGAGGTACCCGCCGAATCCACGGCGGGGAAACATGACAGTTCGTATTGTACTCCAACATGATTTAATGACAAAGAGAAAAGTGAGCCGTGCTATACTGCCCACCGAAAGGATTCGAAACGATGTCCATCACCTATCGCGCAGGCACCATTGAAGATTCACATGCCGTCTTTCAAGTGTTCGTCAAAACCATCATGGATTACAGCGAGCGCATGAACGTGATGGGCATCACCGGCGGGGACGACCCCGAGGTGTTGAAATCGCTGTGGGAACGGCGCAAGGGTATGTTCGAGTTCCTGGCGCACACCGCTTCCGAGTTTTGGGTCGCGGAACAGGATGGCGGGATCGTCGCGTATGCGCGTACGATGGAACACGACGGCTTGCAAGAGTTGACGGAATTCTTCGTCCTGCCGGGTCAACAATCGGGCGGGCTGGGCCGCCAGTTGCTGGCGCGCGCCTTCCCCCAAACGGACTCGCCATATCGCACCATCATCGCCACCCTCGACGAGCGAGCCCTGGCGCGCTATTTGAAAGCCGGCGTCTACGGGCGCTTCCCGCTCAAATACTTTTATCGTCAAGCCGAAAAAGTGGATATTCAAACCGACCTCGCCATCGAGCCCATGCAACAGAAATTCCATCTCGAAAGAATGAATCAGATCGACAAACAGCTCATTGGTCATTCGCGTCCTGTTGTCCACGAATGGATCGCAACGACACGCGACGGCTTTGTCTACAAACGCGGCGGCGAAATTGTCGGGTATGGATACGTCGGCTCAAACAATGGTCCGTTCGCTGTGCTGGATGAAAACGACTTCCCCGCCGTGCTGGCTCACGCTGAGAGTCTCGTCGCGGAAACAGGCGGTGAGTTCGGGGTGGAGACTCCGCTCATCAACAAAAAAGCGATCCAATATTTCATGGGTCGCAAATACCAGATCGATTCCTTCACGGCGCTGTTCATGAGCAACGTCCCGTTTGGGAAGTT
>CAZFDL010000314.1:0-2337 GCA_964517905.1 uncultured Anaerolinea sp. | reverse complement strand
AAAAAGGACAAACTCTCCATCGAGCAGTTGATCGAGTACGGCTCGCTCACGCCGAACATGGCTGAATTCATTCGCGCTTGCGTGATCGCGCGGCTCAATATTGTGATCTCCGGCGGTACAGGTTCCGGAAAAACAACCCTGCTCAACGTGCTCTCCGGTTACATACCGGAAGAGGAGCGCATCATTACGATCGAAGACGCGGCTGAACTGCAACTTCAGCAGGATCACGTCATGCGCATGGAAACGAAAACAGCCAACATCGACGGCAAGGGCGGGGTGACCATCCGTGACCTCGTCCGCAATTCTCTCCGCATGAGGCCGGACCGAATCGTGGTGGGCGAAGTGCGCGGAGGCGAAGCGCTGGACATGCTGCAAGCGATGAACACAGGTCACGATGGCTCGCTGACCACAGTGCACGCCAATTCACCGCGCGATGCGCTCTCGCGCCTTGAAACGCTCGTCCTCATGGCTGGCATGGAACTGCCATTGAAAGTGGTGCGGCAGCAGATCTCATCGGCTGTGGACCTCCTCATTCAACAAACGCGTTTGAAGGACGGCACGCGCAAAGTGACGGCGATCACCGAGGTGGCCGGCATGGAGGGCGATACCGTTGTACTCACCGACGTGTTCAAATTTGAGCAAACGGGAATCGGTGAAAACAACAAGATCCTCGGCGAACTCAAAGCCACGGGCATTCGACCGCTATTCTCACCGCAACTCGAAGCGGCAGGATTCAAACTGAGCGGCGATATCTTCATGCCCGGTACTCCTGGGCGAAATCAACGGCATTAATCCTCCATTACTCTCTGCTATAATCATGGCAGTTCGTTCCATTCAAAGCTGAGGAGCCATGGATAGCAAAACCCAGATCACGATACGCACAAAGAAACTCGGTGTGCTCATCCGCGACGCGCGCCTCGCCGCGCGCAGGAAGCTCCCCGAATGTGCGCAAGCCATCGGAGTGAAGAACGGCCTGCTCCACGCCTATGAGGATGGCCGCAAAGCGCCCTCGCTCCCCGAACTTGAAGCCCTCGTTTATTTTTTGGATCTGCCGATCGACCACTTCTGGGGGAAGGAGATCCGCTCGGATGACGCATCGCGACACGAAAAGATCGACCTTCCCAAACTTCTGGCTATTCGCCAGCGGAAGATCGGCGCGCTCCTTCGACAGGAACGCAACAACGCCTCCATCTCCATCCGTAATCTTGCACAGGCAACCGGCATCTCCGGAGGAAGGATCAAAGCCTACGAACTGGGCGAACGACCCATCCCCCTGCCTGAATTGGAAGTTCTGCTTCAAGCCTTGAACGGGCGCATCGAAACATTCTTCGACCGGAGCGGACCCATCGGTCAATGGCTGATGAATGAAGAGGCCATTCAAAACTTCCTCGAACTGCCGGAGGACGTGCGCCAGTTCATTTCCCTGCCGGTCAATCGTCCGTATCTTGAACTCGCCATGAAACTCAGCAACATGTCACGCGATAAACTCCGCTCGGTCGCCGAAGACATCCTCGACATCACCCTCTAGATCACGTGAACGATTCAACTGCATCCACCCTGGCAGAACAGGGCAAGAAAGAATACGAGAAGGGGGCTTTTCTCGCCGCAGCACAATTCTTTGCTCAAGCCGCGCAGGCGTATGAAAAAGCGAACGACCCTCTCAACGCGGCAGAGATGAAGAACAACCAAAGCGTGGCTCTCCTGCAGGGAGGCAGGGCTCGTGAAGCCCTGCAGGCAACCGAAGGCACGGAGGAGATTTTCGCGAACGCCGGCGATCCAAGGCGGCAGGGCATCTCGGTCAGCAACCGCGCCGCCGCGCTCGAAGGGATGCGGAAATGGCAGGATGCGCTTGTGGAATACGACCGCGCCGCGTCCATCTTCGAGCAGGCGGGCGAGGGTGACATGCATTCCATCGTCCGCAAAGCCTCTGCCAACATTCACTTCAAATTTGGGCAGGTCAATCAGACCGGCATGGACATTTACGATTCGCTTCGTTTGGTGGAAAAACCCACCTTTACACAGCGCATGATGAAATTCCTGATGCGCATCGGGTTGATCCGCTAGCCGCTCCAGCCTCTCCCTGCGTTCGCCAGCCGTTACACTGCGGGCGGGGTGCAGTGCAACGGCATCCCTAACAAGGAATTTTTTTTCGAAACCACCGCAGGTTTTTCTCGACAATATGCTCACCACTCTCGTCCGACCGGCCAGTCTTGCCGATCATCAACAATTATCGAATCTGATCTTCTTCGAGACGCGCATGCACCGTCACCTCGACTGGCGTCAGCCGCTCGAATGGCTGGGGAATCCATTCTATTGGGCGCTGGACGAGGGCAGTCA
>CAZFDL010000313.1:0-2367 GCA_964517905.1 uncultured Anaerolinea sp. | reverse complement strand
GGTCGCGCGCCAGTTTCTTGCGCGTCTCCTCCTGCACTTCGATCATGCGCTCTTTCTCCTCCACCAGGTCCTGATACAAACGCGCATTCTGTACCGCGATCACCGCCTGCCTGCCGATGATATCCAGCAGTCCGCGTCGATCCGGCGAGAAATAACTCGGGTCGGGATGGGCAAATAACATCGCCCCGTACACGTTGAATCCGCTACGAAGGGGGAAGCAGTACGCCGAGGTGCATGAACGCAGGGCGACAATCCGTCCCAACTCGGGGTCATAACCCACATCCGTGGATAGGAACGGTTCGCCGTCGTCGAAGATCTTCTTGAGAATGCCTTCGTTGCCGCGTAGGTTGACACGCATGTCCGCGTTCGTATATCGCCGCGCCGAACCCACTCGCAATTCATTGCCACGGAACAGATATACCACGCTCACCAGTCGTTCGTCGAGTTCGGGTTCATCGGGGTCGGCCGTTGGATTCAAGGCCATGTAGCCCAGATCGAGCGCTGAGTCGAGCACGCGTTTGTAACTAAGCGTCGCTGTCAGCGTGGAGGTCAATTCGTAGATGGCGCGCAGGCGTTCACCTTCCATGTTTCGTCGGCGTTCCTCCGCGTCGAGACGATTGCGGCGCGAATTGCGAAGCCATCTCATCAGAAAACGCCCGCCCAATGCGCTGACAAGCGTGAACAGCAGGGTGAGTGTCAATCCGCTCGAGGCGTTCGAGGTGAAGCCGCCTGCCAGAGCCTCGGGCGAAACGAGAACCTGCCAGACCGCGAACCCGCCGCCGGTGACAAGAGCGCCCCATGCTTCAAAGTACACCGCCCCCGTGAGGATTGGGTACAACGCGATCCATGCCGAGGCGCCGGTCAACCCGCCCTGCAACCAGAAGAATGCCGCGGCAAGGACAAAATCCACAGCCAGCGCGATGTAGCGATGATATCGAATGCGGATGCTCAAACCCGCCAGCATGCTCATCACCCCGTTCCACGTCATCATCAACGCAGGCACCGTCAGCGAGACTGCGTTTACCTGTCCCCGCAACGCGAGCGAGATGATGATTCCCATAAGCACGATCCAGCGCATGGATGCGGCGAACCAGTCCGCAACATAGGGAGTCTCAAACCTTCGCATGATTTCCAATCATACCCGAAAATATGGGTTGCGAATTCCGCCCGGGGTTACAGCTGGCTTACGAACTAGGACTCGTACCCCATTCGCGTCAGGTAGGCGGTCATTTTTTCCTTCAACACAGCCTGCTGTTCGGCGGAATAAGATTCGCTGAAACGGCCGATCCTCCCCTTGAAAAAATGCAAGCCTTGTTGCCCCTCGCCTTTTTCTGGACGGAACGCGTCGGTCACCTTCTGGACTTCGGGCTGGTCTCCCCGAAGGTTGAGGAATCGGACCAGGCGCGCCACCTCGGCATCGTAGTTCGTGAGCAGGTCCTCGTAGCGCGCAACCAGAATATTCTTTTCCCTCGTCCACCGCTCCCAAATACGGACGTATTCCATGATGAACGCGAGGCTTTTATCGAAGTCGGTGAGATGTGAGAACGCGTTAGGTCGTCCCTTTTGAAGCGCGCGCTGACCGTAGTCGAACGCAGAAAGCATCGCGTCGCGCGGGTCGCGATAAATGTAGGTGATGCGCAGCAAGCCGACCCGTTGAAAGAGGCGGCTTGTCGGAGTCGGTCCCGCGTGGGCTTTGATGACGAACGTGTTGCCCATCAACGCGGGGATTGCCATCATCCCAAGCCTGCGCGCAGACAGCACACCGATATTGCAATTGACTTCGGTGAGAATTCTTTGCAGGCGATATTTCTCGCGGATCTCGCGTGCGTCGGCGCAACCCGTCGTCTTCATCAAGTCGTGGATGAGGTTGTAGTGCCAGCCCGAACCCGCGCGCGGCATGCCAACAGAAAGGACGATCATGAACGCTCCTGAGATACAGTCATCAGAAAATTACACGGTTTCGCCGATTTATTGGATCTGCGAAATCTGAGGATGTTTTAGGGGAACCGAATTCTTCGATTCTAACGCAGAGGCTGTCATACCGGCGAGAATGCCAAGGTTGATCCACAAATTCGGTGTGGCGAACGAGTCCTGCGTGATGTTGTAGACGGCGATCGCGATCCACGAAAACAAACCGGCGATGCCGAGGTAGCGCGCCAGTGGAGACGCGCCGCGCAACGCAGTCAGCGCATCGCCCAGCAATGAAAACTGAAACGCGATAAAAAGGATGAAGCCGATTAATCCCGTTTCGGCAAGCAATCGCGCGTACATATTTTTCGGGTTGGGATAGAGTTTGCTTTCGGGGTTGAGGTGTCGCGCGATCTCAGGCACGACCGTCAACGACCAATCGGGCAGGTGATCGTACAT
>CAZFDL010000312.1:0-2381 GCA_964517905.1 uncultured Anaerolinea sp. | reverse complement strand
AGGAAGATGATCATGATCTCGGCGATGTTGGAGGACAGGAGGAAGAACACGAACTTACGGATGTTCGAGTAGATGACGCGTCCCTGTCCAACGGCAGAGACAATGCTGGCGTAGTTATCGTCGGTCAGCACCATGTCGGCAGTTTCCTTTGCCACGTCGGTACCGGTAATGCCCATCGCCACACCGATGTCAGCGCGCTTGATGGCGGGTGCATCGTTGACTCCGTCCCCGGTCATCGCCACGATCTCGTTGTTGGCTTGCAGCGCGTCCACGAGGCGCAGTTTGTGTTCCGGTGAAA
The DNA here is from genome assembly GCA_964517905.1 of uncultured Anaerolinea sp. Taxonomy (GTDB): domain Bacteria; phylum Chloroflexota; class Anaerolineae; order Anaerolineales; family Villigracilaceae; genus Defluviilinea. The sequence goes on along the minus strand of CAZFDL010000312.1, from coordinate 2,083 downwards.
CGCGTGCGAAGACATCCGTCTCTGCGATGGCGCTCTTGAGGTCATAATCGCTGAGCGCATCGATTTGCGCACCGGTCATCACCTTCCGCCCGGGGCGGAGCAAGCCGATGGTCTCGGCGATGGCACGCGCCGTATTCGGGTAATCACCGGTGATCATCACCGTGCGGATGCCCGCTTTGCGAGCCTCCTCCAACGCGGGCTTGACCTCGGGACGCGGCGGGTCGATCATGCCCAACAAACCAACGAAGATCAGATCGTGTTCGAGTTCGTTGGTGATGATCTGCGCCGGGTTATCCGGCACATCGCGCACGAGTCGATAGGCCACCGCAAGCACGCGCAACGCGTCTTTCGTCATCACATCATTGGCAGAGAGGATGCGGTCGCGCAACTCCGGGGTCAATGGCCCGGACTCGTCATCCATGTTTTGGAATTGCGTACAGAGACCCAGCACTACATCCGGCGCTCCTTTGACCGCAATCACATCCCACGATTTGTGTTTCTCATCGATGAAAGGCGAGGGGTCATCCGGTCGAGGTGCAAAAACATCGTGAATCGTGATCATACGTTTGCGGTCCGAATCGAAAGGCACTTCGTTCTCGCGCGGGTATGCCTCACGGATCTGCATATGCATCGCCCCGGCCTTCATTGCAGCGACGAGTAACGCGCCCTCCGTGGGGTCGCCGACCACACGATACGTCTTTTGCGTTTCCTCCTCGCCTGTCGTTTCCAGCAGGGAATCATTATTCAACAAGCCCAGCCACAACGCGGTGAGCGCGGCACGATGTTCCGTGATCTTGATATTTTTGCCATCCACGAGGAAATCTCCGGTCGGCGTGTACCCCGTCCCGGTGATGTGGATGAATTGTCCATCCACCCACATGCGCGTGACAGTCATTTCGTTTTGTGTGAGCGTGCCGGTCTTGTCAGAACAGATCACAGTTGCAGAGCCAAGCGTTTCAACCGAGGATAGTTTGCGGATGAGCGCGTGACGTTTGATCATCTCACGCATACCGAGGGCGAGGGAGATCGTCACCACGGCAGGGAGTCCCTCCGGCACAGCGGCGATGGCGAGGCTGATGGCGATGATAAAAACTTCCGTGATCTGTTCCGCGAACTTGCTCAAATACGCAAGCGGACCTGTAAACAGTTCATTGATATTCGTCTGATTGATCAGCGCGACAATAAATACAACAGCAACGAGCAAGAGCGCGGCAATGCTCAATGATTTGCCCAGTTGGTCAAGCCGCCGCTGCAGGGGAGTTTCTTCCGTTTCCACATTTTGAAGCAAGGAGGCGATGAGGCCGAGTTGGGTGTACATCCCGGTGCTGGTGACCACACCGCGCCCGCGTCCGTACGAAACCAGCGTGCCCATGAACGCGGTGTTCTTGCGGTCTCCCAACGGCACGTTCTTCTCGAGAACGGTCGCGGCGTTCTTTTGAACGGCCAGTGATTCGCCGGTAAGCGAAGCCTCCTCCACCCGCAGGTTGACCGCCTCCAACAGGCGCATATCTGCTGGCACGAAGTTTCCCGTTTCAAGGAAAACAATATCGCCGGGCACAAGTTCAAAGGAGGGGATCGACATCCGCTTTCCATCGCGCATCACCTGTGCATCTGGCGAGGCAAGTTTCTTGAGCGCGGCAAGCGCTTCCTCCGCGCGGCGTTCCTGCACAAGTCCCAGGATCGCGTTGAGAACCACGATCGCCATGATCGCCGCGGCTTCCGCGTAATCGCCCAACAGCCCTGAAACCAGCGACGCAATGATCAACAGGATCACCACGAAATTGTTCAACTGTTCCCACAACATATGCCAGAAGGTGGGTCGCGGCGCTTCTTTTAACTGGTTCGGTCCGTACTGTTCGAGTCGTGCCTTTGCCTGTGCTGTAGTCAAACCCTGAGTTTCAACCCGTAAGTGGCTCAACACCTCTTCGGTATTGAACGCGTGCCACTCGGCATTTTGGATCGCTTGGTTCTGTGCCATGAAATAGATTCTCCTGAGGACGAGCGCTTAGATGTTCAAAAATTAAGACGAGACCAGCACGCCAGTTCCGCGATGGTCTCGCCAAACGCCGCAAATGAGCGCTAC
>CAZFDL010000311.1:0-2400 GCA_964517905.1 uncultured Anaerolinea sp. | reverse complement strand
CTCCACCATTAGTGCTGATTGGAACCATCTGGCCTGATACACCGAAGAAGTTTCCTAGTGGTGTGAAAGTTATTTACGATGCGCCACATGACTTGGTTATGTATGCTTGGGAGAGGTGCTTATTCGGAGTCGCCCCATCAATTTGGCCGGATTCGCTGCCCGGCGTCATCAGAGAAGCCATGAGCCGGGGCAAAGCGGTCATTGGGACAGCTGTGGGGGGAATCGTGGACATAATTACCGATGGCAAGACTGGATTACTTATTCCACCCGGGGACGTGAATGCCCTCGCTGGCGCGTTGCAAAAATTGATCGACAATCCGGATTTGCGTGAACAACTTGGGAAGGCCGGACAGGAGGATGTAAAACGATTTACGGCAGACAAGATCGTGTCTCAATTTGAAAACCTATATGCGGAATTGATCGACGAGTCTAACCGGTGACGATCATGCAAGTCAACGTCCTTTCCTGGATCGGAACGTACCGCGTCATGCTGGCAAATGCCGGCTCTCTGGTAAGCACAACGGTAATCACCTCAGGGCTGGGTTTTGTCTACTGGTGGCTGGCGGCCCGTCAGTTTTCGCCGGAGGCGGTGGGTCTGGGTTCTGCCGCCATATCCGCCATGTTGTTTTTGGGTAATCTAAGCATTATGGGCTTCGGGACATTGTTGATTGGCGAACTGCCCCGCCAACCCGGAAAGGAAGCATCGCTCATCGGCACGGCGTTGATCGTTGTAGGGTTTTTTGGCGGCGTGTTTGGTCTTTTGTTTGTTTTTCTTGCTCCCTGGGCATCTGAAGAACTTCACGTACTTTCAGCGAATGTGATCAACATCCTGCTATTCGCTCTCGGCGTTAGCTTCACATCGATCACTTTTGTACTGGACCAGTCCGTGGTTGGGTTGTTGCGCAGCGATCTTCAACTGGTGCGCAATACTATCTTCGCGGTGGTTAAGTTGCTTGCCTTGGCGGTTGCCGGCTTTTGGATGTATGACAGGTTGGGTTTAACCATTTACAGTACATGGCTTATGGGAAACCTCGTCTCCGTAGGCGTATTGGCCGGGTATGCCCTCCGGAAGAATCGAGGAAAAATGAGTTTGTTGCCGCAGTGGATCCTGTTGCGAAGGTTGGGTTCAGCCGCACTGGCCCACCATCTATTCAACCTAACACTACAGGCTTCAGGTCTGATCATGCCGATCGTTGTGACTGTGGTGCTCTCGGCTCGAATGAATGCGTATTTTTATACCGCCTGGATGGTAGCCAGTTTCGCGGCGGTCGTTCCGGTTGCGCTCACTACAGTGCTATACGCCGTTGGCGCATCAGACCCGGCTGCCCTGGCTAGCAAGATCCGACTCACGCTGAAACTTTCGGTTTTCACCGGGGTGGCGGTGAACATTGTGTTTTTGCTCGGCGCTGATCTCTTCATGGGTTTATTTCGTGATGATTATGCCGAATACGCGAGCCTCAGTCTACAAATATTGGGCTTGGCGGTCTTTCCGCAGATCATCAAAAACCACTTCGTGGTAATTCAGAGGATCCGTGGCAGGGTTCTCGGCCCGGCGTTTTGGATGATGTTGGGTGGTCTGCTGGAGCTGGTTCTCGCCGCGCTTGGCGCCTCAGTCGGCGGTCTGGCGGGGTTATGCCTTGGTTGGGTGATTGCCATGACCGTTCAAGCCGGATTCATGGTTCGTACCGTGTTTGAAACTGCCATGCCGGAATCGCCGCCTTCGGCGGCGCTACCTGCTAGTCCGTAAATTCATACTGATGGTGTATACCGCGCAATGCTCACACACGAAGACGTGCCTTCGCGCGGCAAAAACCCTTACTTGCAGTCAGGGTTGATTGAATGGAGTTTACCGCTAGCATGTTGTTTCGGTAGCCATGTCAGGATGAACTAACGACGAGGGGGATAGATTCAGTCTTGAGAATAGTCCCCTACAGGTCAGCTTAATTCGAGAATTTCGCGTTCAGCTCCTCCCAGCTAGGCTCGACGAGCACCGAACCATCGGGGAAGACGATCGTCGGCACGCTTCGGTATCCACGGTTGACCTGAATCACGAACTCGGTGGCGTGATCGTCCCCTTCGAGGCCCACGCGGATGTGGGAAATACCCCGCGCGTCGAAGAATTTCTTGGCGCGCAGGCAATCCGCGCAATATTCTGTGACGTACATGACGATCTGAGTAGGTTGGAGTGTGTAGAGATCAGACATGGCAATGCTCTTTGCATTGATGAGGACGTGTCACTCCGTATGACACGGCGTGGCGAGAAATATCTTACCTCATCTCGCGGGCTGCCTCGCGTAAAATGTGAAACGCAGACTGGAGGGCAGATTTGACGGTGGTTGTCTCCAGCGGAGTACCCTCTTCGAATTGATCGAGCAGGCGGAGCAGGCTTCCGCGCAGTCC
>CAZFDL010000310.1:0-2408 GCA_964517905.1 uncultured Anaerolinea sp. | reverse complement strand
GCGTGTGAAGGCGCGGTGCTCGTGGTGGACGCCACGCAGGGCATCGAAGCGCAAACGCTCGCGAACTTGTATCAGGCGCTCGATGCCGACCTCACGATCATCCCCGTGATCAACAAAATTGACCTGCCCTCGGCACGTCCCGATGAAGTGGCGGAAGATGTGGGCGCCTTGCTGGGTATCGAGCCTGAGAGCGTGCTTCAGATCTCTGCCAAAGAGGGCATCAATGTGGATCAGATCCTCGAAGCCATTGTCACGCGCGTGCCGCCGCCGAAGGATGCGGATGACGCGCCATTGCGCGCGCTCATCTTCGATTCGCATTATGACGCGTATAAAGGCGTCGTTGCGTACGTCCGCGTGGTGGAAGGCTCGTTCAAATCCAACGATGTCCTGCGTATGTTCGCAACCAAAGTGGATATGCGTCCCGTTGAGATCGGTATCTTCGCGCCGGTCATGACGCCCGTTCAAAGTTTGGGTTCAGGCGAAGTGGGCTACATCGCGACCGGATTCAAGACCGTGCACGAATGCCGCGTCGGAGATACGATCACGCGCGCCTCTCAGCCTGCTTCAGAGCCTCTGCCCGGATACCGCACCCCCAAGCCGATGGTCTTCGCCGGGATTTATCCCGTCGAAGCGGATGATTATCCCGAACTGCGCGAGTCGCTTGAGAAACTGCAACTCAACGACGCGTCGCTCACGTATCAGCCCGAAACATCCCAGGCCCTGGGGTTTGGTTTCCGCGCGGGCTTCCTCGGCTTGTTCCACATGGAGATCATCCAGGAGCGCATCGAACGCGAATACAACATGGATGTATTGTTCACCGCGCCCTCCGTGGAGTACGAAGTCTTGATGATCGACAATGCGGTCGTCCTCGTCGACTCGCCTGCCGAACTACCCGACGAATCGAAGGTGGTCGAGATCCGCGAACCGTGGATGACCATCGAGATCATCACACCGACGGAGTATTACGGGCCGATCATGGAACTCGTCACGAAGAAGCGCGGGGTCTTCAAGCAACAGGAATATCCCGCGCCGCATCGCGTGCAACTCGATTTTGAGATCCCCCTGTCCGAGATCATCATCGGGTTCTTCGACGATTTGAAGTCGCGCACCAAGGGATACGCTTCACTCGATTACCAATTCCTGGAATATCGCGTGGACGAGTTGCAGAAGCTCGAGATCCTCGTCAACGGCGAACCTCTCGACGCACTTGCAGCAATCGTCCACAAGAAGGACGCGTACTACAAAGGGCAGCGGCTCATCACCAAATTGAAAGAGTTGATCCCGCGGCAGATGTTCGACGTGGCTGTGCAGGCCTCCGCCGGTGGACGGATCATCTCGCGCGCGAATGTCAAGGCGACTCGTAAAGATGTGCTGGCAAAATGCTACGGCGGCGACATCACGCGCAAAAAGAAATTGCTCGAGAAACAAAAAAAGGGCAAGAAGCGTTTGAAGATGGTCGGCAACGTCGAAATTCCGCAGGACGCGTTCATGGCGGTGTTGAAATTGAACGAGGAATAAAATTCGTAGGGGCGGGGTCTCCCCGCCCAATGTGGGGCGAGATGACCTCGCCCCTACGGAGACATAACACATGAAAGATGCAAAACGCTGGCTGCCCGGAGCCATAATCAGCATCGGCTTGATCGCCGCGATCCTCTATTTTGTCGACCTGCGCGCCATGGTGGACGCGATCCGCAACGCGAATTACCTCTATCTTGGAATCGCACTCGTCATCGGCTTTTTCTGGATCGCCGTACGCGCTGTGGTGTGGCGGACCCTGCTCCGCAACCGCGCCACGTTCAGCGATGTGTTCTGGACAGTTGGGGAAGGATATCTGCTTAATAATTTCCTGCCCTTTCGCCTTGGCGAGTTCGGGCGCGCCTTCCTGCTCAGCCGAAAATCCCCGCTGACCTTCATGGAGATCCTGCCCACGATCGTCATCGAACGCACCATGGACTTGATCTACACCGCCATTATTTTTGTTTCGGTGATTCCGTTCGTTGTCGGCGCGGAGGGCAGTGAGCGCGGCGGCATTGTTGTCGGCGCGGTGGTGCTGGCAGGCTTTGTGTTGATGTACATTCTGGCGCGCAACAACAAATGGGCGCTCGACATTTTTCACAAACTCACGACGCGCGTTCCGCGGTTGCAACAGCTCGGCGGTAGTTTCCTCGAGTCGTTCTTCTCCGGCTTGAGCGTGCTCACCGACGGCTGGCTCTTCGTCAAATTCCTGTTTTGGATGACGGTCAACTGGGCGATCGCCATCGTCGCCTATTACTTTATCATTCGCGCGTTCTTTCCGCAGGCCAATATGATCTGGGCAATGTTCGGTCTGGGCATGGCGGCCTTCGGCGGAGCCATCCCTTCCGCGCCCGGCGCGTTGGGCACCTTCGAAGGCGCGATCGTGTTCGCCC
>CAZFDL010000309.1:0-2424 GCA_964517905.1 uncultured Anaerolinea sp. | reverse complement strand
CCGTTTCGCCGTTATTCCGCAACATCGGTTTGGGAATGACGGGAATCGGTATTCTGCTCGGCATTCTTGCTTTTTTCTCATTCATGAAGGCGCGCACAACGTTGGATCCGCATGGGTCGGTGAAAACGGTTGTATCGACGGGAATCTATCGTATAACGCGCAACCCGATCTATCTCGGGATGGTGTTCATGTTGATTGGCTTTCCGCTTGCGTTTGGGAATGTGTGGGGAATCCCTCTTGCACCAGTCTTCATCCTCTTGATGAACAAGCTGGTGATCGAGCCGGAGGAGGCGTACCTGGAGCAAAAGTTCGGGGAGGAGTACACAGGCTACAAGCGGCGCGTGAGGCGGTGGTTGTAAAATAGAACACACGTTCAGGTACAATCGGAGCCAAAGGAGCTTGTGCCATGTCCATCCAACAATCCGAAATTCAATTGAACGTGAACGGTACCTCGGTGAATGTCTATGTAGCCTCTCCATCCGCAGGTGGACCGGGCGTTTTGGTATTGCCTTCGTGGTGGGGGCTCAAGCCATTTTTCAAACAGGTTTGCGATCAACTTGCGGAACATGGCTACACAGCGCTCGCGCCCGATTACTATCACGGTCGTGTTGCCAATACGATTGACAAAGCCAAAGTTCTGCAACAGGAAGCGGAAGGGGATTTTGATGCCATGAGCGCCATGATCAAAGCAACGAAAGACCACCTTGTATCGCTTCGACCGGATAAGCCGATCGGCATTCTGGGGTTTTCGATGGGTACGGATTGGGCGTTGATCACTGCGGCAAAGGAGCCGGATGTGGCGGGGACAGTTTTGTTTTATGGCGGCTGGAGCACGGATTTCAGCAAAATGAAGTCAAAAGTGCTCGGTCATTACGCGGAAACGGATGAATGGATGTCTTTGGGACAAGTGAAGGAAATGGAAGAGAATATGAAAGCCGCCAGTGTGGAGGTGACGATTCATTTCTACCCCGGAGTTGCCCACTGGTTCGTGGAGGAGGATCGCCCCGAGTACGACCCCGCCGCGGCGTCTCTGGCATGGGAACGGACGGTCGAGTTCCTCAGGAAAAACGTGTAACTTCGAAACATCCTCTCGTGCGGGAGGATGTTTCCTTTAATAGTAAAATGGGACGGAAAACACAATCAACGTTGTCATGGCGAGAAGCTGCAAGCGCTGAGCGGAGTGCGAAGCACAACCTCGAAGCGGCGGCGATGCGATCTCCTCAACATGGGGAGATTGCTTCGCCTTCGGCTCGCAATGACATGCCTTAGGAGATTTCATGGCAGAAAATTTCGATGTGGTCGTCATCGGCGCGGGACCGGCGGGGTACGTGGCCGCGATTCGCGCCGCGCAACTCAAGCAGAAGGTCGCCATCGTGGACAAGCAATGGATGGGCGGCGTGTGCTTGAACATCGGGTGCATCCCGTCCAAGTCGCTGTTGAAGAACGCGGAGGTGGCGCACACGCTGCGCGAACGCGGCAAGGATTTCGGCTTCTCGTTCGATAATCTGAAACTGGACTACAGCGTGGCGTTCAAACGCTCGCGGCAAAATTCCGACCGCCTGACCAAGGGCGTGGGCTTTCTCATGAAGAAAAATAACATCGTCGTTTTCATGGGCGATGCAAAATTCAAAGCGAAAGACACGCTTAGCGTGACCGATAAGGACGGCAAGTCAACCGAACTAAAGGCGAAGAATATCGTTGTTGCCACGGGCGCGAGCGCGGCAATGCTGCCGAATGTGAAAATCGATGGAAAGAAAATCATCACCTACGTCGAAGCAATCATGCAGGACACCCTGCCGGCCTCTGCCCTGATCGTCGGCGGCGGGTCCATCGGCGTAGAGTTTGCCACGATCTGGAATTCCTACGGCGTGGACGTGACCATCATCGAACTGTTGCCGCGCATCCTGCCGCGCGAAGATGAAGAGGTCAGCAAGGAATTGACGAAGGAACTCACCAAACGGGGGATCAAGATCAAGACCGACATCAAATTCGAGAGCATCGAAGTCTCCGGTTCGAAAGTCAAAGTAAAACTCCCAGGCGAGACTGTGGAAGTCGATCAGGTGTTGGTGGCGACCGCCTTTACGCCGAACAGCAAAAATCTGGGTCTCGAAGCGGTGGGCGTCAAGCTGGACCAGCGCGGCATGGTCGAAATCAATGAGAAAATGCAGACCAATGTGCCGGGCATTTGGGCGGTCGGCGATGTGACCGGTAAACTCATGCTGGCGCACGTCGGCTCGGCGATGGGCATCGTCTGTGCCGAGAACATCGCAGGTGCAGAAACGGTCACGTTGGATTACGAAATGATGCCGCGCGCAACATATTGTCACCCACAGGTCGCATCGTTCGGGCTCACCGAAGCGCAGGCAAAAGAACGCGGGCACGAGATCAAGATCGGGCGTTTTCCCTTCCAACCGAACGGAAAGG
>CAZFDL010000308.1:0-2445 GCA_964517905.1 uncultured Anaerolinea sp. | reverse complement strand
GCTCGATGAGAAAATCGCATCCGTGCTGACGGGTCGGCTTGGTTCGCGGACTGGGGAGTTTTACATAGCCCAAGCCGGTGTTGCCGTGCGTCTCCGGCGCAAGCAGGGACGGTTGCACGAGGGGCAGTTCACACCCAGCCGAAACTGGAATCTGACCCGCATTTGCCATTTCCAAAACAGAAAGCGCGTTGGTTGTTGCTTGTTCCAGCGAGCAGTTTCCGTGGACGATGCTCAGCCCTTCGAGAGAAATTTCAGGCGAAGCGAGCGCAAGTAAAATTGCGAGTGAGTCGTCTATGCCGGGGTCGGTGTCGAGGAGGAGGCGTTTTGGCATGTCAATCCGTGATCGAGCGGCTCAAGGTTTCCATACGCTGAAGGAACAACTCGATGAAGTCGTCGCCGCGTACCTGCATGGCGACTTTCATGTTGGCGGGTTTCTTCATAACGCCAAACTCATCGGCGAACGTTTTTCCCATGGATACACCGCCCGAGTGGTCTACATCCACAAAATATTCCTTGAGGGTGAGCAGTTCCGGGGCAATGACCGTGGCCAGTGTGAGCGGGTCGTGTAATGCACAACCGGCAAAACCGCGTTCGTACGAGAATTTGAAATACACCTCTATGGCATCTTTGATAAAACGCGAGATCGGCGATCTGTTCTTCGATAGAAGGTCCACGTGTTCCTGTTTGAACAGGCACTTGTGAGTAACATCCAGCGGAATCAGTGTGATGGGAATTCCCGAATGGAAGACGATATGTGCGGCATGCGGGTCAACCCAGATATTAAATTCTGCCAGCGGGGTGACGTTACCGCTTTCGTGAATCGCTCCGCCCATGATAACCAATTCCTTTACCGATTTGGCAAACTTTGGCTCTTTGCGAATGGCCATGGCGATATTCGTCAGCGGACCGATGGGGAACACACTGAGCTCATCTGGCTCGGCGAGGACTCTTTGGATCAAATAGTCCACGGCGTGTCCTTCGCGAGGTTTGTTTTTTGCTGGGGGCAGTTTTGAGTTTCCAATTCCGCTTTCGCCATGCACGTATGCGGAGGCGCGCAACGGCTGGACAAGGGGAAGCACACTGCCAGCCGCCACCGGGATGTGACCTGCGTTCGCCAGTTCCAACACGGCGAGTGCGTTACGGGTGGCAGTCTCAAGAGTGACGTTGCCCTGTGTTGTGGTCAGCGCTTCGAGTTGAATCTCCGGTGAAGCGAGCGCAAGCAGGAAGGCGAGCGCGTCGTCCACGCCCGGGTCGGTGTCGATGATAATTCGTTTGGTGGGCATGATTCTCCGTGGGGCGGGGTTGCATTCCGCTCTATAGTAATTTCTCCACTTCCTCTTTCGTCGGCAATGACGGTTGCGCGCCGAATTTGGTCACAGCCAATGCGCCGCAGGCGCAACCGTAACGGATCGACTCCTCCAGTGATTTGTTTTGCAACAGCGAAGTTGCAAACCCGCCGATGAACGCGTCACCTGCAGCAGTAGTGTCCACCACATCAACTTTAAGCGTGTCAACGAGGGTTCTTGTCTGCTTGTTTATTAACAACGCGCCCTTACTCCCGAGAGTCACGATCACATTCTTCGCGCCTCGTTGCAACAATTCTCTTGCGGCGAACTCGGCGGAGGCAATGTCGTCGACCTTTTGATTGGTCAACAGAGATAATTCTGTTTCGTTGGGGATGAGGAAATCGGCGAGAGCGATCAGTTCATCTGGCAATTGTTGGGCGGGTGCAGGATTGAGAATGACACGTGTGCCACTCTCACGAGCGCGATGAGCAGCGCGAAACACCGTCAGTATGGGGATTTCCAGCTGAAGGAGGAGTAAACCTCCACTGGGAAAAGACGCGGCATCCACGTCCTCAGGCGTCAGTTTGCCGTTCGCACCCGGCGAAAGGACGATGGTGTTCTGTCCATTGAAATCCACGATGATGGTGGCCGTCCCGGTTGCCGCGTCGTCGCGCAGAATCAGATTCGTGTCCACGTGGTTTGATTTGAGATTTTCGAGAAGAAAATCGCCGAAGTTGTCTTTGCCGACCCGCCCAAGCATCGAAACGTTCGCGCCAAGTCTCGCCGCCGCGACCGCTTGATTCGCGCCTTTGCCGCCGGGGATCACGTGCAGGTCTTCGCCGCTGATCGTTTCGCCAGGCTGAGGAAAACGCGGCGTGCGTACGACGAGGTCTGCGTTGAGTGAACCCACCACGAGGATTTTATTCATAGTTGGATTATAAAACAAGTGACGGTCATCTTTGAGATGACCGTCACTTGGCGTGTGCCCCCACGGGAATTCGAATCCCGGTTTGAGCCTTGAGAGGGCTCCGTCCTGGGCCACTAGACGATGGGGGCAAGCGGGCGGGATTGTATCATCCCGAATATCAATAGTCAACGAGAAAGACATGTACCTCGCCCGGTCCGTGGACACCGATCGTGTGTGTGCTTTCGATGTCGC
>CAZFDL010000307.1:0-2456 GCA_964517905.1 uncultured Anaerolinea sp. | reverse complement strand
TCGGCAGGCGGGATGCCGGGTCCGGTATCCATCACCCACACGTGCACCCAATCGCCTTCGTTCTTTGCGCCGACTCGGATCTCCCCTTCAGTGGGCGTGAACTTACTCGAGTTCTCCATCAAATTTATCAACACGCGCCGCACCATATCTTCATCCACCCAGATCGGAGGCAGTTCCACCGGCAGATCCTCGCCGAGTGTTTGCCGCCTGCCGTCCGCGACCGGTTGCATATCTTTTACAGCCGTTTTGATCAAGTTCATGGTATCCACTGCTTTTTGATTCACCACGGGTTGACCCGATTCCAAACGATTCACATCGAGCAGGGAATTGACAAGGCGCTGGATGCGGTCGGTGGAATTCTCCGCGATCTTGAGGATCGAACGCACCGTTTCTTGATCTTTTTCGGGGACGAGACCGTGCAAGATATCGAGGCTGGAAGTAATGTTGGCAAGCGGCGAACGCAGGTCGTGATAGATCATCGAGGTGAGGTCGCCTCGCAAGCCGTCCATTTCCTTCCGCTGTGTGATGTCGCGCAGGATCCATTGGATCGAATCCGTTTCTTCGAATTCGACGCGCCGCGCAAGGACTTCGATGGGGATGTGCGCATCGTCCTGCGTGTGCAGGGACGATTCATAGGTGGAGGTGCGATTCTCGCGCAAGGTTTCGAAATCCGCGCCGATCGTGTTCCAGTTCACTTCGTGAAGCTGGTCGATCGTCAGCGCATGGAGCATATCATTGGTGTATCCGCTGAGCAGCACGGCTTGCCGGTTGGCTTCGAGGATTCTTCCCTCCCAATCGGTGATGACCATCGGGTCGATGCTGTCTTCGAATAATTCGCGGTACCGCTGGTGCGCGGCTTGCAGTTTCTCGAATAACTGCGCGTTCTGAATGGACGAACCGGCAAACCCTCCAATGCCCGCCATCACCAGCGGTGCGTCGGGGTCGAAGGTTTTGGCGATCGGGTTGATCGCCTCCAGAATGCCGATCACGCGTCCCTGCGATTGAATCGGGGATACGAGCAGCGCGCGCATCTCGACGCCGCCGAACTTGTCGGCCTCACCGAAGTTCTTGTCCTGCGTCACATCCTGCACCACCACCCCGCGTCCGTCGCGCGCGGCCGTGCCGGCGATTCCGTCGCCGAGCGCGATCTGCCTGCCGAGAATGTTCCCCGCGTTCTGCCCCGCCGCCGCGCGGAAGATGACCTGCTCGCCTTCGATCATGCCGAGCGCGACCGTTTCCACCTGCAATGCCTGCATGGTCTGGATAAGAATCCGCTGGTGGAGATCCTCCATGCGGAGCGAAACGTTCATCGCGGTGGCGCCTTCCGCCAGTGCGGTCATCACGCGGGCTTGCCGCTGGCTTTCGGTATACAAACGGGCGTTGAGGATCGCCACGCCCGCCTGGTCGGCGATGGCTTGCATCAGGTCGAGTTGTTCGGCGTTGAATGCGTTCGGGGTCGGGTGGACGAGCGTGAGCACGCCCACCAGTTTTTCACGCGCTTGAAGAGGCACACAGATCGCAGACTTGGCACCGGACTTGTTCATCGCGTCGTCCGGGCGTAACAACCAGCGTTCATCCCTGCTGGTATCTGGAATATAGACGCCTTTGCGGTTGCGAATCACCCACCCCGCGAGACCGCGCTCCATGGTCTCACGCAGCTGCTGGGTGGTATGCTCGTGCATCTCCCTGCCGTAGACAATGGTCGCATCGACGGCTTTGCCGGAATCATCGAGCACCACCACGCTGCAACGTTCCCCGCCCACGTTCTGGATGGCCTCGTACAACACGCGCTGGAGCACGGTCCGCAGATCAAGGGCAGTCGCCACCTCGCGGCTCACGTGATAGAGCAGTTCGAGTAATGCGCGTGTTCTATCCTGGTCTTTGGGCTGGGTCATGGATGGTTAGAGGGGTGAAGTGAACCACACGCGGAAAACGTGTCATACTCCAAACGGTTCGAACTTCGAATCCTTGGTGTTCGAAAAGAGTTACCCCAAAGTATAGCACACCTGATTACGGTACAATTCGGCCATGTCCCTCGACCTCCCCCGTATTAAAGCGCTTTGTTTCGACGTGGACGGCACGCTCAGCGATACGGACGACCTGTACAAACAGAAAGTCCTGCGCTTCTTTCCGAAATTTTTATTCCGTGACCCCGACCACGCGGCGCGGCGTTTCGTGATGTGGGCGGAGGCGCCCGGCAACGCCTTGTTGGGCATTGCGGACAGCCTGGGCATCGATGATGAAATGACCGCAGTCATCAATTGGATGGCGCGCCATCGCAGGCAATCGGCAAAAAAATTCCTGCTCGTGCCAGGCGTAGACGTATTACTGGCGCAACTTAAGGGGAAATATCCGATGTCGGTGGTCAGCGCGCGCGATGAAAAGGGGACGATGCGCTTCATCGAACAGTTCGACCTTGTGAAATATTTCGATGCCATTGTGACGGGACTCTCGGC
>CAZFDL010000306.1:0-2473 GCA_964517905.1 uncultured Anaerolinea sp. | reverse complement strand
CCTGTCGAGAAATGACGCGTATGCTTTTTTTGAGTCACTGGGGGATTTGATCAAGGCTGGCCCGACTGGAACAAACGTCAACGATTTGATTTTCCTCTTTGCTCTCGGTGGGTGAGCCAAGAATAAATCGTATTGACAAGCCTTCTAAGTTGTACTATCATTAGTTTGTTGCCCCAACATACTAACTCATGAAAAAGACAATTGACCAGGTTATTGTCCGCGAGGCAAATCTATCTCTTATTCTTCGGAATATTCAAAATGAGGCACCCTTATCGCGTGCCAAGCTGGCAGTTATGACCGAACTCAACAAGTCAACCGTTTCGAGTTTGGTGGAAGATTTACTCGAACGGGGTCTCATCCACGAAATTGGGATGAACTCCATCGGTACCGGGCGCCCCGCTACACTGCTGGAGATCAATCCGCAAGCAGGCGGGATCATCGGCGTGGAACTGGGAGTGGATTTTGTGGCTGTGGCGTTAATGGACTTTGTCGGAAAAGTCATTTGGCGGCACAAGGAGAAAGCCGATCCGTTTGACGAGCAGACCAAAACCATCGATCAAACCCTCGACTTGGCGGAGGTGGCCGTTGCTCGATGCCGTGACGCCAATCTTCGCATGCTGGGGTTGGGTGTTGCAGCGCCGGGCACTGTCGATTTACAGGAAGGCGTGATGGTTTATTCGCCGAATCTGCGCTGGCACAATGTGCCCCTGCGGAAGATCTTTTCCGAACATACCGGACTCAAGGTGTTCATCGAAAATGACGCCAATGCCGCCGGCGTGGCGGAGCATCTGTTCGGGGTCATGCGCCAAACCAAGGATTTTATATTCATTTATGCCGGTGTTGGCGTAGGTGGCGGACTTTTTCTCAATGGCAAGTTGTATCGCGGTCACAATGGGTATGCCGGTGAGATCGGTCATATTCCCACGATGGCGGAGGGGATCGGGGAATTGTGCCTGTGCGGCAACCCGGGATGCTGGGAAACCACTGCCAATCAACGGGCTGTGATACGCCGCGTGGAGGCCGTGTTGAAAAACGGTCACACAAGCTTGATTCCAAAATTGATGTCGGCAAACGACGAGTCTTCGCCATCGGTGGAGATCATCAAACAAGCCGCCGATGCCGGCGATGAGTTAGCCATCGAGTCGTTTTGGGAGGTGGGCCGCGCCATGGGGCAGGGTATTGCCGGAATTGTAAACACCTTCAACCCGGAGAAGGTCGTCATCGGCGGGACGTTGAGCACGGCAAGCGACTATTTGCTCCCCGCGGTAAAAGAGGTCGTCTCGCAACGCGCTTTAAATGACGTATTGAAGCAGACGGATGTGATCTCGTCGGTGTTCGGCGACGACGCCAGTTTGTTTGGTGCGGTTGCGATCGTTGTGGAGGATATCATGTGGAATCCATCGAGTGTTGAAAGGAGGTGATGCTGAAGCGTGTGGAAGAATTTCAGTGTGTCCATGTCGAATATCCGTAGTTCAACATTAGATTAGGAGAAGAAGAATGAATAAGAAACTGTTTTATCTTGTGAGTGCGTTGATGATCGTTTCGCTCGCGCTCGCATCCTGTGCGCCTGCGGCTACCGAAGCCCCGGCAACCGAAGCTCCCGCGATGGGCGATTCGGTCGAAGTGTTTTCATGGTGGACAGGCGGCGGTGAAGCGGCTGGTCTGGATGCCATGATCGAAGTGTTCGGCACCACCAACCCCGAGATCGAGTTCGTCAACGCGGCAGTGGCGGGCGGCGCCGGCACGAATGCGCGCGCCGTGCTTGCCACTCGCTTACAAGCGGGCGACCCGCCTGATTCCTGGCAGGGACATGCCGGTCAGGAATTGATCGGCACATACGTAGCCGGTGGTCAGATCGAACCGTTGAATGACCTGTACGAGTCCGAAGGCTGGATCGCAGTCATGCCTGAAACGCTCATCCCGTTGATCTCGCAGGATGGCAATATCTATTCCGTGCCGGTCAACATCCACCGCGCGAACGTGCTCTGGTACAACCCCGGCGTGCTCGAAGCCAACGGCGTCGCAGTGCCGACCACCATGGATGAATGGTTTGCCGCCATGGATACGCTGCAAGCCGCGGGCGTTCAACCTCTCGCGCTCGGTGAACAGTGGACAAAGTTGCACCTGCTCGAAACCGTTTTGCTCGGCACGCTCGGACCCGAAACCTACAATGGTTTGTGGGATGGTTCCACCGATTGGGGAAGCGCCGAAGTCAAGACCGCTTTGGAAAACTATGCCAAAGTGTTGACGTACGCCAATAGCGACTCCGCCTCCCTCTCCTGGCAGGATGCCTCGCAACTTGTTGTCAACGGCGATGCCGCCTTCAACGTGATGGGCGACTGGGCCGCCGGCTACTTCATCGAATTGGGCAAGACCGCCAATACCGATTACGGCTGGGCCGCGACTCCCGGCAGCGTGGGCGTGTTCCAATTCCTTTCCGATTCCTTCGTCCTTGCGGTTGGCGCTCCCCATC
>CAZFDL010000305.1:0-2483 GCA_964517905.1 uncultured Anaerolinea sp. | reverse complement strand
TGGGAATCAACGTCGGCGATTGCGTCGCGTTCGACCCGCGCGTGGAAGTGACACACGGATTCATCCGCTCGAGGTTTCTCGATGACAAGGCTTGCGTGGCTAACGTCGTGGCCGCGATCAAGTCCATGGCGGAGGCAGGTCGAGGTCCCGCGCGAACCGTGTATTTCCACATCTCGAATTATGAGGAGGTCGGTCACGGCGCGGCGGCGGGAATTCCTCCCGACGTCGCGGAGTTGGTCACGGTGGATATGGCGGTCGTGGGTGCGGGGCAGGAGTCGGATGAGTTCAGCGTGACGCTGTGCATCAAGGACAGCGCGGGTGTGTATCACGAGGGCTTGAACAAAAAGATGCGCGCGCTCGCAGAGAAGCACAACATTCCCTACAAGACCGATGTGTATCCGTTTTACGGTTCCGATGGCGAGGCGTTCTGGCGCGCAGGCGGCGACGTGGCGCTGGCGTTGATCGGTCCCGGCATCGACGCGTCGCACAATTACGAACGCGCACATATGGATGGATTGAACGCGACGACGAATTGGATCATGGCGTATCTGTTGGATTGATATACTGTTGGTCGAGTAGGGCGAAGCCCATATCGAGACCACCAAGATAACATGAAGTTCGACGCTGGATTACCTCCAACTGGATTGAAAGACGTCCCTGCGATAGCCAAAGCCGCGGAGGACATGGGATTCGACGCGCTGTGGACTCAGGAGACTCAGCATGACCCGTTCCTACCCTGCGCGTTGATCGCCGAACACACGACGCGTCTCAACGTTGGGACGGCTGTTGCGGTTTCGTTCGCGCGCTCACCCGCCAACCTCGCCTACACCGCCTGGGACGTAGCCGCGCAATCCAATGGACGATTCATCCTTGGGCTTGGCACACAAGTCAGGGCGCACATCGAGCGTAGGTTCGGTCAGCCGTGGCCCGAGTCGCCTGTGAAGAAATTGCGCGAGCAGATTCAGGTTATCCGCGCGTTTTGGGACAACTGGCAGAACGGAGCCAAGCTGAATTATCGCGGGGAGTATTACAAGATCACGTTGATGTCGCCGTTTTTTCGACCCCCTCCCTTGCCATCCTCCATTTTCGGGGAAAATGGGGGAGGGTTGGGTGGGGGTATTCCCATTTACATCGCAGGCGTGAACACAGGGCTTGCCAAACTCGCGGGGGAAATCTGCGAGGGATTTCATGCGCATCCATTCAACAGTCCGCGCTATTTGAAGGAAGTGATGTTGCCCGCGATTGAAGAAGGCGCAAAAAAGAACAACCGCAAACGAGCGGATATTTCCGTTTCAGTGACCGCGTTCATCGCGACGACTCCCGAAGAGATGAATTTCGCCCGCGCACAGATCTCGTTCTACGCATCCACGCCGTCCTACCGCCCCGTCATGGATTTGCATGGCTGGAGCGCCGTGGCAGAGAAGTTGTCCGCGCACGCGGCGAAGGGCGAATGGGCTGAGATGCCAATGCTCATCACGGATGAGATGTTGAACGAGTTTTGCTTGGTGACAGAAGAAGCTAAATTAGCAGACGAACTGAAGAAACGCTATAAGGAAATCGCTGACCGGCTGACGTTGTACACTCCCTTTGTGCCCGGGGAGAGGGATGAGTGGTGGAATGGGTTGGCGAAACAATTCAAGACGATGTGATATACTCCGAATGCATTAATTTCATGAAAGTATGACTTTCGGAGAAACAAATGAACAACTACGTACGCATTCAGGAAAAAGGACAAGTTACTATCCCCACAAAAATCCGCAGGAAGTTGAACCTGCGGAAAGGGGATATGATCATGTTCGTCGAAACCAGCGCGGGCGTGCTTATCAAACCCGCCGAAACCATTGTCTCTGAGGCGCTCGATAAAATCGGAAAGGCTCTAAAAGCAGACGGTATATCACAGGAAAAATGGAATAAGCGAAGCCGCGATATACGCAATCAATTGCTGAAAGAGATGTATGGCTTGACCGAGAAAGAATGACGCCGCGAATCTTTGTCGACTCGAGCGTCTTGTTTTCAGCCGCGAACTCGGCAAAAGGTCATTCCCGCGACTTAATGGTATTGAGCGCAAACGGGGAAGTCAATCTGGTTCTGAGCGATTTTGTCCTGGAAGAAACAACCCGCAATCTTTCGCAACTCAAACAACCTCCATTGGCAGAACTGGAACTACTTCTTGTCAACGCGAATATTGAGGTTGTTGAAATTAACAAGGAGGCTGTTTTGAATGCAGGAAGACACGTCGTGTTGAAGGATGCTCCAATTATCGCCGCCGCTAAATTCGCCAGAGTGGATATGCTTGTCTCATTGGATAAAAAACATATCCTCAATCGTCCAGAACTTGAAACTTATATCAAGGCGTCGATATTGACTCCTGCCGAAGCAATTCAAAAACTGAAAGTATCCAAATGAACTTCAACGACTACCAAACCAAATCACGCGCCACAGCCAAATACCCCGTCATCGGGCATGGAGTGATCTACCCCACG
>CAZFDL010000304.1:0-2490 GCA_964517905.1 uncultured Anaerolinea sp. | reverse complement strand
TGTATACTTGTCCCATGCCGGCCACCCTCCCCATCTTGCGCGCGCGGCGGGAGCGAAGACTCGCCAAACAGCATGCGAGCGAATCCCGCAGGCGCAGCGCTTTCCTCAGCGCGGGGATGATTCTTTCACTTGTTTTAGCCGCGCTCATCATCGTAGCCGCGTTCGCATACGGCAACCTGACGCGCGATCTGCCCTCGATACAATTTCTCCCGATCCTTCTCAATCCTCCAGACGGACTTCTCCTCCAGCCCACGCGCATTTACGATCGAACGGGTGACAATGTTCTATTCACCTTCGCGTCCAGCGATTCTGCACGCCGTTACATTCCCCTCAGCGATTCAAACCCGCAGTATCTTCCCAGATCGTTAGCCGATGCCGTCATCGTCACCTCCGATCCAAACTTCCATGACCATTCAGGCTACAATCTCAACTCCGTTATCAATTACGAACTACACGATACCCTCGCGCAAAAACTTGCCTACGAACTGCTTCTCTTCAACGAGCCCCCGTCTCTCCGCCGTGCGCTGCGCGAGCGCATCCTTGCCGCGCAGATCACGTCGCATTTCGGGCGCACACAAGTGTTGGAGTGGTACCTCAACTCGGCGCATTTCGGTCGTTATGCGTTCGGCGCCGAAAACGCGGCGCAACTCTATTTTGGAAAATCCGCGACCCAATTGTCAACCGCTGAGTCAGGTATTCTCGCGGCGGTGAGCGACTCGCCGAGCCTGAATCCACACGACGCGCCACTGACCGCCCTCGAACGCGGACGCGCGGTAATTCAGAAGATGTCTGCGTTGGGAATTTTATCCGACGAAGCGACAGCGAACGCGCTGGGAGAATCTCCCTTCTTTCAGACTCCGCTTCCTTCCACGCCCCAGCCTGCTCCGGCTTTCGTCAACCTGCTCCTCTCCCAATTGGATTCGCAGATCGCGCGCGCCAGGATCGAACGCGGCGGATTGACCATCCTCTCAACACTCGATTTCGATGTGCAGCAGCAAGCCTCGTGCGTCACTGCATTTTACGCCGCGCGTCTTGCTGGTCTGCCCGACCCGTTGCTGGAATGTGACTCCTTGCGATTCTTACCCGCGCTGCCGCCTTCGATAACGATCCCTGATTCGTCCGCGAGCGCGATCATCACCGATCCCAAAACGGGACAAATTCTCGCCGTGGTCGGCGAAACGTTTCAGGCGCAGGAAACCCCCCTCGTCGGCGCGCACAGGCCCGGGTCCGTGTTGGACGCGTTCGTCTATTTGACGGGATTTACCCGAGGCTTGAGCCCTGCTTCGTTGATTTGGGATATCCCCGGTAAAACGGATGTTCAAAACTTCGATGGAGCGTATCACGGACCGATCCGTTTGCGAGTGGCACTGGTCAACGATTATCCCGCGCCTGCCGCCCAGGTAGTCGCCCAAATGGGGCTCGAAAATGTTGAAACGATCACCGCATCGTTTGGTGTGGAACGGGATGGCGAGCTCAACCTGCTGAACGCGGCTGGCGCGTACGGAGCCTTTGCGCAACAAGGCGTGTATTTCGGTCAGGATGTCAACGGTGAATTTGAACCGGTCACCATCTTGAAAGTGGAAGGCAATGATGGAAGCGTATGGCTGGATTGGTCAACACCGCAAGCCAAGCCCGTGGTTACGCCTGCGCTGGCGTTCTTGATGAATCATTCGCTGACTGATGAGGCGGCGCGCGTGGATAATTCCAGCGTGTTCAACGTGGGCAGACCTGCCGCCGTGAAGTTGGGTCAAACTGATGACGCGCTCGATGCATGGACGATCGGGTATTCGCCTACGCGCGTTGTTGCTGTGTGGGCAGGCTCGCGCGAGTCGGGTGATCTTTCGCCGCGTATTCCTGCCGTGTTGTGGAATGCCTTGTTGCAGATTTCATCGCAAGGAATTCCTGCTGAAGACTGGCCGTTGCCTGCAGGTGTTTCGGTGATCAATGTGTGCGATCCATCAGGCATGCTGCCGACATCGGATTGCCCGAACGTGGTGAATGAAGTTTTCCTGCAAGGCAATGAACCTGTCCAGGCAGATACCATGTATCGCAGGTATGCGATCAATCGAGAAACAGGTCTGCTTGCGACAGTTTTTACGTTGCCTCAATTAATTGAGGAACGGGTGTATCTGGTCGTGCCATCCGATGCGAGGTCATGGGCAGAAAGCGCAGGGTTGGAGATCCCGCCTTCCTCGTATGACGTCATTCAGGCGCCGCCTCTCAACCCCGATGTGAACATCACGTTCCCCGACCTGTTTGCAGCCGTGGGTGGTGTTGTGCAAATCGAAGGAACTGCGGCGGGAACAGACTTCGCGTCGTATCGTGTGCTGGTCGGGCAGGGATTGAATCCGCAAGAGTGGATTCAGGTCGGCGGAGGGGACGCGCCTGTGATCAACGCACTACTTGCCGAGTGGAACACTGAAGGTTTGAGCGGGTTGTATGCCATACAGATGCAGGTTGTAAGGTCAGACCAGCGCGTCGATACAGCGG
>CAZFDL010000303.1:0-2492 GCA_964517905.1 uncultured Anaerolinea sp. | reverse complement strand
GACCGACTACGTCCAACAAACCCTTAAGAAAAAGTGAAGGAACTCCCGATGAAAAAATACACTGCCTCCAGCACGATCAACGCGCCGGTAGAAAAGGTTTGGAAGTTATTGACCGACGCCGGCGGTTACCCCGCCTGGGACCTGAGCATGGATCATATCGAAGGGAAACTGGCGTTGGGTGAAACGGTCAAGTTCTTCACCAAATTGAGCTCACAGGCATTCCCGGTCAAGGTCACTGCATTCGAGCCCAACCGCAAGCTGGTGCTCACCGGTGGTATGCCGCTGGGACTGTTCAAGTCCGAACGCACTCACACCCTAACCGCAAACAACGATGGTTCGACCACGTTTCACACCGAAGAGATCTTTAGCGGACTGCTCCTCCCTTTGTTCGGCAAGAACATCCCTGACCTTACCGACAATTTCAAAAATTTTGCCGCCGCTCTCAAGAAACAAGCGGAGAAATCGTAAATTGCAGAGGCGGAGTCACCCCCGCCCCTGCGGTTTTATTTTTCCGTGCGCAACGCCCAACCTGTCCACAACGCGCCGAGCAGATCCGCCGAGCCAAGCACGATCATCACAGGACCAACAAACCCAGCCAGCACGAACGCGGTGAATGCGATAAAGACACCAAAGCGCGCGGGGACAGTCCATTGCGCGAAAGTCTTCAAGTCGGCGCGGGCGGCGGAGGTGTAGTAGAACGCCAGCACCAGCGCGAGCACGCCAACCACACGCACCCAGACTTCGCTTGTCGCGGGCAAGCCAAACATGCCCAACACAAAGTTGGGCATGGCGATCAATCCCAGCCCCATACCGACCAGATACAAACCGAAAACCAATAACGTTGTGGAAGTTTTTTTCATGAAGATTCTCCTTGTTGAGTTAAGGTAACAGTCACTTGCGAAGTGACGGTCACCGGTGTATGCCGTCAGTATATATTCCCAATAGGGTGGTTGTCACCACACGTTTGTGGGTACAATGGGTGGAACTTCATGGCAAACGAAAATTGGAAATCGCGCGAACTCGAAATCCTGCAACTGCTCGCGCAGGGACTCACCAACAACGAGATCGCATCGCGCCTGCATCTCTCGCAGGAGACTGTCCGCTGGTACAACAAGCAGATCTTCGAGAAACTCGGCGCGGCGAATCGGACTCAGGCGGTGCAAAAAGCCGGGGAGCAGAATCTGCTCCAAAGCGCTGCCTTGAGCCAGTCGAAAGGTCAGGCAAGAAGCGGTGAGTCCAAAAAATCGCCGAGGTCGCGCATTCGGTACGTCTCGAATGGCGGCATCCACATCGCGTACCAGGTCGTCGGCAACGGTCCCGTTGACCTGCTGTTCATCCACGGTTTTCTTTCGAATCTCGAGATCGCGTGGGAGAACGACGAGTACACCAGTTTTTTTGAAGAACTTGGAAAATTTGCACGCGTAATCCTGTTCGACAAACGCGGCATGGGACTCTCGGATCGCGTGCAAGGCGCGCCGTCGCTGGAAGATACGATGAGCGATGCGTTGTGCGTGCTCGATGCCGCCGCTTCGGAACGGACCTTCGTGATGGGCACCTCCGAAGGAGGCGCCGCGTCCGTTTTGCTGGCTTCCACCCATCCCGAGCGCGTGCACGGACTCATCCTGTACTCGTCCACGCCGAAACTGGTCAAGACGAACGGCGAACCTGAATGGGCGGATGATGAAGATACATTCAACCGATCTATCGAACAGATCCAAAAACAATGGGGCGGAGTATGGGCGCTTGAAAACTTTGCGCCCTCGCGCGCGCAAAATGAAAACTTTCGCGAGTGGTGGGCAAAGGTCCTGCGGTCTTCCTCGAGTCCATCGTCCATCAAAGCGACCCTGGAGGTCGTGCGCGACATTGATATTCGCCCGCTTCTGCCTCAGATCCGCACACGGACGTTGGTGCTACACAAGACCCATGACAGGATATTGACTGTCGAAGCGGGAAAATATTTAGGCTCTCACATGCCCAACGCGCGCTGGGTGGAACTTACAGGCGCGGATCATTTCTTCTTTGTCGAGAGCAATCAAGTCGTCGCGGCGGTGGAGGAATTCTGCCGCGAGAAACCCGAATCGCCCGCTGACACCATGCTTGGTATCGTATTGTATTTGAACATTTCAACGATGAAGCAAAAAGAAAAAGCCATTCAGCGTGATTTCAAGGAACACCGCGCCAAAGGGATCTTCTTCTCAGGTGAAGAAGCGACCGCTGTGTTCGATAGTCCCAGCCGGGCGATACAATGTGGGTTGAAACTGCGCGACCAGATCAACGACAGATCACTCAAGATCGGTTTGCACGTGGGTGAATGTAACGCAGAAAACGCGAAACCGTCTGTGGCAGTGGTCGCCGCCGTTCGTCGCGCGGTGGAATTTGCTCCCCCGATGAAAATCCTGCTTACCCAAACCCTGCGCGATATTCTGGCAGGCTCAGGCGCGGTCTTCGACCTGCGAAAGATTCACATTGACGAGAAAAGGGCGGAAAATATG
>CAZFDL010000302.1:0-2494 GCA_964517905.1 uncultured Anaerolinea sp. | reverse complement strand
ACGGATGTTCTGGGAGATGAGAGGGCTTCACACAAAAATGTAATTGCCCTTTCTGCTCGTCTGAAGGGGCAATTTTTTCTTAAAGGAGATAGAACGAAAATGAGCAACACTTTTATGACCTCCTCCAAACTGATGTTCACTTCCGAGTCAGTGTCGGAGGGACACCCGGACAAGATGTGCGATCAGATCTCGGACGCGGTGCTCGATGCCTGCCTCGAGCAGGATCCGCGCTCGCGGGTCGCATGTGAGACCGCCACCAAGACCGGCTTCGTCATGTTGTTGGGTGAGATTACAACGAACGCGAACTTCAACTACGATGAACTGGTCCGCAAGGTGGTGAATGAGATCGGTTACGACTCGAGCGAAAAAGGCTTTGACGGAAACTCATGCGGCGTTCAAGTGGCCATCGCCAAGCAATCCGGCGATATCGCCATGGGCGTCGATAAAGCCCTCGAAGCCAAAGCCGGCGAGATGACCGACAAGGAAGTCGAATCAATCGGCGCCGGCGACCAGGGCATGATGTTCGGGTTTGCATGCAATGAAACACCCACTCTCATGCCCCTCCCGATCTACCTCGCGCACAAATTAACGCGACGGCAGAGCGAACTGCGCAAGGATGGGAGCATTCCGTGGCTCCGGCCCGATGCGAAGAGTCAGGTCACGATCGAATATTCCGGCGGCAAACCCAAGCGCGTGGATACTGTCCTGATCTCCACGCAGCATGCGCCGGAAGTTTCACAGGCCGAGATCACGGAAACCGTCACCGAGTCGATCATCATGCCGGCACTGCCCGCCGAACTCGTGGATAAGAACATCAAAGTCTATGTGAATCCAACCGGACGATTCGTCGTCGGCGGTCCCCTGGGCGATGCCGGTTTGACCGGTCGCAAGATCATCGTTGACACCTACGGCGGCATGGGACGTCATGGCGGCGGCGCATTCAGCGGCAAAGATCCCACAAAGGTCGACCGCTCTGCGGCGTACGCGGCGCGTTACGTGGCGAAGAACATCGTCGCCGCAGGACTTGCGGATCGCGTCGAAGTACAGGTTGCCTACGCCATTGGAGTGGCACGCCCACTCTCGGTGAACGTGGAAACCTTTGGCACCGCAAAAATCGCCGACGAAAAGATCGCCTCCCTCGTGGATGAATATTTCGACCTTCGTCCAGGTGCGATCATCCGTGACCTGGGCTTGCGCATACCGATCTATCGCAAGACCGCCGCCTACGGTCACTTCGGACGCGACGACATCGAGTTCCCGTGGGAACGGACAGATAAAGCCGCGGCATTGAAAAAAGCGGCAGGTTTGTAAAGTATAAAAAAGGACAGTCAGCTCACAGGCGACTGTCCTTTTTTTTATCAAACACTAAGCTCGTGTGCGCTATCGGTTCATCCAAACACGAACGATGTGCTCTTACCGAGGCGAACGGTATCGCCGGGATACAGAACCACAGCGCTCCCCTGCACTGGGCGACCATTTATGAATGTTTCACCGCCTAGCTCCTTCAAATAATAGTCGTTCCTTTCGGCGTAGATCTGGGCATGTGTACCGAGCACACTAGGACCGTTAAGGCAAATTTCGTTCTGCGGATCCCGCCCGATGCGTACCGGAAATTTGTCCAGGACAAAACTCTTCCCGGCTTGCGGACCATGCTTGATAAGCAAACTGGCTTTCTTTGTTCCAGGAGAACGCAGGGAAGCTTTCGGTTTGTTAAACATTCCCATTCGAATCAATTTGTATGAGCCGATCAGTAATAGTCCAAGAAGGATCGTGAGCACAGCCCCAATGATCCACCACTGCGGGATTCCTGGGTTCGTTTCAACCGGTGGCTCAAGAGCGAGAACAGATCCCGTTTCAGGTTGTGAGGGCTGTGCCGCGCCTAATTCTGCATCTATGGACAGAACAACATTACGCTCTCCCATCAGCACGTTGGAAAGCGGTGCGGCAAAACCCTCGGCAGTGCGGACCGCCAGTGCGGCGCTCTCCAAGATAAGGTCTGTCTGACATCCCTTCAACGCGGTAAATCTAATTTCAGCCAGGATTCCGCTCGCAGTCTGTGGTGTGGTGCTTGCATAGGAACCATCGACCAAGCCGGTGAGTTGTGGGAGGGGTAAACCGTTCATCCCGGAAATCGGGCTCGAAGCGCTAACCGGTCGTAGGCAGGAGGGATCATAGCGAATTTGAAAGGTAAATCCCTGAACCGGGGTTGCGGAGGAGGCGTTTAGCGTAACATAGACTGTTTCACCGGTTTTATAAGCCGTGTTGCTGGCTGTAAGCCAGATCGATTCCGACATTTGTGCCTGCGCGCTAAACACGAGGCTGAATGCAACAAGGGTTGCGAGGAAACATGCAACAATAATTCGTTTCACGGATACTCCTTTCGTCGCAGGGCGCACAGGATGGTGCGCCCTGCGGGTTGAACTTTCGATATTGATTACCACTATTCAGGTTAACAAAGATTGACTTACAATAGGCGGTATGAAATGGAAACCTT
>CAZFDL010000301.1:0-2498 GCA_964517905.1 uncultured Anaerolinea sp. | reverse complement strand
ACCGGGGTAATGGAAGCGGCAACGGCAAAGACGATGACCCAATCGATCAGCGGCAGGCTGTAGGTATTGAAGGGTTCGTGCAGGAAGGGCAGGTAGACAATGAGAAGCAAGAGCGCAAATTCCCATACGATGGCCCTATTCAACCACTTATTACGGAAGGGACGCTCAAATACGGTGATATGTTCGGAGCGGTGATTATAGGCTTTGAAGAATTGGATCACCACCAGTGAGACGAAAGTCATCGTCATCGCCTCTTCAATACTGCGTCCCGAATTTAGCGCCCAGAGGAACAGGCTGATATTGACGAAACCAGACCAAAGCCCGGCGATTCCCAGGATGTATTTGACCGGGCGGGTGAAAATGCCCGTGCGTGGGTTGCGCGGCTTGCGCTTCATCAAATCTTTTTCCGCCGGGTCAACTGCCAGCGCCAGCGCGGGCAAACCGTCTGTCGCCAGATTGACGTACAGGATTTGCACCGCAGTTAATGGCAATGGCATGCCCATCAGGGTGGCTGCCACCATCAAAGTGATTTCGCCAACATTTGATGAAAGCAGGAACATCAGATATTTCTTGATATTGCCGAATACCCCGCGCCCTTCCTCGACTGCCGCTACAATCGAAGCGAAGTTATCATCGGTCAACATCATCGCGGCGGCTTCCTTGGTAACGTCCGTGCCGGTGATGCCCATCGCAATCCCAATGTCCGCTTTCTTGAGCGATGGAGCGTCGTTCACGCCGTCACCGGTCATTGCCACGATGTGACCGTTGGCTTGCAGCGCCGTCACCACGCGTAGTTTATGCGCCGGGGAAACGCGCGCGTAGACTTCAATCGTTTCGACCTCGCGTTTGAATTGTTCGTCGCTCATCGCTTCTAGTTCTGCGCCGGTGACAACGCGCCCTGTCTTGAGCAGACCCAGTTCACGCGCCACCGCTTGTGCCGTTACGGGATGGTCGCCGG
The DNA here is from genome assembly GCA_964517905.1 of uncultured Anaerolinea sp. Taxonomy (GTDB): domain Bacteria; phylum Chloroflexota; class Anaerolineae; order Anaerolineales; family Villigracilaceae; genus Defluviilinea. The sequence goes on along the minus strand of CAZFDL010000301.1, from coordinate 1,540 downwards.
TGATCATCACTGCCCGAATGCCGGCTTGCGCGCAGGTCGCAATTGCGCTTTTGGCTTCGGGGCGCGGCGGATCGATCATGCCTGCAAGCCCTAAAAATGTCATGCCGGTCTGCGCCGTTTCAAGTGTAGCGTCTGGCTTTGTTGAAATCGCAAGCACACGAAGAGCTTCACCCGCCATATCCTGCGCCATCGCCAGAGCTTGTTTTCGCCCCATGTCATCAAACGGTTTCACGCCATCGGCAGTCAAGTGCCAATCGCAGCTTTCCAAAATCATCTCCGGCGCGCCCTTGGCATACGCCGTCAGACTTCCATTTGTCTGATGCAAAGTGGTCATGCGTTTTGTTTCGGATGAGAATGGGATTTCCTGCATCCGTGGATATTCTGAATCGAGCGACTCTTTCTGCAGCCCAGCCTTTGCCGCAGCGACCACCAACGCCCCTTCGGTTGGATCGCCCTTAATCGACCATTCATTACCCGATTTATTCCCAGCGTCACTGGTCAGGTGTGTGTCAGATGCCAGCGTGGCGGCGGTCAATAGTTTTTGCAGACCAGTTGTCGGCGCGATTGATCCACTTCCGTTGAGTGAAAACTCGCCGACTGGCGAGTATCCCGCTCCCGAAACGCTGAACAACTGTCCAGCGGCGAAAATTTTCCGCACGGTCATTTCATCCTTGGTCAATGTGCCTGTCTTATCCGAGCAAATCACAGAGGTGCTTCCCAGCGTTTCGACTGCGGGCAGGCGGCGGATGAGCGCGTTGCGCTTGACCATCTTTTGCACGCCAATCGCCAACGAAATAGTGACAACGGCAGGTAGGGCTTCAGGGACAACCGCCACAGCCAGCGCAATGCCAAAGATGAGCATCTCGACGAAGGGTTGCCCTCGAAACAAGCCTAGCGCGACGATGATGGCAACCACCACGAAAGCCGCACGCGCCAACGCCGTACCGACCTTATCCAAGTTGTGCTGAAGCGGAGTCTTGCTGGTCTCGACGGTTTGCAGAAGTTGGGCGATCTTGCCGAACTCGGTCTGCATTCCCGTGGCGACGACCAACGCCTTGCCACGTCCGTAGGTGGCAGCGGTTCCGGCGTAGACCATGTTCTTGCGGTCGCCGACAGGTAAGTCGTTGGTTGGAATTGGCTGGGCGTGTTTCTCCACCGGGACCGATTCTCCGGTGAGCGCGGCTTCCTCTATCTGTAGATTAATCGCTTCGAGCAGGCGGGCATCTGCAGGCATGCGGTCGCCGGTATGCAAGATGATCACATCCCCCGGCACTAGGTCACGCGAAGGGATTTTCACTTCCACCCCGTCACGCAGAACGGAGGCGGTGGGCGCCGCCATTTGCTTCAAGGCTTCAATCGCGCGTTCGGCGCGATATTCCTGGATAAAGCCCAGCAAAACCGCGAACAACACAATCACCGCAATGGCGATAGACTCGACACCATGCCCTAGAAAAAGGGAGATGGCGGTTGCACCAAGCAGAATCAAGATCAGAATATTCTTGAACTGTTCCAGTAAAATTTGCCAGGCGGATATGCGTTT
>CAZFDL010000300.1:0-2499 GCA_964517905.1 uncultured Anaerolinea sp. | reverse complement strand
CCATTGCCAGCGGCTGAAGCGCGAGGATTTGAACGCGACGAGCCCGAGAATGAAATACGGTACTGCATTGACCAACCCCACCCACATGCGCGCCTGCCAGATCGTCACATTCGGGAGCAAAAAGGGAACCCCGCCGATGAACTGCCTGCCGATATCGAGCAGGACGGGAATCGGCTTATCGTCAGGATACATATAAATGTCGCGACCGAACAGGATGGAATAATCCCACCAGCGGTTGCCCTCCGACCAGCCCAGCGAGAAAGGGTAACTCGTAACGTTTCCCAGCGACAGGATGAAGACGATCGCGCCCGAGATCAAGACCAACGCCGATAATAAGCCCCGCCATTCAAACGCTTCTTCATCGGAACGCGACAACAGGTAGCCAAGCAAGACCGCCGACACCGCCCACAGCAACAAACGCAAATACAACCCGTGAAGGACAAGTCCCCACGCGGTATATTGCAGAAGCCACATGGGCAGGATGAGAATTACCGCGCCCAAGCCCCAGCGCAAAGCTCCGAAATTGGCGCGCAGGCGGGCAGTTCGCCGCAGGAGCGAAAACATTTTTTCATTGCGCCACAACACGAGAATAAGCCCGGCGAGACTGACCACACAGAAGGTCTCGAACAGAATAAACGCCAGGAACCATTTAAGCGAGAACAAACCCAGCCATGCACCGGTGCCCCATGTGATGTTGTAGAACTCCATGCTGGCGGCAGTGAGCAGGAAGGTGACGAGGGCAATGGCGATCAATCGCAAAAACAGTTCACGAGTGTTTGGCATTCGCATCTCTGACAATCTCTTCAAAAAACCTCAGGCGGATCTCTTCCTTGCGGGGCGAATCGATTCGATCTTTCAGCATGGCGCGTTCCGCGCGTTTGCCGCGCATGCGATAGGCAAATTCACGGATGGCTTCGCCGTGGGTCTGAATGTTATCCTCTTTGTTGGGAATCTTCAACAGGAAATCGAATCGCACGTCGTCGAGGTCGGTATCGGTATAGGCGGTGACAAGCGGAAGCCCGAGCGCAAGACATTCGCGGCTCTTCAGCGTTGAAGCCTCGTCCAGTTGAATGCGGTGCAGAGCCAGCGAACTGATCGCCACATCGGCGCGCGCAAGCACTTGCAAGTATTCCTCGGAGGACAGATAACCGTGCAGAGACAAGTTGGGAGGCAGCGGCTCAAATTCAGGCAAAGAGTCGTAACCGACAATATCGAGCTGCACGTCTGTAAAGCGGCGGGCGAAATCCACAAGTTTGTCCACACCGTGCCAGATATAACCGGGACTGCCGATGAACACCAATCGCGGCGTTTCGTTTGAGGGCGCAGGCAACGGTGTGAACGCGTTCAGGTCGATGCCGTTGGCGATGACGCGCGTCGGTTTGCGATACGCGGCAAAGGCGGGCGAAATTTTCAACTCGCGCGAGACAGCCACAAGTCCGTGCACGCGGCGCAGAAAGAGTCCGCGCGTGAATCGGTTGTACAGACTGTAGAGTCCGCCCAGATCCTCGTGTTGGGTCAAGTCGTTGGTGTTGATCTCCTCGACAACCGGCGCGATTCGCATCAGGCGATGCGCGGGATACACATAAATCCCGTATCGCAAATAAATGATATCGGGCTTGAACGCTGCGACTGCCTTGATGAGTTGACGCGCTGCGCGGATGCGATCGAACTCAGTTCGGATTTTTCCACGAGATTCATACGGGATGACCTCCGCTTCGATCAACCCCGAGGCTGGTTCGCCCGTGGACGCGTGCATAAAGACCCTTGCCACGTGCCCCAGGCTGCGCCACATCTCAAGTTGACTTTGGATCTTTTTCCCCACACCCGAATTTTTCGTGCGCGCCCAATGCAGGCTGACGTACGCAATGCGCATTTACACCTCAGCCTGATGCGTGCGTTTCTGGCGCGCGCGATACCAATCGCGCCCGAGAGTGTACAACCCCTTCAACGCGGGACTCTCGACGATGCGTCCGTACGATGGATAATCCCAAAACGATTTCTTCGGCGCGTTGAGGATCGCTTCGAACTCGTCATCGGTAAGCCCGAGTTTCTTGACCACGTACTCGCGATCCTCCTCCTGCATGGAGGGCTGGTACGTCGGCTTATCCAGTTCCTTCAGCGCGGCTTCACGCGTCGTTTCGCCTGAGCAGATCAAACTGGAGAGATGCGAACGGCGTTTGTCGTAGCCGAACTTGGTCGGCAGAATGTAACCCTGATAAAAGCGCGTGTAAATTGATTCGTAATGCTTGCCCCCGTAGTAGCGCCAGCCCAATTCCTGCTCCAGGATCTTCATGGCTTCGGTCTTGTTGAAATCGATGTAGTTCAAAATATCCACGCGGCGATGCGTGAGCAGGCGCCGATAGTAGGTGAAAAACCCAATGTGCGGAAAGGTCCTGAGCCGTCCGCGCCCGAACATTTGATTCACACTGCGGATATATTTCCAATCGAAATGTCCCTGCGACCAGGCGCGCGGCAGGTGCGTTTCGGTGCGCACATTGA
>CAZFDL010000299.1:0-2533 GCA_964517905.1 uncultured Anaerolinea sp. | reverse complement strand
CGTGCGCACGTTTTGCCCAGGTTGATCGGGTTCGCCGGGTTACCTTCCGCTTTGATCGCACGTCCCTGCATGGTACGGACGATGAGACCGCAGCCGGCCGCACACTCGCGGCAAGTTGTGGCGTAATAGGTACTCAAACCGTTATAGGTGTATTCCGGCATTTTCACGTACGGTTCACGCGTCACATAACGTGAAGCGGGTCCGCAGCCGGTCAGCACGGCTGTGGTCGCGGCGCCTGCCGTGGCCAGTTTGAGAAAATCACGCCGGGTAATTTTTTCGCTCATGGAGTTTTCCTCTTTGCCCGGTTTAATAATGACACGTTCCGCAATCGGTGAGCTTGACCAGTTTTTCCTGATCGTCACCGGCTTTTTGTTTGTGGCAATTCAAACACCAGCCCATATTCATTACCTGCGGGTTGACCGCGATCGTCATCTGGGTCATATCGCCGTGACAGGTCTCGCAGTTCAGCCCAGCCGCAACATGCGGACGATGTGTGAAATGGACAAAGTCCGGCACTTGCGCCACTGGTATCCACGTGAACCCGACACCTTTTTCCATCGCGTCGACCATGGGCTTCAGGAGTGGGCTGGTTTGTGTTTTTGCGATCTGTTGGTGACACCCCCAACACTTATTGATAGTCGGCAAACCCGGCGAGGGTCCGCGCAAGGCACCGGGATGACAGTACAGGCATTGGATCCCCAGCCCCACATGCAATTTGTGTGTAAATTGAATCGGCTGCTCAGGGGGTTGTTGCGTTTGATACAGCCCATACGCGGCGAGGCTGAACAGGGACAACGCCGTGATCACCACCGCTATCCGCCCCATTGGGCTCATCACCCATTCGAAAATTTTTCGGATCATGCATGCTCCTGGCAAAAGGAATTATTCGTGAAATATTGCACGATTTTACTAAAGCATGTCTTTTTTGTAAACATCGAAACTGGCAAGATTGAATACCGCCATCATGGAAAGTCGTCGAAGCCGATTTCCTGATCGACAAAGCGGGATTATAACGCAAAAGGGGTTTGCAGAATGAGATGGACACCCGCAGTTTGGTGCATGATATACTTTTTCCTTATGACAGGCTTTACCCGGCGCTTTTTCATCCTTGGCATCGCTGTACTGTTGGCAATGCTCATTGCGGCCCTCGCCCACACGGTCGCCATCCAATCCTCGCAGCAAAACAACCTCGCCGGTGCGGCGCTCGTTCTCCAATCCACCGTCACCCCGGAATCCGAAGAACTCTCCGAGATCGGTTCCACAGACGGCATCGTGGCCATGGGCGGCGTGATCGCATTGATCATACTCATACCCGTTCTGGCACGCTACAAATACTGGGCCCGGCCATCCTCGCAATAAAACTGTCATGTTAACAAATCTTTAAATCCATGTATAATAAGGGCAGTTCGCAAAAATTGAATCGGACTATTTCCACCGCATCGGCGGTCTTGGCTGTACCTACTCTGGATATTCGAGCACGAACCTCCCCGTTTTGGGAGTTATATCAAGAAGTCAACCGAAAGTTCACCTTGAAAACGACCCTGACTTCACCCCCACAACCCGTTCGCCGCCAGTGACGTAATCGCGTCCGGCGGATCGCCCACCCTTTAAACGCTTCGCCCGGGGACTTGGGCTTGCTCAACCTATCCAGAATTTTCCACAGCCGAAACCGCTCGGACGGTCTTTCGGCTGTGTGCTTTAATGAAAAAGATCACCGCGCTCGAAGTACAAAAGCGAAACCCGAACCGAGTCAATGTGCACCTCGACGGGGAATTTGCCTTCGGACTGGCGCGTATCGTCGCCGCGTGGCTGAAAGTCGGCGATGTGCTGGACGAACAGAAGGTCCAGAAAATGCAGACGGAGGATGCGCGTGAACGCGCCCTCCAACAGGCGATGCTCTTCCTCAGTTACCGCGCCAGGTCGGAATCTGAGATTCGGAATAACCTCCGCAAGCACGAGATACCTGACGTTGTGATCGAGGAAACTCTCGCACGCCTGCGGCAGGACGGGCTGGCAAACGACGATCAATTCGCCCGCGCGTGGGTTGAGAATCGAAGCACGTTCCGCCCGCGCAGCCGCCGGATGCTTGCCATGGAATTGCGGCAAAAAGGACTCGACGACGAGACCACCTCCGCGGCGCTCAACGAAATTGACGATGAAGCGCTCGCCTACGACGCGGCGCAAAAAAAAGCCGCACGATTCGCACAACTGGAGTGGCAGGCATATAGAAAGAAGTTATCAGAATTTCTCGCCCGGCGCGGTTTTGCCTATGCTGTCATTGCGCCTGTCGTAACAAAGATCTGGAACGAAACACATAACAAAGACCATCACTTCGAAGAAGAGGATACAGCATGAACCCCTTAACCATTTTGGTGGATGTAATTGCCCTGATCATCGGCGTGATTGCCGGTTACTTTTTGCACCGCTATCAAGCGGAGAGGGCGCTCAAGAACCAACAAGACAAAGCAGACAACATCTTGAAGGTCGCCAACGAACAAGCGCGGCTGATCGAAAGCCAGGCGCGGGAAAACGC
>CAZFDL010000298.1:0-2535 GCA_964517905.1 uncultured Anaerolinea sp. | reverse complement strand
GGCCGCACCGGGATCAAGGTGTCGGAGTTGTGCCTGGGCACGATGACGTTCGGCAACGAGGCCGACGAGGCGCAGGCGCGCCTGATCATGGACCGCGCGTTCGACGCTGGCATCAACTTCTTCGACACTGCCGACATCTACACCCACGGCACGACCGAGGAAATCGTCGGCCGCTGGCTCGAGGGGCGGCGGCATAAAATCGTCCTCGCGACCAAGGTGCACTTTCCGACGGGGAAGGGCGTCAACGAGAAGGGCAATTCGCGCCTGCACATCCTGACCGGCGTCGAACGGAGCCTGAAGCGCCTGCAGACCGACTACGTCGACGTGCTCTACCTGCACCATTGGGACGACGAGACGCCGATCGAGGAATCGCTCGGCGCGATCGACCACCTCGTGGACCAGGGCACGGTGGTGTACGGCGCGGTGTCGAACTTCAGCGCGTGGCAGACGGTGAAGGCGATCGAATGCGCACGCGCCAACCGCTTCGCGCCCGTCACCGCGCACCAGCCGATGTACAACCTCACCAAGCGCGTCGCGGAGGTCGAAATCCTGCCGATGGCGCTCGACTATGGCATCGCGGTGTGCCCCTACAGCCCGATCGCCGCGGGATTGCTCACGGGCAAGTACAACCGCGGCGAGACCGGCCGCATCTCGCACCACCCGATGTACAAGGAGCGGTACAAGGACCCGGTTCACCTGCAGGTCGCGGAAAAATTCACGGCGCACGCGAAATCCCACGGATGGAACCCCGCCGCGCTCGCAGTCGCCTGGTGCCGCAGCCACCCGGCGGTGACCGCGCCGATCGTCGGCGCGCGCAACGTCGAACAGCTCGACGCCGCCCTCCTCAGCACCGCCATCCGCCTCACGCCCGAACAACGCGCCGATATCTCCGCGCTCTCGCCCGAGCCTCCCCTGCCCACCGATCGCGAACCGCCGGCAAAGATGCACATTCCCAAGGAAGCCGAGCATCGGGCTAGGGCGGAAAGAGAATAGTTCCAACGCCCGCAGGCAGGGTGTTCAGTTCGACCGCATCCGTGCCGCGTCCCTGTTCCTTGCGGGCAGAAGAATCTGCTCAGGATTCCCAGCCGTCACCCGGGTTCAACTACGAATGGGGGCATCCGCATTCATATTTGGTCAAAAGAGGGCGGATCACGACCCCGATTTTTCTCGCAGAGAAAGAATCAGAGATCGGGTGCGGACCACGGCAAGATGATCTGTCGCTTTGTCAGGACAGATTTTCGCGAAGCAAACTAGGAGCGAAAACAATTTCCTTGCACTTAGCGCACCGCCCTTTCTTCCCCGCGTACTCCTTTGGAATTCTAAGAGGGTGACCGCAGCGACCGCAGACAAAACTAATCCACTCGTCGTTTTCGCTTTGTGAGGCTTGCGCGCGCTGAGGCTCCCTGTTCGCTAGGTGGGCCTGGAGCGAACTCCAATCCTTCTGGAGATCTCGGAGTCGCTCGTCAGAACAGGAGTTCAACTTGGCAATCCACAAATTCGTAGTAGCCTCAGGGGGTGCACTATCGATGCCATTGCTGCGCTTGTGTTCAAACATAAGCCGAAGCAGAATTGCGGCTACTAAGGGTCGTGACTGCGGCAACGCCTCGAAGTGGGATTGCGATGGCGCTGCGGCATGAGTATTCATGTAGTCTTCGAGGGCTCCAAAGTTGTTTACGAGTGACACTAAGACCTTGCGTTCAGTATTATTCAATCGAAAAATCCATCGTGAAATTTCCTCCATCGACGGGGTCCGCCGGAACTTCGCAAAATACATCTGCGAGAGATTCGCCAACGCTAGCAGGCAGGTTGGCCGCTTATCCTCTTCGATCTGTGCGGGAAGTTTCTCGTGTGAAAGCGTCTCAAATACTTGCGGGATGCTCTTGTTTTCCTCGCGCGCCAGCGTCGGAGCGTCCAGGGTGATAGCAAGTCCACCATTACTCTCAACTTGACCATCGGAATTCTTCGGGAGGAAAAGGCAAAATACTTCCTTCTTGGGGTCGAACTTCTTGATGTCTCCTCGCATTTCGGCCGGGGCAGCAGACTCAGGCAAGAAGATCATCGCGTCGCGAATTAAATCAGGTCGTTCACCACGCGGCGAGCTGAGCATCACCACCCCCCTGCCGTAGACGAGATAGTAAGCCCACGAACGGGCTGCTAGTTCGAGCCAGTTCTGACTACGCCACCGCACGAAGTCCCGATCAATCTGTAAGTGAGGCATCGAAATTTATCCCGAGGTTTTCCTGGAGATATTTGAAAATTGGTGGTTGCGGCTCCAAACAGCTATGGTTTTGACGCAAACAATCGCTTTGGAACGGAGCCACCGGCGTGGAGCCAGCGTATCAGATTTCAAAGAACGAGGATAGCTGGACGCTGTCGCATCATTTGGCCCGGAACATCCTTGCCTACAATGTCATCGTTGGCTATTTTTCCGTATATTATCGACCTACAGAGTAGTGAGAATCACGTGAGCAATTTCCGCAGCGTCATCAAGGACATCGTCGGCAATGTCGAGAAGGTCATTCTCGGCAAGACCGA
>CAZFDL010000297.1:0-2592 GCA_964517905.1 uncultured Anaerolinea sp. | reverse complement strand
TAGCAGATACCGAGTATCGGTAAGCCTGATTTGAGAATAAATTCTTGAATGAACGGCGCATGGTCTTCGTAAACAGATCTTGGTCCGCCGGAGAGGATGAATCCCTTTGGGTGAATCGAGAGAATGGTTTCCTGAGGCGCATCCCACGGAAACAGTTCGCAATACACGTGCGCCTCCCTCACGCGGCGTGCGATGAGTTGGGCATATTGTGAACCGAAGTCTAGGATGGCGATGGAGTTCATTGCGATTCTGTAGTGGCGAGTGAACTCGCCCCTCTTATGGGCGGGGAGACCCCGCCCCTACAACCTCCGATATTAAATGAAAATGCAGCTGCGGAAAATCCTGATACTCGCCGCCGTTGACAATCAACCGATACGCGGTGAGATGAAATTCCTCCACGAGGCTTTGCACCGTGGAATACAAGTCGATGAGAAAGGCAGAATCTTTTGCATCCATAACCATCAACGTTCTCACCGCCTTCTTCGGCACGAGCAGTATGTGAAATGGATACGACGGCTTCGGGTGGTGAAATGCCATCAAGGTTTCGGTCTCGCGTAGTCGTTTTACGGGAATGGCAAAACTCATGTGTGCAAACATCCAGCCGATGACGGGGGCGAAAAACCAAAGCAATGCGCGCATGGTTACTATTTACCAATTACTTCGTCCGTGGACTCGACTGCTTGCGTCTCGACCACCGTGAATCTCCAGCCTCTACTCTCTAAATTCAATCTTCCCGTCTTCCATATTCGTGATACACGCCAACGATTCCACCGGCACGCCAAGCGACTGCAACGCATCGCGTCCGCCCTCGAAGGATTTTTCGATCAGCGCGCCAATGCCTACAATTTTTGAACCCGAAGCCTCGGCAAGCCGAACCAATCCAAGAATCGTCTGTCCGCTGGCGAGGAAGTCGTCAATGATCAACACCCGTTCGTTATTCGCCAGATACTCCGGCGAGACGATCAACTCGACGGTGCGCCCCTTGGTGTGCGAAGGTGCGAGGGTCAAGAACACCTGGTCGGGCATGGTGATCGGTTTGTGCTTGCGCGCGTAGACCACCGGCAGACCAAGATGGATCGCCGTCGTCAGGGCGGGGGCAATGCCGGAGATCTCGGCGGTCAGCACCTTGGTCGCTTGAACCGAAGCGAAGCGGCGTGCAAACTCGCGCCCGCAGGCATCCATCAAAACAGGGTCCACCTGATGATTGACGAAACTATCCACCTTCAAAATTCCCCCGCCGAGATTTTTTCCATCGCGCAGGATGCGCTCTTTAAGTTCCTTCACGTTGCCTCCGAGCATCGTATGTCATTGCGAGCGAGCCGCAGGCGAGCGTGGCAATCCCGCAAGAGGATGTGATCTCAACTCACCTTCTAACAATTGTTTGCAGGTTCAACGAGATTGCTTCGCCACTTCGTGGCTCGCAATGACACTTGGTTTTGAAAAATTGTACCATTGATAAATACTTGTTAAATGCCGCAAAAGCAGGCAAAAGGGCTGTGTTAGAATCTTTCACCGTGACCGAGATCGTGCTGGCATCGAACTCCCCGCGACGCCGTCAACTGCTTGTGCTTGCGGATCTGAATTTCATCGTTTCGGTCGCGGACATCGATGAAAGCGTGCATGAGAACGAATCGCCCGCCGAATACGTCCTACGACTTGCGGAAACCAAAGCCCGCACGATCGCAAGCGGGATGAATGCGGATCGAATCGTCCTTGCGGCGGATACGACCGTGGTGGACGGACGCGACATCCTCGGCAAGCCCCGCGACGCCGTGGAAGCCTTCGCCATGTTGACGCAGTTGCGCGGACGGACGCATCAGGTGTACACGGGAATCGCCATGCTGCGAGCGCGCGATGAACACCTCCTCACCGACCTCTGCGTTACCGATGTGCCAATGCGAAAGTACTCCGATGAGGAAATTCGCACGTACATCGCCAGCGGCGACCCGTTCGACAAAGCCGGAGCGTACGCCATACAGCACACGGAATTTCATCCCGTTGAGAACCTCAGTGGTTGTTTCGCAAGCGTGATGGGACTTCCGTTATGCCATGTGACGAGGTTGCTGCGAACGATGGACATTCCACAAAACGCCGATGTGCCAACGAATTGCCAGAAGCATTTGGAATATGAGTGCCCGGTGTATGAAGGAATATTGAAAGGTGAAATTTAACTCACAATGTCGTTGCCAGCCCAAAGGGTGAAGCAACCCCCACGAGTGCACGGCAGTCTGCTTCGTCGAGCCTTTGGCTCACCTCGCAACGACATAACAAGTACCGAAAGGCAAACATGAAATTATTTCGTCTTATAAACATCATTCTCATCCCCGCATTCATCCTTGCTGCGTGCAGTGCGAACGGCGGAGTATCGTTATTCCCTACCGAAACCGCATTGCCGCAACCGGTCGTCACGATCAACTCCGCGCCGGACGCGGGCGCGGCGCTCGGCGCGTACCTCGACGCCTACAAAACGGACGATTACAACGCGATGTACGCCCTGCTCAGCAAAGTGACAACAGATGCGCTTCCGCTCGATCAATTTGCCAAACGCAACCGCGACGCGTTGAACGAAATGAGCGCGGGCTCGTTCGATTA
>CAZFDL010000296.1:0-2595 GCA_964517905.1 uncultured Anaerolinea sp. | reverse complement strand
AACGACTAGCCATCTGCCTCCTTTAGGAAGTGGGTGGGCAGATTATAAATTATATATAATTTTATGTACAGGCAGAATTAAACTTTCTCCCTCAACATCCATGCCAGCGGACTAGCCAGCAAGACCAAACCTGTTGTCATTACCAACACGGTGGGGAAGCCGTAGTTTTCAGCCAGCGGACCCGTGACTAAGAGTCCCAGCGCGCCCGCGGAGAAGATGAAACCGAGAATTAATCCCGAAGCCAGAGCCATGCCGCCGGTGACAGCTCGTTGGGCAAGCACCACCATGATGCTATGCACCGAACCTGTGCATGCACCTGCCAGCGGAATCAACACATACAACCAAGGCGACCATCCGATTCTGCTGATGATGAACATGGGTAGCGCCGCGAGGAACAACGCCGTCGCCGCGACTTTTCGTTTTGAGTATTTATCTCCCAGATGCCCACCGATTACATTACCCAGCGCCGAGCCGCCCATGAATAAGCCCGCGATATTGCCATAGGTCACTGCGCTTTGCCCCAAATCCTTGATGTATTTCGGTACGAAGGCGATCATGTTCGATTGCGCCCACGATTGCAAAGTGGCGACCGCCGCGAGCAGGACGATGAATCCGATGCCCGCTTGCAAGCGGATTCTTCCGTCATCGAGTTTTGGTCTTGGGTGCGGATGGTTATGCCGCAGTTGATAAGCGAGTGAAACGCCGATGGGAATGGAAATCACAGAAAGAATCGCGAGCCAATGCAAACCCAAACGCGCGAGGATCAAGCCCGTGAGAATTGGTCCGATGAAGTGCCCGATCTGCCCCGCTGTGAAGAAGAGTCCGGCGGCAGTCGTTTCGCGCCCCGCGAGATGACTGCGTCCCTGTAGAGTCGCTTGTACCGTGGCAACAGGATGAAAGGCGGAGGAACCGAGCGCGGCGATGATCAGGCAGATGAGTCCGCCGGTGCCTGTCAGGTAAACCGCGCCTGTGAAGAAGATCGTCATCCATAACACGCCGCCAGCCGCGAGCCAGCGTGGACCGATGCGGTCGGACATCCAACCGAAAAACGGTTGCGTCAGCGCGGATGCCCAAATGTAGATCGTCGAGATGATGGCAATGTTCGTTTCGCTCAAGCCGAGATACGTGAGCAGGACGGGGCGCGCGCTGTTGAACACATCCACCATGAGATGGCTCAACGCGACGGTTGAGAAGAGGGAGTTGAGGAGCAGGGACACTAATTGCTCAAGCCGCCGTCCTCGGCGGCGGGGACGCCGCCTAGAGCAACGGACTGATAAAGATGATGTTGATTGATGTAGTCGTAGACAGAGGTGGGAAGATAATATCGCACAGACCGCCCCTTGGTGATGCGGGTCCGTATTTCGCGTGATGCGATTTCCAACAGCGGCGCATCGACGTAGTGGACTTTGGCGCGAATGCCCGGTAATTCACGCTCCAGTTCGTCAAGACTCGATTCTTCATTCGGGCGGCGCATCACCCCCACCCAGTGACATGCGTACAGCAATTCTTTTGGCTTGTGCCACGTGGGGAGGTCGCGCAACGAATCCCCGCCGATGATGGGGACGATCTCCGCCATTGGGTTTTGCTCCGCGATCAATTTGATCGTGTCCAGCGTGTAATGCGGACCGGGGCGATCCATCTCGACGCGCGAAATTTCGAACGCGGGGTTGTCTGCGATCGCGAGCTCTACCATTGCCAGGCGGTGTTCTGTCGGTGTGATGGGGTGATCTTGCTTGTGCGGAGGTTCGGGTGTAAGAATCCAAAGCAGGCGATCGAGTTCAAGTTGAGATTGCGCTTCGGAGGCGAGGATGAGATGACCCAAATGCGGCGGGTCGAACGTGCCTCCGAAGAGTCCGATTCGATTAGGCATGAGGGAAGTATAATTCAAATTATGGCTACAAAAACACACTACGAAGAACTCAAACAGCAGATCCATTTTCACAACCATCGTTACCATGTGCTGGATTCGCCCATCATCAGCGACGCGGAATTCGACAAACTGCTGAACGAACTCAAGCGGATCGAAACCGAGCATCCCGATTGGGTGACGGACGACTCGCCGACGCGTCGCGCGGGAGCCAAGCCTGCCGACCGCTTTGAGAAGGTCCGCCACCCCGCGCCGATCCTCTCGCTTGCCAATGCCTTCGGCGCGGACGACGCGCGCGCCTGGCGGGAGCGCATCACCAAGATCGACGACCGCGTGGAAAAAGCGAAGTTCGTCGTCGAACCAAAAATTGACGGCTTGTCGGTTGTGCTTCATTACCAGGATGGGATCTTTGTGCAAGGCGCCACACGCGGCGATGGCGAAGTGGGAGAGGATATTACACAAAATTTGCGGACGATCCGTTCCATCCCTTTGAAGATTCCCGTGGACGCAAAAGGACCGAAACCGCCGAAGTATTTGGTCATCCGCGGTGAGGCGTATCTGCCGATCAAAGAATTCGAAGAGTTGAATCGCCAACTCGAGGAAAAAGGCGAGCGGACGTATCAAAATCCGCGCAACACGGCGGCAGGGTCGTTGCGACAACTCGACCCGGTGTTGACCGCTTCGCGTCCGCTCACGATTCTGTTGTATCAGATCGTTCATTCCGAGGG
>CAZFDL010000295.1:0-2595 GCA_964517905.1 uncultured Anaerolinea sp. | reverse complement strand
ATCGATCTGGAATGCTACACCGCGGTCAACGCGTTCGGCGTTATCGTAAAATTCCATAACCTGTGCGATCACCAAGCCGTTCTCAATGAAGTCAATGCCGATGCACTGCCGGGTAACTTGCCAAGCGGATTCACCTTTGTGAAAGGCCTGGATGTTCAAGTTCTCGCCAACGGGCAGGCTTTAACTTCCCTGCCGAATGCTTCCGGTGTTGAAATGGACTTCCCGCTTCCGGACGGGTCAGAGTACGCGGTACTCCATTGGAGCAATGGCCAGTGGGTTGAAATCACACAACCCATGGACGTCAGCGATATGGCAAATATCCTTTCCACCGACGCGGAGGTCGAGCTTTATAAAATGAGTTCATCGAGCGCGAATTCCTTTGATGCACTCACCACCGACCTAACCGGCATATTTATCCTGGTAAAGAAGTAAAATCAGCCAAGGCATGAACCATCGAGGGACGGCGCATGCCGTCCCTCGAATCATTTAACACGGAGAACTCATGAACATAAAACACACGTTGTTGCTTTTTATGCTAGCGCTGATGCTGAGCGCCTGCGGGAATGCCAGTACGACCACGCCTCAAGCGCAAATCACGCTCACCCCGGATCCGTGCACCGGGTTCGCCCTTGGGGAGTCGGTCAAGCCCATTAACGACCTGCAGCGCGAATTCGACGATGTTTCGGCGTTGGCGGCAAACTTGCCGCGCGAACAGCTCGGCGAAGCCATCACCAGCCTGCAGAGAATTCGCCGCGCCGCAGAGGACGTGGCGCCTCCCGCCTGCCTCGATGACCTCAAAGCGCACCAACTCACGCACATGAACGCTGTGATCGACACACTGATCGCATTCGTCGGCGGTGCGGATACGGAAACTCTCAATACTGGGATGGAGCAAGCGCGGGAATCACACGATCTTTACGTACTGGAACTTGCGCGCCTGCTGGGAGCAACGATCCAACCCAGCCCCACTCCGTGAGCGGCGCGGGTTCATCTAGGCGCTTTTTTTCAAGAACAAAAGAAAGCCGATAAGGCGCAGCCCCGCGCTGGACCACAACGCGCCGTCAAGGCCGATATACCCCGCGAGCCAAGTTCCCAGCAGAGGGGCGAAGATCGTCGAAAGATACTGCATGGATTGCGCCAGCGCCACGAACGTGGCACCATGCTCCGGCGGAACTGTCTTCATTAATTCATCGAAGAAGACGAGATCGAGGCCGCCCTGAAAGAAACCGGCGATCCCGGCGAAGAGGATGATCAGTTCGATCTGCGTGGTCGATGCGACCAGCGCTGGATACAACATCATCCCGAACGTTGTCGCCAAAAGGACATATCTCCCGCCGCGCCGGCGTGAGACGCGTGGCCAGACGAAATACCCCACCAGCATCACCACCGTCATGGCGATCGAGATCGCGCCGATCTCGCCATCCGTGGCGCCCACCTCGCGTACGAGATATAAAGGCAACAGGGGCAAGCCCAGCACCAGCGCCGAGTAATACACGAATCGCTTGGAGGCGAAAGAGACAAACGCGGGGTTCCCTCGCAACAAAGCAGCGTAATCTCTCACGCTCGGGCGCGTCGAACCTGTGCCTGAAAGCGCAGGCGGAGGGGTTTGATCTGGCAATTGAATCTGTCTTGAGAAATAAAAACTGACGAACCCTCCGAGCGATAGAACGAGGAACATGATCGCATAATTTAGAGGGAAGGCAAGCAGGTCGATCAGGCGCGTAACGATGAAGGTGCCGACCACGCCGGTGAAACCGAAGATCGCCCAGCGGCGGCTGAGCAACGCGTAGCGCCCATCCGGCCCGGCCACCGCGTTCATCACCACCGAGAACGCAACCGCCAGTGCCGTTTGCGGAAGCGTTGCGAACGCCCAGATCGCCAGCGTGGCGACGATGACGAATTCGGATGGCAGAAAAAAGGTGAAGGCGCCGGTCAACGCGAAGCACAGGATCACCAGCAGGCGCGATACGCTGTACCACGGCACGATATTCTTGCGGGTTTGCAGGAACCGTCCCACGAAGATCGCCAGCAATAACCCGGTGACGCCGGGCATCGAGGTAAGCAAGCCCACCTGAAAGTTGGTCGCGCCGAGGCGCGTGAGAAATACCGGCAGGAAGGGGGCGGCAACGTTTGAAATGCTCACGCCTGCGCCGTCGATCAAGACATAGCGGAAGTTCCGTTTTTCGATCTGAAGTTCTTGTTCGGTTTTGGGATTCATCGATGCAGGAATTATAACGCCGACTACTCATGCTTGAAATCTGCCGCGTTGAGTCTGTCACCGCAACTCGGATCCGTCCTCAGACTTACCGAGGCTTGAGGTTCCTCGATATCTCGAATTTCTAGCCGGGCGACCTCGATGTTATGTTGACGGAGAGGGCATCATAACTTGACTGCGTTCAACCAGTCGGGCAGTTGAGCGACCAGCATCCTCATGATGTCTTTGGCGCGTTCGTTAAAGATCTCGATATTATCGTATGCCTCCCCTTCTGTTTCGTTTACGATGTCGCTGACCGCGCGCAGGATTAACAAGCGCGCATTGTTCTTGCGCGCCACCCACGCCAGCGCCGCGGACTCCCAATCTGCCGCGACCGCGCC
>CAZFDL010000294.1:0-2617 GCA_964517905.1 uncultured Anaerolinea sp. | reverse complement strand
TGCGATCCACGAGCGCGAGCCATGATCCTTTGAGTTGCTGCGAGCGCATAATGGCGGATAGCGTGTTTTCGCCGAAGGATGCCGAGCCTGCGCCAATGACGGTGATCTTTGTTGGGAGGGTCATGAGCTGGTTTCTCCAAGGCCTCATCAAAAACAAAACGACGCGGCGATTATACAATACCCTGTCGAGTGCCAATCATGCGCGTCGTTGTTCAATTTCTTATCGACCCAGATTAATCGTCAATTGTTACTTCCGCCGTCATCCCCCACAACAATCCTCGAATCTGCTTATCCAATTCGATCGTAACCTTGAATACCACGTCGCCGCCGACTGCGTCTGCCATCGGGGAGATGGCGATCACCCGGCCTTCGACATTTTGATTCAAGGCCTCAACGAAAATAGTCGCTCCATCGCCAACTCGAACGTTTACAATTTCGCGTTCGCTCAAATCTGTTGTTTCGATTTTTAAATTGTTCAAGGTGGCAAGTGTAAGGACAACCTGTCCTTGTTGAATATATTCACCCGGAGCAACGTCCACCGAAGCGACAACCCCGTCAAACGGCGCGACGAGTGTGGCTTGCGCGAACGTGGCATGGGTGATCTCCAGTGCGGCTTGCGCCTGCTGAACCTGAAGATCTGCGATCTCGATGTATTCCTTCGGGAGTTGCGTCCAAAAGATCTTTCCGTTCCTGCGTTCCTTGACGCGCCCATAGCGTTGAAGTTCGGCGTTGACTTGTGCGGAGCGGAGCGCGGCTTCGGCGGCGGTGACATGGAAGTGCAATTCAGGCGCGTTCAACACAACCAGCACATCGCCTGCTTTGACCGAATCACCTTCGTTCACCAAAACCTCCTTGACTGGGCCAGAGGTGACGAATCCCAATTCAGAAACCTGTACGGGGACGAAAACAGCCGAGGCGATCACGCCGTCGTTTTGCTGCACGGCATCGCGACCAGCGAGCGCAGACGCGGCACGCGCGTGCGTCGCGAAGACTGTCACTGCCGCGACCAGGCAAAAGGTGAGGAAGAAGCGAAGTGTCTTCATTTTATTCATTCGATTCGATCGTCACGTCCGCGCTCATGCCCCACAGCAAACCTTGAGGCTGGGAATCGAGATCGATGGTCACGGTGAAAACGACATCGCCTCCGAGCGTAGAGCCGATGTGTTCGATCTCAACCACGCGACCAGCGAATTCTTCATTTAATGCTTCGATGAAGACAACGGCTGGTTGACCCAGTTGCACGCGGGTTACATCGCGCTCGCTCAGGTCTGTGGTTTCGACTTGAAATCGGGAGAAATCTCCCAGCACGATCACCACCTGCCCCGGCACGACGACCTCTGCGGGTGCAATATCAACCGAGACGATAATTCCATCGAACGGTGCGACGAGCGTGGATTGCGCGCTGAGCGCGGCGTTGGCTGAATCCAGCAGGGCTTGCATGCGTTCGACCTCGGCATTCGCCTGATCGAGATGGACTTGATCCGTTTTGTTGCGCTTCAAGAATCGGACCTGGGCCTGCGCCGCCTCCAGATTCGCCTGCGCCTCTTTGACCCTCGCTTCCAGAATTGTCGTATCGAGCTTAACCAGCGTTTGCCCTGCTGTGACGGCATCTCCGGTTTTCACCTCCACCGATGTGACGCGTCCCACCGATGGAAACGACAGCCGCGCATCGTGGATGGGAACGATGACCGCCGAAGCGGTGATGCGGTTGTCATCTCCGCTGTTATCTGCTGGAGATGTATCACCGCCAGCCAACACGATCGTTGGGATGGCGGTCGGCGCGTTGTTCCCGGTGCAAGCCTGCAATACAAGGGCGACGAGGGCAAGCGCGATAAAAATTATCTTTTTCATGTTTCCCTAGTGCTTTCCATTGGCGTTGGTATCTTTCACGATCAAACCATCTTCCAGAGTGACGACGCGCTTGGCGTAGCTGATGACGCGCGGGTCGTGCGTGGCGAAGACGAACGTGACGCCCGTTTCTTTATTCAAGCGCTGCATGATGTCCATGACCTGCTTGCCGTTCTCGGTATCCAAATTTGCCGTTGGTTCGTCGGCGAGGATCAGTTTGGGATTTGTCGCAAGCGCACGGGCGACCGCGACGCGTTGTTGCTGTCCGCCGGAGAGTTGGTCGGGGCGGTGATGGGCGCGGTCGGAGAGCCCGACCGCCTCGAGCATCTCATTGACGCGCTTCTTGCGCTCCGCGGGCCTTGTACCGTTCAACAAAAGCGGCATTTCCACATTTTCATACGCGGTCAATGTGGGGATGAGCGCGAAGAATTGGAAAACGAAACCAATGGCGTTCTTGCGCAGATCTGCGCGCTGGTTGCGGTTGAGGTGCGTGGCGTCCTGCCCGTTGATGAAGACACTTCCGCTTGTAGGTTGGTCGAGCAAGCCAACGAGTTGAAGCAGGGTGGTCTTGCCTGAACCGGAGGGACCGACGAGCGCGGCGAACTCTCCGTTATCAACGGATAGATTCACGCCGCGCAAGGCTTTGGTCTCCACTTCGCCGATCTTATAAATGCGTGTGGCCCCTATAACTTTTGTAACTTCCATTTCAGCCTCCTAAGCCGTGTAATGCTTCGACCGGTTCCATGCGCGCGGCGAGCCGGGCGGGGTA
>CAZFDL010000293.1:0-2662 GCA_964517905.1 uncultured Anaerolinea sp. | reverse complement strand
ATCAATTCATCGAACGATTTGATGACGGTGCAATCCGCTTCGGGGAAATATCCGCCGGGGTCGTAGAGCACGGGCCGCAGCCCCGCGCGGCGCGAGCCGATCACATCGGCGTAGTAGTTGTCACCCACATAAACAGCCTGTTCGGCGCGCAGATTGACACGTTTCAATGCGTGATGGAATATTTCAGGCTCGGGTTTGTACGCGTCCACTTCACCGCCGGCGAGCGAGAAATCGAAGAAGCTGCTGATGCCGTGCGACTCGAGTTCTTCGCCGAAGGGTTTGTCGCGATTCGAGATGACCGCCAGCATGTAGCCATGTTGCTTTAATTCATGCAGGGCTTTCTGCGCGTCTTCGGGGACGATGCTTTTGGGAGTGTAAAACTCCTGCATGTACGCGGACACTTTCGGTGCGAGCGATTTCGACTTTCGACTCGGGATGCCCAATGCTACAAGGCGGCGGTAACTGTAGTTGACCCAAAACTTTTCATTCTCGCCCTCATGCTTTTTCAGGTCTTTGAGCAGGTTGCTTGAATTTGCCCAGTACATGAATTCCCAGCGCATGGCGCGTTGAAGATCTTCATCGCTGAATTCGATACCGAGCGACCGGACGTATTCGGTGGAAATTTCGCCTCCGCCGGGGACGTTGTGACGCAGCGTGCCGTCGAGGTCGAAGAAGATGGCTTTGATGGTCATGTTAAAGGTTTGAACGTCGAAAGGTGGAAGGTCGTTACAGAATGGTATTTTTAAAACCGCAGCCTTCAACTTGCGACTGAAGAATCACCCGCCGATGTGCGACATTTCCACTTTGGGCAGTGCGATCGTATTTTCAGAGCGGAGTTCCGAGTACCGATCCGTGCGTTTGCTCCACACGCGCGCAATGGCTTCTGATAGTTCGTCATCTGTCGCGCCGGAGCGCATCAAACTCTTGAGATCGTGTCCTTTGACGGCAAACAAACATGTGTATAGTTTGCCCTCGGCAGAGAGGCGTGCGCGGTTGCAATCGCGGCAGAATGCCTGTGTGACCGATGAAATTACTCCGATCTCGCCGCTTCCGTCCTTGTATCGCCAGCGCTCGGCAACTTCGCCGCGATAATTCGGGTCAGCGGGTTCGAGCGGCAGCTCGGCTGAGATGATGTTGACGATCTCTTTGGACGAAACCACATCGTCCATCCGCCAGCCGTTGGTGTGACCGACGTCCATGTATTCGATGAAACGCAGGATGTATTTCTTCTCGCGGAAGTAGCGCGCCATCGGCAAAACGCTGGACACGTTCACCCCGCGCTTGACCACCATGTTGACCTTGATCGGTTCCAGCCCCACGAGTGCGGCTGTATCCATCCCTTCGAGCACTTTCGCCACCGGGAAATCCACATCGTTCATGGCTTTGAAAATATCGTCGTCGAGCGAATCGAGGCTGACGCTGACACGCTTCAAGCCCGAGTCTTTCAGTGCCTGGGCTTGTTTTGCCAGCAATGCGCCGTTCGTCGTCAACGTGAGGTCGAGGCCGGGAATCTCGGAGAGCATTTTCACAAGCAGGTGCAGATCCTTGCGGACCAACGGTTCGCCGCCGGTGAGTCGAATCTTCCGCACGCCGTGATCGACGAAAATGCGCGCGAGACGGGCGATCTCCTCGAACGTGAGGACTTGGTCGCGATGGAGGTACGCGTACTCGGGACCGAAGATCTCCTTCGGCATGCAGTACACACAGCGGAAGTTGCATCGGTCGGTGACGGAGATGCGCAGGTCGCGTAGGGGGCGGTTTAAGGTGTCAGTGAGGGTCATGGTCGTGGGTGAGGATCAGGCAAACCCGTGGGAGGATACGTTCGTCCATTATAACCATTCTGGATGAGCATCCGTTCATCGATTTGACTTGCCTTCACAGCCGTGCTATCATCCATCATTATTCGTACGTTACCAAGGAGTTTTTATGAAGGTCAGTGTCGAATTTATTCTTCGTATTATTGGCATGTTTTTGATCGGAGCGATCGCCGGCTTTTGGGGGTTTGGTCTGGGCGGTGAGAATTTCACAGAATCGGTTCGTTTGGCAGCCATCATCGGTTTGCTCGGCGCGTTGACGGGATTGGTGCTCACGCCGTACATGACCACGCGTCCTGCGCGTGTCATTCGTTCGCGGCTGGGCCGGCTTTCGGCAGAGACGCTGTTCGCCGGGCTGATCGGCATGATCGTTGGCCTGCTTACAGCCGCACTGCTCTCGTTCCCCTTGTCGCTGCTCCCCGCGCCCTTCGGACAAATCCTGCCGTTCGTCGGTGTGCTCGCCTTTACCTGGCTTGGCATTTCACTGTTCGTCATGCGGCAGGGAGACATCATGGGTTTGCTCAGTACCCTGAGCGGACGCGGCGGCGAAAGCGGATCATCGTCGTCTTGGACGAATCTTAACCGTACCATCTTACTGGATACCAGCGTGATCATCGACGGGCGGGTGGCGGACATCGCCAAAACGGGGTTCCTGCCCGGCACGCTGCTCATCCCGCGCTTCGTATTGAACGAACTGCAATATATCGCCGATTCACCGGACGGTCTGCGCCGCCAGCGCGGACGCCGCGGCATGGAAGTGCTGGCGGAACTGCAGAAACTACCGAACATCCTCGTGCGCATCAGCGACATCAACGCCGAGGGCGTACGTGAAGTGGATGATAAACTCG
>CAZFDL010000292.1:0-2710 GCA_964517905.1 uncultured Anaerolinea sp. | reverse complement strand
TCGTGACTGTAGACCCGGTCCTTCCACGCGAACGCGACCAACGCCCCGGCGATCAGACCGGGAAACACGTTGATGTAGAAGATCCAATGCCATGAAAGGTTGTCAACGATGAAGCCGCCCAACAGCGGACCCGCGATGGACGAGACGCCCCATACGCCTGAGAACACGCCTTGCATGCGCGTGCGCTGTTCAAGCGAGAACATTTCGCCGATCAGGATGAACGCGAGCGGCATGATGCCTCCCGCGCCGATGCCCTGCACTGCCCGCGCCAGAATGAGATGAGTCAATGTAGTCGCCAGCCCGCACAGCACCGAACCGATGAGGAACAACGCCATGGCGAAAACATATAGTTTGCGCCTTCCGTACACATCGGAAAGTTTTCCGTACAACGGAACGGTGGTGGTGGATGCCAGCATGAACGCCGAAAACACCCACGAGTAATTTTCCAGCCCGCCCAACTGACCTACGATCGTCGGCATGGCGGTGGCAACAACGGTGGATTCCATCGAAGCGAGGAAGAGGCTGAGCATGATGCCCACCGTGACAAGAATGATTCGGTTACGTGCCATGTTTTCCTTTTGTGTGATGTATAGCGGGTTAGCGCAATCATACTCCAGAAGCTGGACGACTACGTCGGTTAGACGCAAAAACTCCCGCTGACTGGAAAGGTCAGCGGGAGTTTTTATTCTTCAGGATCTACTTCGCCTTCATGCGATTGTTGCGTGGGTTATGTTCCACTTCGGCGAGACCCAGCGCTTCCATTAAAGGCGGCATGTACATCGCAAACCGCCCGCGGAAACCTTTCTTGAGTCCGTACCACCCGCCGATGGGATTCTTCGACGAGCGCGCCCAGTGTTCCACGGTGCCCGGCTCGGCATCCTGTTTCTCGTCCTTGCTTCCGAGTTCCATCCAGTCGCCGTGTTTTTTCAACATCGCGTGCAGGTCCTTGATGGCGCGGTAGTCGTAGTGCAAGACCGTCGTACCCACCGTGCAGACGAGAATCTCTTTGCCGTCTTTTGTATCCACGTGCATGGTGTAGTCCGAAGTGAGCGGCGGTGTCTTTAACTTCCAGGGCTTGTCCTTCGTTCGCTTTTCCATTTGAGTCTCCTTTTTGTTGCGTAGGGGCTGGGTTACCCCGCCCCTACTTTTTGGATCGCTGGATGGTCTCGGCTTCCTTCTTCAAATCCGCGGTGAATTTGTCGAATGATTCATCGAAGGAAGGAATCATGCCCGCGAACAGCGGGAATAGCGGACCGCCGATTCGCTCCGACATGGAGAACTGTGTGCCGCTCCCCGATTTTTCCAGGCTGTAGACGCGGTTTCCCATGGCGTCGCCCCAGACGAGGCGTTTCTCCGGCACAAATTCCTTGACCTTCAATTTGAACGTCCGTTTCGCATCCAGTGTCGACTTGAGTTCGATGGTCGCGCCTGCCTTGATCTCGCCTTGAATCGAGGTGACTGTCGAATTCCAACGCGGGTAGTCTGCCGCGTGGGTGATTAACGCCCAAACGATGGCGGGGTCAGCCGCAATGGACGCCTGAACCGAGGTCTCACGGCTGAAGGTCTTTCTTACGGTGGTTGCTTTTTGATTCATTTTATCTCCTTTAAATTTAGACGCCTGAATGCAAAAAAACGATAGGCGCGTACGTCACACTCCGATAGAGGAACTAACCCTTCTCCAATTCGTGCGGCGCCTTTTCCTGGAGATAAGTCTCTATTACCTGGCGGTTGTGCTCGAGGTGGTGCAGTTGCAGTTCCGCCGCCCCCGATTCAAAGGGATCGAGTTCTTGAAGGATTTTCATCCGCAGGTCGAACAGTTCGTCCTTGCTTCGGTTCTCCGCCTCGCGCGCCATTTCAATCTTGACGATTTCCTCTTGCTCTTTTTGCCTCGGGTTATAGATGCCGTTTAATTCGGTGCACTGGTGACAGATGCCCTGCTTGTTGATGAGCGAACAGCGCTGGTCGAAGATATCCATCATCTTTTTGCGGCTGACGTGCAGGTGATATTTCACCATCGCTTCGGAGAGCTGCAGGATCTGCGCGATCTCTTTGACCTTGAAGTCGTACACTTCCTTCAACAGGATCACGAGATGCTCCTCCAGCGGAAGCGACTTGGAAATGCACGTAAAACAAAAGGCGATGTGTTCCCGAATCTCGAAATTCCCCTGCGGCGACGTCTGGCGGATGTGCATGGCTTCCTGCAGGAATTGTTTGTTTCCCAGTGTCTCTTCTCTGCAGATATCTGTAACGGTTTCGGGCCAGCGTTTTTGAGACCTCAACATATCCTTGGCAAGGTTGGAGGCAATACTGAAAACCCAGGTCTTCAGGGATGAGTCGCCCCGAAATGTATTGATCTTCGACTGCGCCTTGAGGTAAGTGTCTTGGACAATATCCTCCGCATCCTGCACGCTGGCGGTGAGGCGCAGAAGGAAGGACTTGAGTTCGCTCTGAAAAGTTGGGAATTGGGTGAAGAGGTCGTCGGTGGTCATGGATTGACTGACTACTGTTCGCTCGGTTTTGAAAACTGGTTTTCCCCATACAACTTCCGATGCACCACGCTCAACGCCCTCACCTGCTCTGCGGCGTGATACGACGACCGCACCAGCGGATTCGATTCCACCCATTTAAAGCCGATCTCCCTGCCGTAGTCGCGCAGTTCAGCGAACTCTTCCATTGTGTAATAGCGCGAGATCGGCATGTGCTTCTTGCT
>CAZFDL010000291.1:0-2732 GCA_964517905.1 uncultured Anaerolinea sp. | reverse complement strand
CGTATTGAGTCACGCGCAAGTCCGTTTTCGGCGCGCCGCCCGCATCCGCAAACACAGACGCAGAGCCGCTCACTTTGGTCGCGCGAATGGAGTAACGACCCGGCTCGAGTTGCACATCCACCGGCAGGGAACGCAGCGGCGACAAACTTTGCGACATCACCACGTGCGGTTGCAACTGCGGGCTTCCCACACAGAACGCGGCCGCAAAATCAACCGCCCTCACCGATGCGTTCGGGCGAAAGACCACTTCGATGTTGTGGTCGAAGTTCGCGCGAAAATCGATCTGGCATGTGTTGCAATGCGAATCACCGCGCACATCCGCAAGATTGCTGTGCCCCTCGGTGATGCCGCGGCACGAAGGGCAAAGCAGATCCCAAGACATATCCACGATGCCCGCGCGCGTGGCGCGCAAGAACATCTCAAGCACCGCGCGGCGGTTGGTCTTCCAATGGTCGGCCAGCGCGTACGGGCGGATGCGCTGGATGGAAAGGTCGTCAGCGAGGTCGAAGAATTCCTCGAGACGATTCACCAGTTCGGGATGTGTGCCCTGACGGATGACCGCTTCACTCTGCGACTTGAACCTGTTTCGCCCACCCGCGCTTAAGTGCCGTTGACGCGGCATCGCGAGGGGAGACTCACCGCGGCCGACGATCTCATCGTATTTGCGGAACGCGCGCCCGAATCGATTCTTCGCGATGACCCCGATTCCAAACGGGATTCCGAGTTGGGCAAGCAGATTCCCGGTCACAAAAACGGACTGATACGTGACGCGTGTGCCGCCATCGGGCAGCGGGTCGAGCCGCACATTCACCCGCATTTCATCCAGCGGACCTTTCCGGTAGCGGCGAACGATGCCGAACGAATACGGGTACGTCCACTCGAACGGCTCCTCCTCCCATTCCACCCGGAGGATGGGAAGTTTCATGCGCGCGAGTTTCGTCCCTTTGACGTTGCTGAGCAACTCCACCTCGGGTTGACCCGTATCGCGGTTGAAGCGGTTCGTATCGGCGGCCAGCGGCCAGATCGCCTCGGGGGCAGATTGGATATCCCATTGCCAGAGGAAGGTGAATTCTTTTGCCATGTGAGTTGGATGCGTACCTTGTCGTGAATTTTACAGTGTGACGCATAAAAATACCATTGCACTCTCAAACCAAACTAACGATTCCATTAACAAGCCATTAACCGCGCAGAAAATCTTTCATGGTATTGTTAATCCGTGCCTGAAACCATCCTGGTCGTCGAAGACGAACCCGCATTGCGCGACACCCTCACCTACAACCTCAAGAAAGACGGCTTCACGGTCGAAGCGGTGGGTGACGGGAGGCTCGCGCTCGAATCGGCGCGCAAGCTCAATCCCGACCTCATCATCCTCGACATCATGCTCCCCGGACTGGACGGGTTCGAAGTGGCGCGCATCCTCCGCAAAGAGATGATCGTTCCGATCCTCATGCTCACCGCCCGCGACGACGAGATCGATCGGGTGGTCGGTCTCGAGGTGGGCGCAGACGATTACCTGACCAAGCCCTTTTCGATGCGCGAACTGATGGCGCGCGTCAAGGCGCAACTGCGGCGTACGAGACTTTTACAAGAGGAACTCGGAAAATCCGCACCGGAGAAAAAGCACGAAACATTGAAATTCGGCAATCTCGTCATCAACCTCACGCGGCAGGAAGTGACACTTAACGACAAACCGCTCGCCCTCAAACCTCAGGAATATCAACTCCTGCTCTTCTTCGCCGAACATCGCGGACAAATGCTCTCGCGCGAATTCATCCTCGAACGCGTCTGGGGCTGGGACTTCATCGGCGACAGCCGCACGGTGGACGTACACGTCCGCTGGCTGAGGCAGAAGATCGAGGAACAGTCCAGCGAACCAAAAAGGATCGTCACCGTGAGGGGCGGGGGATACAGATTCGAAGGATGAATTATGAAGGATGAGGAAAGAAAGCGGAAAGAAGAAAGACAAAAATGAATTCGTTTTTTTGGGGATTGGTTATTATTTTATTTTTTCTCGCCGCGTGGTTCGCGTGGCGATACTTCAACTTGCGCCGGGCAGTGAGCGGGTTCGTCAAACAAGTTCGCGCGCAAAACTTCGATACCCAGACCAAAGAACTCGAAGCACTTTCCAGCGCGATCGCATCCCTCGTCTCAACCTTCAACCTTCAACATGCAACTCTGGAATCCGAACGAGCCCGCCTCGCCGCCGTCCTCGATCAGATGACCGACGGCGTGCTCATCGCCGACGCGCAGGGCATCGTCAAATTTGCGAACCCCGCCGCGGGAAAATTATTTCAAGCATCTCATCCGGTCAATCGCAGTCTCACCGAGGTCATCCGCCATCACCAACTCGTCGAGGCGTGGCGTCGCTGCCGCGAAACGGGCGAACTGCAAAGCGAAACGGTCGAATTGCCCAGCCGCCATCAATTCCTGCAACTCATTGTCGTCCCCGATGCGCACGCTGGCGGGAGCCTGCTACTCGTGCAAGACCTCACGCGCCTCCGCCGCCTCGAAACGGTCCGCCGCGATTTCATCAGCAACCTCTCGCACGAACTCCGTACGCCTCTCGCTTCGCTCAAAGCGTTGACAGAAACCCTGCAAGACGGCGCGCTGGATGACCCTCCCGCCGCGCGCAAATTCATCGACCAGATCCAGACCGAAGTGGACGCGCTCACTCAAATGGTGACCGAACTCCTCGAGCTTTCGCGCATCGAATCGGGGCGCCTCGCGCTCGA
>CAZFDL010000290.1:0-2746 GCA_964517905.1 uncultured Anaerolinea sp. | reverse complement strand
AGCCACGCGTGAAATTTTCCTATTGTTGAGGCGGCGGACGAGTCCGCGCCAGATACGTTGTGTGAAGAAACCAGCGAGTCGATTCATATCAGGTATACTCCGCAATTATACGGTACAAGCATGAACCGCATTGATCGTCTCTTCGCCATTTTATTAACATTACAACACAAACGCCGCGTCCGCGCGCAGGATTTGGCGCGGCAGTTCGAGGTCAGCAAACGTACGATTTATCGGGATATGTCAGCATTAAACCAGATGGGAATCCCCCTCGCGGCGATGCCCGGCGAGGGTTTTGAACTGGTGGAGGGATTTTATGTCCCGCCGCTGATGTTCAGCGAGGAGGAAGCGGTCGCGCTGACTCTCGGTCTGCGCCTCCTGACCCAACAGGCGGCTGGTTCGTTGACCCGCAACGCGGACTCCGCCCTGGCCAAGATCAAAGTCGCATTGCCCGGGCTGGTTCGGGTCCGGTCCGAAGCGCTTACGAATATCATCGGCTTCATCACGCCAGGAAAGAGGTTCGATTTGGACGACCCCCAACTGCTCGTCATCCAAAAGGCGATTCAGGAGTGTCGCGTGATCCACATCCGCTATCATGGTTATCAAAAGGACGAGGTCACCGAACGGAACGTGGAGCCGCACCAGTTGTTCTATTCGGACGGCATCTGGTACTTGGAAGGCTATTGCAGGTTGAGAAAAGATACTCGCGCCTTTCGCCTCTCGCGGGTGGAGAAGTTGAACCTACAGAACGAAGTCTTCCCAAAACGAAGGGCGGGCAAATCGGAAAACGCAAAAACTATCGAAGTACAGATCCGATTCAAAGCGGAAATCCTCCGCTGGGTGCGGGAACGTCAGCATTACGGTTTTCAACGGGAAGAGATCTTGCCCGATGGTGTAGTGATGACGTATGAAGTTCACAAGGTTTCGGAGATCGCACCGTGGATCTTGAGTTGGGGCGATGCGGCGGAGGCACTCTCGCCGGAGGAACTTCGTATGAGCCTGCGCGAAACCGCAAAAAAACTGGCAAACTTGTTGACATAGGGCTGTCACACCCAGCCTGTAGAATGCGGGGAGAAACCATCAAGAAAGGATGTCAAAATGAACCCCAATACTAATCACACCATCGAGTTTGCACACTTCACTCTCGCCGAGGGATTGGACGAAACCACCCTGTTCGCTGCGGCGGATTCCCTGCAAAAGGAGTTCCTCAGCCGTCAAAAAGGCTTCATCAAGCGCGACCTCGTCCGCCTGGCCGACGGAAAATGGGCGGACATCATCCACTGGGAAAGCCGCGAAAGCGTGGACCAAGCCATGCAGTCCGCGCCGGAAAATCCCGCCGCTCTCCGCTACTTCCAGTTGATGGCGGACACGGGTGAGGCTGATGTGGCGAATACGCTGATGAGCGTCGCAAGGTCGTATTCGTAGTGCAATGAATCCACTGCCGGAGCGCCTCCGGCAGTGGATTTGATTCTTGTTGGAGCAAAGACTGCATGGAACAGAATTTTCAAGTCAGGGACGTCTTCAATGAAGGAGTCGTGAATCAACTCGCGACGGATCTTTCACGCGCCTGGAGCGGATTCGACGCGCGGGGTTTCAGCCGGACAGTCAACTCGCGTTTGAAGGATTTGAGTTTCAGCGGGCGCGCCGCGATCATCCGCGACAGCCTGTGGGAATATCTGCCTGGGGATTTTCCGCGCGCATTGGAAATCATCTTGAAAGCCCTGCCGCCCGTAATCTCCGCCGACGAACTGAATGGTTACGACAGCTTTATCGTCCTGCCGCAAAACGATTTTGTGGCGAAGTATGGGCTTGACCATTACGACCTGTCCATGCAGGCGCTCCATGCGATGACCAAACGCTTCTCGGCAGAAGGGGCGATCCGGGCATTCCTCTTGAAATACCCCGAACGGACGTTGTCAATTCTTTCAGTGTGGGCGGAGGACGCCAACCCCCATGTCCGACGGCTGGTCTCCGAGGGGACGCGTCCGCGTCTGCCATGGACGATGCAGTTAAAACCGTTCATCAAGGATCCATGTCCCGTTTTGACTTTACTCGAAAAACTGAAGACTGATCCGGTGCTGATGGTACGTCGCTCGGTGGCGAACAACCTGAACGACATTTCCAAGGACAATCCCGATTTGGTCGTGAAAACCCTGCGCCGCTGGAAAAAGATTCGCAACGAAGGCACACAGTGGCTCATCCGCCAAGCCGCGCGGACGCTGGTCAAACAGGGGAACAAAGGTATGCTCGGTGTGCTGGGCTTTCAGCCAAACGTTGATATCGCAGTTTCAAGGATTCGGATAGATAAAGCAATCGTGAGAATGGGAGAGGAGCTTAAGTTCTCATTCACAATCAACTCTACATCAAAACAAGAGCAACAACTTGTAATTGATTATGTTGTTCATCACGTCAAGGCAAACGGGAGTCTTATGCCGAAAGTGTTCAAACTTACAAAGAAGACGCTGCAAGCAGGCGGAATAATTGAAATCGAAAAGCGCCATCCGTTCCGCTTAATCAGTACGCGCACATACTACGGCGGGGTTCACCGGCTGGATGTGCAGATCAACGGCAGAGCCTTTCAGGGGACCCATTTCATGTTGAAAACAGGAAATTGAGGCTGCCTGCTTCAGAATTTTGTTACCAGCGATTATCTTTTTCGTATCCCAATCTAACCAACAAATCTCCCGCAACATTTTTAAACAACTTCCTGTGCTCATCCGTGAAGTATTCTTTCCAACCGCCGGTCTTG
>CAZFDL010000289.1:0-2756 GCA_964517905.1 uncultured Anaerolinea sp. | reverse complement strand
TTCTCGAGCGCGACCGCCGTCTGGTTTGCAAGAGCAGAGAGCGTGACGAGATCCTCCTCGGTGTAACGTGTGCCGGCGATCTTTGGGCCGAGTGCAAACAGCCCGATCCATTCGCGTTTTGAAAAAATGGGCAAATACACTTCGGCTTCGAGATGATTGAACCATTCCCGCTCGGGAGGCGAAACAGACCGATAGGCGGGGAGCAGGTCGAGGTCATATTGAAGAAGCGGGCGTTGCTCCGCCGTCAAATATTTGGCAACGGGATGATCGCTCTGGAGTGCGAGGATTCGGATTTGTCGTTCGCCTTGATTACGCACCGCGCGCAATCGGTACGATTTTTCACCGTTGATGATTTCAGGATCCACGAGGAAGAGGAAGCCGCGCGTGATATCCATGGCTTCGATGATGAGACCGACCGCCACGTTGGCGAGTCGCTGCATGTCGAGGATGTTGCTGATCTGCTCACTGTACGCGTGGAGCGTGCGACTCGGATGGAACTCTTGAAGATTGAACCAGCGGTTCACAGTGCGGCGCACGACCGACAGCAAGGGAGTGAAGATCAATGAGAGAAGTAAGGCTATGCCCGCGCCGACGAGCAGCGGATCGTAGATCGGCAGGGCGTTGAACACGGTTTGTGAGGCAGTGGTGCCGGCAATGTAAAACACAAGGATCACCAGCGTGGTGATGACGTAGGTCAGCACGCGCCGCGCCACTTCGCGCAAGTCGGGTGGGTCGTGCGTGACGATGATCAACGCGCCGATGGTCGCCGCGATCAGCCGTAGGGGATTGCCCGGCAAGGCAAAGCCAGCCAGCAACGAGCCATCGTTGATCAAGATGAGGAGGAAAACCGGCGTCCAGTAGTTCAATCGATTACGCAACAAGGGCTGACGCGAACGATCATGAGAGGAACGCACGGTGATAAACGCCCCTAGCGTGAAAACGATCCAGCCCAGGGTTGCCCAGGCCGGCGCAAGCCCGTCACGGGTGAGGGTCAGCGGGCCGTTCGTCCACACCACATCCCGGATGTTCAGCAGGTTTGAAGCCATAACGATGAATCCACCCAGCCAAATGCCCCCGGTGAAGAACCACGCGCGCGCCTCGCGCCGAACGAAATAACGGATGGCGATGAGTAGGATCAGGGCGAGTACGGATGCAGCGTAGACCTGCAGGTTGTTCGCTGTCTGCGCGGCGAGTTGCAATTGTCCCGCGCGCCAAAATCCCTCCGCCGCGGTCACCACCATGTTCAATGCCAGATACCCGGCGAACAGCGCGGCGGCAGTCTCCTGCCCGATGCGGCGACTGAGTAATCTTGCCAATACGGGAATATGCAAGGCCGCAAGGATCATCATCGCGATCAAAGCGAGAAATTGCGGAGACATCGCGGCAAAGTATACTCGAAATCAATCAACGGGGTTATCATTAGCCCCGCTTGTGTAACTTTCTCAGCCACAGAGTTCGCTGAGAAAAATCTCGAAATCCCTGTGCACTCTTTGGCCAACTTTTGAAGGACCCATGCGAATCACAAAGACCTCCCGCGATCACTATCAATTCTCTTCGGATTTCTTCAACCCGGATGGGCGTGTGCTCTTTTCGGATTTCTCCTCCGCGCGGAAGTTTGCCGCGCAACTCTCGGCGCATCGGACCCAGCCCGCGCCTGCCTCCGATCTCTACGCGTTGTCGCTCATTGACGAGGCTCTGCGTGCGCTGGTGAAACGCTTCGCCCCTCCACCCGTGATGTTCACGGCGGTTTCCTCGGTTAGTGAGCAGGTGGGCACGGAGTCGATCGACCAGACGCAGAAGAAGTTTGTCACTGAATTCCCGCCGGAAAGCGTTTATCGCGGGGAACTGAGGGTCGAAGAATATCTTTCCCAACTTACGAACGGACGCATCAGGTCGGTGGAGGAATTAATCTACGTCTTCACCCACAACGCGAACCCGGCGGTGAGTTCCCTGCTCGAGCTGGTGGACGATGAACCGCTCGAACCCACAGCGTACAAAAACCTGATTGCCTCCCTTAAATCGTTTTTCGCACAGGTTGCCCGAGACAACGCCAATTTCTCAGGTTCACCGGAATCGCTGTTCGACATCCTGCGCGCGCCTGCCGAAGCCTTCCCAGACTCGCTTGAGGGGCAGTTGCAATACATCCTTGAAAAATGGGGCGCGTTGCTTGGCGAGGAATTTGTAACGCGACTCCTGCGAGGCATGGACTTTTTGCGCGAGGAGACTCTCCGTCACCAACTCGCTCACGGCGACTTCAAAGCGGACATTCCCGTCGCGACCTACGGCGGTGGTGATTACGCCGAATACGAGCGCTACAGCCCAGATAAAGACTGGATGCCGCGATTAATTTTGATCGCGAAGAATTCCTACGTCTGGCTTGAACAACTCTCGCGCAAGAATGGCCGCTGGATAAAAACTCTCGATCAAATCCCCGATGAAGAACTCGACCTCCTGCGAGACCGCGGATTCACAGGCTTATGGCTCATTGGTTTGTGGGAACGAAGCCGCGCCAGCCAGCGGATCAAACAACGCATGGGCGATGCGGACGCGGTCGCTTCGGCATACTCATTATTCTCCTACGATATTGCCGAAGACCTCGGTGGGTGGGGCGCGTTGGAGAATTTGCGAAGCCGCGCGTGGCAGCGTGGGATTCGACTTTCGGCAGATATGGTTCCCAACCACATGGGCATCGACTCGAAATGGGTGATCGAACATCCCGATTGGTTTTTGTCCTTGCCGTATTCGCCGTATCCTTC
>CAZFDL010000288.1:0-2757 GCA_964517905.1 uncultured Anaerolinea sp. | reverse complement strand
GACACTCACCTCCTTTCAATAAAAAGTCTTTGCCACACGCACGGCAAAGACTTTGGCAAACCCCATGGAGGTGGGGATGATTGCTTTTCGTCTTCACCTGAGCAGGAAATTAAGTCCCGGAGGACACCTGCCGTCATTGGCGAAGTGGCTATTAGGTTTATCGGGCTATATTTTACCCGGTTCCCTCAAGTTTTTGGGTCTCGCTGGCATTCACTTTAATGCCCGGACCCATCGTTGTGGTCAGCGTGATGCGCTTGATGTAATCGCCTTTTGCGCCCGCCGGGCGGGCCTTGTGGATCGCCGCCATCAGCGCTGAGAAATTATCAAACAACTGGTCGGCAGAGAATGATGCCTTCCCGACCGAAACGTGAATGTTTGAAGTTTTATCCAGACGAAACTCGACGCGTCCCGCCTTCGCCTCTTTGATCGCGCGGGGCAGATCATCGGCATTGACGACTGTCCCAGCCTTGGGATTCGGCATCAGTCCGCGCGGACCAAGCACACGTCCGAGACGACCGACCTTACCCATCGCATCCGGCGTCGCAATAGCGACGTCGAAATCCAACATGCCGCCTTCGATCTTCTTCAATGTTTCATCATCGTCAGCGACCAGGTCTGCACCGGCAGAACGAGCCGTCGCCGCACCTTCACCCTGCGCGAAGACGAGCACGCGCACCGTCTTGCCGAGTCCATGCGGCAGGACGACAACATCGCGCACCTGCTGATCCGATTGACGCGGGTCGAGCGCAGTACGGATGTGCACTTCCACTGTGGAATCAAACTTCGTGATAGTGGTGTCCTTCGCGAGCGCTACCGCGTCGCGAACGGAATATTCCTTGTTGAGATCCACCTTCGCCAGGGCGGCTTTGTATTTTTTACCGTGTTTTGTAGCCATTGGTTCCTCCGTGGTGCAAGCAGGCACTGAGTCAGATAGTCTGGTTGTCATATAGTCTTGTGGTCGTGACCATGAAACTATGTGACTAAACGACTAAGAGACTAGCAACCCTCCCACAAAATTAGTCGGTCACCGTAATGCCCATCGAGCGGGCGGTGCCTTCGATCTGTTTCATCGCGCCATCGAGGTCGATCGCGTTCAAATCCTTCATTTTGGCTTCCGCGATTTCCTTGATCTGCGAACGTGTCACCTTGCCGACCTTATCTTTATTCGGCACACCCGAACCTTTTTCCACCTTGGCGGCTTTGCGCAACATCACCGCCGCCGGTGAGGTCTTCAACACGAATGTGAACGACCCATCGGTGAACACGGTGATCTCTGCAGGAATCACCTCGCCCGGCTTGTTCGATGTGCGGGCATTATATTCCTTGCAAAATGCCATGATGTTGATGCCATGCCCCGCCAGCGCGGGACCGACCGGCGGCGCCGGGTTGGCTTTTCCAGCCTCAAGCTGGAGACGAACGATTGCCTTAAACTTTTTTGCCATTTCTACTCCTTTACCTGCACCTGCAGCGCAGGGACAGGTGTGGTTTTAGCGGGCGATTTCTTGTGCGGGACGCCCTCCCACTGCCCCAGACTGACGAATGGTTTTACGCTTCGTTCCAGACTTCAGCCTGGTATTACCTCGGAAGTTATTTCTACCTTCGAGTTTTTCACAACATCGCAACCCGAACTGCGCAGTATTTACGCTTTTTCGACCTGCAGGAAGTCCAACTCTACCGGCGTTTCGCGCCCGAAGAAGTTGACCAATACGCGTACCTTGGTGCGCTCCATGTCGATCTCGGAGACGTTCCCACGGAAATCGTTGAACGGTCCGTCAACGATACGCACGCGCTCGCCAACCTTGAACGACACTTTGACCGTTGGCGCTTCGGCTTCCATGCGTTTAATGATCTGCGAGACCTCTTCCGGCCGCAGCGGCGTGGGATTATTGCCCATGCCCACGAAGCCGGTCACTCCGGGTGTGTTTCGAACCACGTACCACGAGTCTTCGCTCAACGCCATGTTCACCAGCACATAACCGGGGAAGATATGTCTCTCCACCGTCCGGCGCTTGCCATCCTTCACTTCGATCTCTTCCTGTGTGGGTATGACCACATCAAAGATCTTATCTTTCATGCCCATGGTCTCAATGCGTTGCTCGAGGTTATGACGGACCTTGTTCTCATACCCTGAATAACAATGGATCACATACCACGCCGGACCTTCGACCTCGCCAAGATGAGATGACTCTTCCTCGGATGAGGCAGGCTTCATGGGCACAGGAGGCGGGGTTGGTTCTTCAGCTTTTTGAATATCGTTCGCCAAGGGCTCGTCCGTAGGGACGCGAACAGGTTCGGCTTCGCTCATTTCCTGCTGAGCGTCCGATTCCATCGAAGTAGTTTCATCCGGGGGGGTGTCCTCGGCTGAGTCCACTGGCTCGCGTTCGAACTCTTCCTGCAACGACATGCAACCTCAAATTCTATTTATTGGCCAATGCCAAGTATCAGGTTCAACAACTCACGGGCGCCGCCATCGGTGAGACCGAGGATCACGCCCATCGCAAACATGACTGCCAGAACGATCCATGTCAACTGCCGGACCTCAGGCCAGGTTGGCCACGAGACCCTGCGAAGTTCGCCGGATGTTTCGCGGAAGAACGCTTGAATGGCGTTCGGTTTTTTGTGCTTCTCTGCCAAGGTAGTGCTCCTTATGCATACATTTCACGGCTAAAACGCCGCCCTACTCACAGCGGCGTCATCTTCCATACAGGCCAGGCAGGACTTGAACCCACAACCGCTCGTTTTGGAGACGAGTGCTCT
>CAZFDL010000287.1:0-2762 GCA_964517905.1 uncultured Anaerolinea sp. | reverse complement strand
TGCGAATGCCCGAAGGCTTTAGCCCCGCCACACGTTTCGACAGACGTTGAACATCAGTCACTTCCTGCATGGAGCCTCCATTGTTTTGTCAGCCGCTGGTTAAGTAGCGAGCGTATCGAAACCACGCGGCGGCGCAATCAAATTGGTTGTACCAACCACTCATCGGGAATTTCCCGATAGGTCAGATCAAAGGCTTGCCCATCAGCGGTCTTCACGCGGAAACCTTTTTCACTGGGTCCGCGCCAGCGCGCCACGATCTCCGCGATCTCGTACTTGTATCCCTCCCACGTGAGCGCGAGCGGCGTCTCTGCATATTCTGTGTCTGAATGACATTCGACCATGTTCATATTTTACGACAAGACGACTTCGCTGTTGTCACCAATATTCAATTGGAGGACCTCCCCAGCGCCTCTCCCCCGGACCTTTGCCTGCCTGCCCACCATCGAGCGACTCAGCGATGCGGCTTGAATCTCGCTCCCAGCCTCGACGATACTTTCCGATACAGTGCTGTTCTCGATCTTGCAGTTTGCCCCAATCGAAGCATGAGGACCAATTTTGGAATTACTGATCTCGGCTGTTTCGTCAATCGCACAAGGTTCGATGATCTCAACATCCGACCCTTTAAACTTTGCAACTTGTGAACCCATTTTATCCAGCAGAATCCTGTTCGTATCGAGTGTGGCTTCGATGGTGCCCGCGTCCAGCCAGCTGATGCCGTTGTGAGTCCGCACCTTCGCACCGTGCTCGATCATCACTGAGATCGTATCTGCGAGGAAATATTCGCCTTTCAACGTGATATCGCGTTCCATCTGTTCCTCGATGGCGGCGAGAAGTTGTTCTGCACTTTTGAACCAGTAACAGCCGATGACGACGAGGTTGTTTTCCAGCGAAGTCGGTTTTTCGATGAAGCGTTTCACCCAACCATCGGCGCCCACCTCCGCCACTCCGAAACGACGCGGATCCGGGAAGGGGAGCACCCACGCGACGCCGTCCGCTTTCTCATCACTCAGGAAGGCGAAGTCTGTCTCGATGATCGAATCGGAAAAGACGACCATCATCGGACCGTGCATGAACTCGCGTCCGAGCCACAAGGCGTGCGCCTGCCCCTTCATTTCACTCTGCACCACGTAATGCGCCTTGATACTCGGATAATTCTCTTTGATGAACGCGGGAATCTGTAATTCGCCAAGATAAGGTCCGACGATGAAAACGAATTCCACATTTTCAGGTTCGGGCAGGGTTTTGAACATATCCATCAAGTGCTCGAGCGCAGTTCTGCCTGCCACGCTGACGAGTGGCTTGGGTTTGCTCCACGTGTGCGGGCGCATGCGCGTCCCCCAGCCTGCCATGGGGATGAAGATCTTCAAGGTTTCATTCAACGTTTTCTCCGTAGTCGTGAATTACCCAGCAATTTTACCAATCATTACGCGTGTCATGCTGAGGAGCGGAGCGACGAAGCATCTCCTGCTTTGAGAGAGAAACCCTTTGCCACTCCTTCGACTTCGCTACGCTTCGCTGAGGATGTAGCTCAGTGTGGCACGTTTATTATTACGTATGTCCAAGAACGGGATGCGGCCTGTAGGATTCTTCCAGCCGCTTCACTTCATCATCGGTGAGTTTGATCTCGAGTGCGGCAATGGCTTGCTCGAGGTGATCCATTTTGGTCGCGCCGATAATGGGACTGTGAACGTAGGGTTTGCCTAACACCCATGCCAGCGCGATCTGAGACGCGGTTACACCTCGTTCCCTGGCGATTTGCGCGGCGCGCTCTGCCACGAGAAAGTCTTCGTCGCGGAAATATAGATTTTTTGCGAACGGGTCGCTTTTTGAACGGGCGGTCTCACCGCCTCCGTCGCGTTTGCGGTCGCCTGCGAAGAATCCGCGCGCCATCGGGCTCCACGGGATGAGTCCAACTCCCTGGTCCACGCACAGTGGAATCATCTCGCGTTCCTCTTCGCGATACACAAGGTTGTAGTGATTCTGCATCGAGACGAAACGCGTCCAGCCGTGACTTTGGGCTGTGTGTTGTGCCTTGGCGAATTGCCACGCGAACATGGAGGACGCACCGATATACCTTGCCTTGCCCGAGCGCACCACATCGTTTAGCGCTGACATCGTCTCATCGATGGGTGTCTCATAATCCCAGCGGTGGATCTGGTAGAGGTCAACGTAATCCATTTGAAGTCGTTTGAGAGACTTGTCGATAGCGTCCATAATATGCTTGCGCGAAAGACCCTTGTCGTTGATGTCATCGCTCATCTGCCCGTTGACCTTGGTGGCGACGATCACATTTTCGCGCTTCACGCCAAATTGCCTGAGCAGGTTGCCCGTTATCTTTTCACTTTCGCCGAGTGAATATACATCGGCTGTGTCGAAGAAGTTGATTCCCGCATCCAACGCACGCTTGACGAACGGTTTTGCCTCCCCTTCGCTCAGTACCCACTCGCGCCATGATTTGGCTCCGTAACTCATCATGCCCAAGCACAAGCGCGAGACCTTAATTCCGGTATTTCCAAGGTTGATGTATTGCATGTTGTTCTCCAACACCTCTTATGCTCCCTTCGCCGTCCTCGGCGAAGTATTTGGGGTAAGCCACTCATATAAATCTGTAATCTCGATAATTGGATTTCTTCCGTAATCATAATATCCCGCACTAGAGTATGGATAATCTGCTCTGTCTTCAACGAGTTGCCATTCCTTCGCAACGGGGTTCTGGTGGATGTACTCCATTTTCTGCCATAAAAAATCTGGTGAATAGATGT
>CAZFDL010000286.1:0-2769 GCA_964517905.1 uncultured Anaerolinea sp. | reverse complement strand
AGACCAGCACGCCAGTTCCGCGATGGTCTCGCCAAACGCCGCAAATGAGCGCTACTGGTCACCGACGGTGCGATGCGCCATGTCTTGACAGCAACCCGTTGGCGTCGTTGACGCGACGGCTACTCCCCAACCAAAAGGAGTGTATTCTTTGGAAAGGGGAATGTCAAGCAAATAACCCCTGACAGCCGCGTTAGAGTTTTGAAAGAATATCACTTCGGCGTGATGCGAGTTCCAGCGGGTATTTCGGTATCCTTTGCGATCACCACGATGCCATCCCGTACGTAAAAGCGGTCGCCATCCAGATCCTGGTTGCGCGGGAAGGGCTTGATCACCACGCCATCACCGATCTGCACGTTCTTATCGAGAATGGCGGATTCGATATGGCAATTCGCACCAATACCGATCGGGATGCTGCCTCGCCTGACCTCATAATAATCCGCGCCCATCACAATGCTATCGCGGATCAGAGTTCCCTCCGAGATCTGACTACGGATACCCACAATGGAATGAGTGATCTCGGCTTTACGAATTCGGCAGCCCTCCGCGATCAACACGTCCTGCAGTTGGCTGTCCTCCACGATCGAGCCGGGCAAAAAGCGCGCGTGTGTGTAAATGGGTGCTTTGGCGTCATAAAAATTGAATGGCGGATTTGATTTCGTCAACTGCAGATTGGTCTCGTAAAACGAGCGGATCGTCCCGATATCCTCCCAATAACCTTCGAAATCAAAACCGAAAACTTCGTGCGACCGGATTGCCTCGGGGATGATGTCGCCGCCGAAATCGTCGTGCCGCGGATGGTACGTCAGCAGATCGAACAACACTCTGGTGTTGAACATGTAAATGCCCATCGAACCCAGGAATGGGCGCTCCTCATCGTCGCGGCTGACGAACTTATTCTGAAGATCCGTGTCCTTCGGTTTTTCCACAAAATCGGAGATGCGACCATCCGCCTCGCGTTTCAAAATTCCAAAACGGGATGCTTCGCTTCGCGCCACGGGTTGAACTGCCACTGTGATATCTGCCTCGTTCGCCCAGTGGAATTCCGCCATCTCATGGTAATCCATGCGGTAGAGATGATCGCCGGCGAGGATCAACACGTAGTCCGCGCCTGAAGCCTGGATCTCGAACAACTGTTTGCGGACCGCGTCCGCCGTACCCTGATACCAGTCCGCGCTTTCCGCGGTCTGTTCCGCGGCGAGAATCTCCACCCAACCGGTGTGGAAGGCGTCGAAATTGTACGATTGAGAAATATGGCGGTGGAGCGACACAGAATTGAACTGGGTCAGAATCGCCACGCGATAGATCCCCGAGTTGATGCAGTTGCTGATGGGAATATCGATCAAACGGTATTTCCCCGCGATCGGTACGGCTGGCTTTGAGCGCATCGCTGTCAGCGGATACAAGCGTGCGCCGCGTCCGCCCCCCATGATGACACCTAATACCTCGTTCATTGCTGGCATGGTACGCCTCCGCGTTAATTGTTATGGAGAACCCGACGTACATTATAAAACCCTGGAGCTTAAAAGAGAAACGCTCACCATGATGGTGAGCGTTGGTATAATCGCTGTGCCGAAGGAGGGAATCGAACCCTCATTCCCGGAGGGAACACGATTTTGAGTCGTGCGCGTCTGCCTATTCCGCCACTTCGGCCCATTGCGAACGCAAGTATACCACTCCTAATCTGAAGGTCAAGAAATAAGCCGGTACCGCGACATAGTAGGTCGCTGTACAAGAGGAAAAAATGAGACTTGGAATTATCGGTTTACCCCAATCCGGAAAAACGACCATCTTCAACGCGGTCACGCGCGGCAACGCACCCACCACCGCCTCTGCCGGGCGATTCGAGGTTCATACCGCAGTGGTGGAGGTGCCCGACCCGCGCGTGACGACCCTCTCGAAGATGTTCAACCCGAAGAAGACCATCTACGCCAAGATGACCTACGCGGATATCGCCGGGCTGGAGGCTGGTTCCGCCAAAAGCGGCATCTCTGGTCAACTGCTGAACCAACTCGCGCAGATGGATGGGTTCCTGCTCGTCGTCCGCGCATTTGAAAGCGACCTCGTGATGCACCCAAATGGAAACGTCGACCCGAAGCGCGACGTGGATTCCATGTTAAGCGAATTATTGCTCAACGATCTCATTGCCGTTGAGCGAAAACTGGAACGATTGACGGAGGAACGCAAAAAGGGCGGAACCGATAAAGCCCTGAACGAAAAACAAACGGTGCTGTTCAACCGTTTGCTTGAAGCCTTGAACAACGGCATACCGCTCCGCAAACTGGAATATTCTCACGAAGATTTAAAGGAGCTTTCTTCATTCGGCTTGCTCACGCGGAAACCAGTTTTGGTTGTATTCAACCTGAGCGAGGGACAGTCCGCGCCGCAAATGGAACTCGAGAGTGCATCTGTGGAGTTGATGGGAAAACTCGAAATGGAAATTGCACAACTTTCTCCTGAAGACGCCGAGCTGTTCATGCAGGAATACGGAATCAAGGAACTCAGTTTGAACAGGATGATTCGCTTGTCATACGATCTGCTGCAGGTGCAGTCGTTCTTCACCGTCGGCGAGGATGAGGTCCGTGCGTGGGAGACGAAGCGCGGCGCCACGGCGCAGGAAGCCGCGGGTGAGATCCACACCGACCTGGCGAAGGGATTCGTTCGGGCGGAGGTGGTGGCCTACGACGACCTCATCAGCCTCGGGGGGATGAATGAAGCGAAGGCAAAAGGGAAGTTGAGACTCGAAGGCAAGGAATATCCCGTCAAGGATGG
>CAZFDL010000285.1:0-2823 GCA_964517905.1 uncultured Anaerolinea sp. | reverse complement strand
TCGAACAGTTCGACCTTGTGAAATATTTCGATGCCATTGTGACGGGACTCTCGGCGAAATACACGAAGCCTTACCCGGACCCGGTCCTGCTTGCGGCCAGGAAGATGGATGTGAAGCCCGAAGCGTGTTTGATGATCGGCGACACTACTGTTGATATGCGCGCCGGCAAGTCCGCAGGAGCGCAGGCGGTGGGAGTGTTGTGCGGGTTTGGGGAAAAAGAGGAACTGTTGCGGTTTGGAGCGGATCTGATCTTGGAAACAACTAGCGATCTCGCGGGCAAACTGATTCCAGACCTCGAAGGGGTCAAATGATTATAGATTGATACAAATCGAATCGTAACTCCGAAGGAGTGAGATACGTTTTCAGAAAACCATGTCATCCCTTCGGGATTTGCGAATCTGAAACCCTTTTTCTACAATCCTTCCATCCCTTCGGGATTATCATATGCAAAGCAATCATCCTGAAATTGATTTCAACCTCAACGCGATCACATCGCTCCACACCAGCACAGCCAACATAAAAATGTAAAACGCCGCGCCTTTGAGCCAGAAGGTGGGAAACGCGAGCGCGACGGTCAACCAAGTGTATAACGATAAATTCATCCAACGCGGGTCTTGTCGAAACACAAAGCCGAATAGGATCATTGCTGGCATGAGCGTGAGACCGAGAATCACGAACGACAGGTCGTGCAACAGTCCGTGCCAGGTGCGGGAGGTGGAAGTAAGCGTGGGGTCGGTGGTGAACGCCAGACCGGCGAGCGCAAGCCCGGCGAAGGTCAACGCGAGGGATGCGACCAAGGTCAACGGTGTGCGAGGCAGGCTGAGGCGGAGTCCGGAAGCGAAGACCGCCAGCATGAGTCCGCTGAGGAGGAAGGTCGCGGTCATCACCCAGCCGTAGTCGCCGAGTGCGAGTCCGCTGGGCCAGTCGAAGGTGGGATCGTTAATCGGATGCCAGCCCAGGGAAAGAAGAAAATCGTATTTGACAATGGTGAGAATGGCAACGACGAACGCAAACAGAATGGGTCCCATCTGCCCCACGCGTGCGGCGAGTTTAATCATCGGGTGAGATACACTGCGAGGAGCGCGAACAGACCGGGCAATGCCTGAACGTAAAGAATCGTGCGGCGCGCCGTCAGCCCGCCGTAGACACCCGCGATGATAATACAACCCAAAAAGAAAATCTGGACGGAGGGGTTGCTGTCAAGCACTCCCCAAAACAAACCTGCCGCGAGGAAACCGTTGTACAGTCCTTGATTCGCGGCGAGCGAGGCGGAGGCTTTCGAATATTCGGGAGTCATCTTGAAGCGCTTCCTGCCAAAGGGATGATCCCAAAAGAACATTTCAAGCGCAAGAAAACCGAGATGCAGCACAGCAACGAGAATCACAAGAATATCGGCAACGAGTTTCATCAGGACTCCTCTTGAAGTTCATGCGATTATACAGCACGGCTGTTCTCACGTATAATTCAGCCTCGGAGGCGGCATGGCATATTCATCGATTCTTGTGGAAACGCGCGGACGGGTCGGGTTGGTTACGTTGCATCGCCCACAGGCGTTGAACGCACTGAACCACGCGCTCATGCGCGAACTGATGGACGCGCTCGAAGCCTTCGATAAAAACGATGCCGTCGGCGCGATGGTCATCACGGGGAATGAGAAAGCCTTCGCCGCCGGCGCGGACATCAAAGAGATGGCGGATGAATCTGCATTGGATATGACGCGCAACGACCACATCGCGGTCTTCGGCAGGATTCGCACGATCCGCAAGCCGGTCATCGCGGCGGTCTCAGGCTGGGCATTGGGCGGCGGATGCGAACTCGCCCT
The DNA here is from genome assembly GCA_964517905.1 of uncultured Anaerolinea sp. Classification (GTDB taxonomy): domain Bacteria; phylum Chloroflexota; class Anaerolineae; order Anaerolineales; family Villigracilaceae; genus Defluviilinea. The sequence continues at coordinate 1,001 of CAZFDL010000285.1, read as the reverse complement.
TTCGTGCGACATGATTCTCGCCTCGGATTCGGCTACATTTGGGTTACCCGAAATTACCTTGGGCGTCATCCCCGGTGCGGGCGGCACACAAAGACTCGTCCGTGCGGTGGGGAAAGCGCTCGCCATGGAAATGATCCTCAACGACCGCAAACTCAACGCGCAGGAAGCGTTTCATTTCGGACTGGTGAATCGAGTCGTCCCTGTGAGCGACACCCTCAACGAAGCATTGAAACTCGCCGAGGAGATCGCCGCGCGCGCGCCGCTGGCGGTCCGTGCCGCGAAGAGGGCGATCAATCATTCGTATGAATCTTTTCTCAAAGACGGTCTCGACGAAGAAAAACAGATTTTTTACAATTTGTTCGGCACGGAAGACCAGAAGGAAGGCATGAAGGCCTTCGTTGAGAAAAGAAAACCGAACTGGACGGGAAAATAAATGCTCGATTATCCTGACCTCAAATCGTATTTCGACTCATTGAATTTATCCGATAGACCGGTGATCGTCCATTCATCGTTGAAGCCGTTCGGCTACATCCGCGACGGAGCGGACGGTGTTCTGCGCGCGATGCTGGGATCATTTAAGAGCATCGTCACGCCAACGTTCACCTACTGGACGATGATCACGCCCGAAGTGGGACCTGCCAACAATGCGATGATCTATGGCAAAGAGGAAAGCCTGAACAAACAGGCCGTGTCCTTCAAACATGATCTGCCAGTAGACCCGATGATGGGTTCCCTGCCCGAAGCCCTGCGGAATCATCCGATGGCAACACGCACATCACACCCGATCCTTTCGTTCGCGGGCATCCATGCCGAATCGATCCTCGCCACACAAACCTTGTTCGAGCCGCTGGCTCCCATCGGCGCGCTGGCTGAACAGGATGGCTGGATTTTACTGATCAATGTGGATCACACCTCGAACACCAGCATTCACTACGCCGAAAAACTGGCGGGCAGGAAACAATTCCTCCGCTGGGCGCTGGTCGGTGACCGCGCCGTGGAAT
>CAZFDL010000284.1:0-2842 GCA_964517905.1 uncultured Anaerolinea sp. | reverse complement strand
CGTGCTCGAGCTTTAGTTGTTCCTGTTGCCGCAGTTTTCGCTGCACTTCCTGTTCCTGCTCGAGCTTTAGTTGTTCCTGTTGCCGCAGTTTTCGCTGCACTTCCTGTTCCTGCTCGAGCTTTAGTTGTTCCTGTTGCCGCAGTTTTCGCTGCACTGCCTGTTCCTGCTCGAGCTTCTGCCGCTCCTCTCTTTGCTGTTTTTGTTTCTCCAGCTGTTCGAGTCGCTGTCGTTCCTGCTCCGATTCCTCGGGTTGTTTCTGAGTCGTCATGTTTTCCTCTTTCTTCTACAACTTCGCAAACCTGCTTACCACCTTCGCCAGCGCGGCGGGACGATCCATCACACCGCCTTGATGAATACCGATTGCCGTGCCTTCTTTCGCGTACGCCAGGTCCACAAACGCCTGACCGGTGATGAAGCGCTGTCCATCGATCGCGCAGGAGGTGACGAAGCCGACGCGTTCGCCGTTCGCATTGACGACCGGGTCGCCGTTGTGCGCCATGCGCGTGCGCTGTTCGTCAAACGTAAAGCGGACCACCACACCCTTGCGTTCTTTCTCTCTTGCCACGAACGCCTCGCGCCCAATGAACCAGGGCTTGTACACTTTCACGTACGAACCAAAGCCTCCCTCCGCCACACCTAAATCGCGTCCACCGAACTTACCCGAACCAAGCCCCATTTCGTGGCCGTACAACGGAAGTCCCGCTTCGGTGCGCAGTGAGTCGCGTGCGCCCAAGCCGATCGGTTTCACCCCAAACGGCTCGCCTGCTTTCAACACCGCGTTCCAGAAGTCCACGGCTTGCTCAGGTTGGACGAACAACTCGAACGCCATCTTCTCGCCCGTGTAGCCGGTGCGTGAAACTATCAAGTCGAATCCACCAATAACAGCATCGCAAAGTTCGGTTCTCTTCAACTGCATCACACGCGCTTTCGTATCATCGTCCGCGCCCATCGCCAACAGAATATCACGCGACTTCGGTCCCTGCAGGGCAATGTCCACACGCATGGCGTCACCAGACTTCGAGTCACGTAAGTTGCGGATCTCCGCGTTGTAGCCGTACGTCCGCGCGAACGGGCGGGCGTTGTCGATCTTCACCTTTCCATCGCGCACACTTTCGAGCCACGTGCGGTCCTTGTCGTCGTTCGAGGCATTCACGACCACGAGATAATCATCCCAGCCGCGGCGATAGACGAGCGTATCGTCGATCACATCCGCGTCGGGCGTGAGAAAATGCGTGTACAACGATTCGCCGGGCATTAGCCCGCCGCAATCGTTGCCGCAGGCCGCATCGAGAAACGAAGCGGCATCCGCGCCGCGCACATCGTACACGCCCATGTGACTGACATCGAACAACCCCGCCGCGTTGCGCGTCGCAAGATGTTCCTCGACAATGCCCGAATATTGAACCGGCATTTCCCATCCCGCAAAGGGGACCATCCTGCCGCCGAGGTCGCGATGGATTTGATTCAACTTGGTCTTTTTTAATTCACCTTCGGATTCACTCCATTCAAACGGCGGCAGTCCCGCTTCTTTCTTGACGGGAGAACTGATTCCGACGAACCAGGGTTTTTCCACGCCTTTATTGGGCGAAACATTCTTCGCCCCTACTTTTTTCTTGGCTTCCATCACGATTGTCGGTCCGGGCATCCTCTTCGCGCTGAAATCCTTCTTGCCGTCCAAATTCAAAGACATATATCCATCCGACAGATCGCGCAGCCACGTGGCAACCACTCCCGCTTTCGCCGCAGGGACTTGCAAATAATACGCGCCCATGTCCACACAGGTGACCGCACCTTTGACCGTTCCCTTTGGTGTAGCGATCGTCGTCGCTTGTGATTCGCCTTCCTTCAACGCGCTCAGATCGGACGAGAGCGCGTAATCCAGCATCTGCCGCACGCGGTAGCCGGTCAACTCGAACACGCCGGTCTTCGATTTGTCGTCAATGAAGTAATAATGCGGATACCCGCTCTTCCTGTATTTGAAATCGACGCCTGCCTTTTCGGCCAGTTTACGGACGCGCAATTTGGCGTTGTTCAACACAGTGAAATCAACCTTCGCGCGGCGTTGGCGTCCCTTGCGAACGGTGTCCACGCTGTGCGGCGCGCAGGCGAGCAGAACATCCGCCATGATATCCACGAGTTCGCGCGTCATCTTTTCGTTGAAACCGCGTTGACTGATCCACGGCGTGCCCAAACGGATTCCGCTTGGGTCCATCGAATTTTTGTCGCCGGGAATCGTATTGCGATTAACGACGACCCCGACAATATCCAAAATGCGCGAGGCTTGGTCGCCGCTGAGCTTGGTGCCGTCTTCACCGACAATGCTCGTGCAATCCACGTTGACGAGATGCGTGTTGGTTCCGCCGAATGGCACGCGCAGTCCGCGCTTCTCGAATTGATCTGCCATCGCTTTCGCGTTCTTGAGAGTCTGTGCCTGGAGTTGTTTGAACTGCCTGGTCTGGGTCAGTTTGAACGTCAGGGCGAGCGCCGCAAAGACGTTGATGTGAGGTCCGCCCTGTTCGCCGGGGAACACGGCTCTGTCGATCTTTTTGGTGATTGCCGCGTCGGTGGTCATCAACACTGCCCCGCGCGGACCGTCAATGCTCTTGTGCGTGGTGGACATCACCACATGAGCGTACCCGATCGGTGAAGGGACAACGCCCGCGGCAACCAGCCCGCCGATGTGCGAAATATCCGCAAGGAAGTACGCGCCGACCTCATCGGCAATTTCCCTGAACTTTTTCCAATCGGGCATCCACGAATACGATGAATAGCCCGCGATCATCAGTTTGGGTTTGTGTTCGTTCGCCAGTTTGCGAATCGCGTCGTAATCGAGCCGTTCGTT
>CAZFDL010000283.1:0-2873 GCA_964517905.1 uncultured Anaerolinea sp. | reverse complement strand
TGGATTTTCTCAAAGACCCTCTAAAAGTAGCTTCAGACTGGTTGTTGGGAATTCTTTCCGGTTGGGGAGTCCCTGACCTTTGGGCACAGGTATTGATCGGTTTCCTCGGCATATTCATTCTGATCGCCCTGCTCATGGTGCTGGATATTGTTCTGGTGTGGATCGAACGCAAAGTGGTTTCACGTTTTCAATCCCGCATCGGCCCGAATCGCCTCGGACCGTTCGGGCTGATCCAGCCGTTCGCCGACATTATCAAACTCCTGATCAAAGAAGACACCACGCCCGATGGCGCGGACAAGGTCGTGTATAACCTCGCCCCGATCCTCTCGATGATGTCCGTTCTTATATTGTGGGCAGTGGTGCCGCTTGCTCCCGCGATCCTCGGCGTGGACTTGAACATCGGAGTGCTGTACATCATTGCCGCCGGTGCCATTGGCACACTGTCGATCATCATGGCGGGCTGGTCTTCGAACAACAAATATTCGCTCATCGGCGCGTTCCGCGAAGTGGCGGTGATGCTCTCGTTCGAAATTCCCATGCTCACGGTCATGCTCATCCCGACCATCTTTGCCGGTTCGATGGGTGTCGGCGCGATCACACAGGCGCAGGATACGTGGTTCGTCTTTCTGTCTCCACTCGCCGCCCTCATCTTCCTTATTGCCGCGATCGCCGAACTCGGGCGCGCCCCCTTCGATATGGGTGAAGCGGAATCGGAATTGGTCTCGGGATACAACATCGAGTACTCGGGCATGAAGTTCGGTATGTTCTACGCGGGCGAACTCCTGCATGCGTTCACCTTCGGCGGATTCTGGGCGATCCTGTTCTTCGGCGGCTATCGCTTCTTCGGCCTCGAGCAGGTCAGCGCGTTCCTCGCGATCGCCATCCTGTTTTTCAAGGCATTCATAGGCTATTGGATCATCATGTGGGTGAAATACACCCTTCTGCGCATCCGTATCGACCACATGCTGGCGTTCAATTGGAAGTTCCTCACCCCGGTCGCTTTCGTCCTTTTGATGGTGACCGCGTTCGTGAATGCGCTTCTCGCGGACGCCCCGCCCTGGCTATACATCGGCGGCATGTTCCTTTCGAACGTTTTGGTCGCGTGGATATCGCTGGAAGCGGTGCGCTCCGTCAGCCGCAGGGAACGCGAGCGGGTGGAGGGAGCGAAATCCGCAATGCCGGAGTCAAGATATTCGTAATTGGTAATTACCATTTACCCATTACCAGAGGTATTTATGACCGTTGATCAGATCATTTTTCTCGTTGTAGCCGCTGGAACGCTTATTGCCGCGCTGCGCGTTGTGACGACCGGAAATCTCGTCCATGCCGCCCTGTGGTTGATCGCCACCCTTTTCGGCGTGGCGGTGACGTTTGCCATCCTTCAGGCAAGTTTTCTCGCTGTTGTGCAGGTCGTCGTCTACATCGGCGCGATCGCGATTCTATTTATCTTTGCGGTGATGCTCACGCGCAAGGAGATGCGCGATCGGGGTCCGCAGATGAATCGCAATTGGTGGGTCGGCGTTCTGCTGGCGGTGGTCTCGTTCGGCGGATTGGTGTTTATCGTCAACGGTTGGAGCGGGATCACGAAAACCGCATCAGCCTACCCGTCCGATTTTGATGCGGTGGCGGCGCTTGGCAATGCGTTGATCTCGCCTGACGCCTACGTTCTGCCGTTCGAGGTCGCGTCTGTGCTGCTCGTCGCAGCGTTGGTGGGCGCGGTCTACGTCGCGTTCAATCGAGAATAGGAGTCGGGCAATGGTTCCTCTTTCGTGGTATCTGATCTTCGCGGCGGCATTATTCAGCATCGGTTTGTTCGGTGCGCTGGCGCGCCGAAACGCCGTCGCGATCTTGCTCGGGATCGAACTGATGTTGAACGCGGTGAATGTGAACCTTGCCGCGTTCTGGCGCTACGGCGATGTAACGAATATCGCCGGGCAGGTATTCGCGATCATCGTCTTTGCGGTCGCCGCCGCGGAGGTGTCTGTCGGTCTCGCGCTGGTGATTTCGATCTTTCGCAAACGCAACACCGTCATCGCGGATGATATTGACATGATGAAGTTCTAGAAAAAACCGATATTCGATAAGTCGAAATTCGAATACCGACTATCGAATATCGTTCTTGGAGGCTTTGTGACAACAGAAACCCTTATTTGGCTTATACCACTCCCTCCCGTTCTGGCGTTCTTCTTGATCGTGTTATTCACGAATCGGAACAAGGCGTTGAGTCACACGATTGCTGTCGGCGCCGCTCTGCTTTCGTGGATCGCGAGCATGATCGTCTTCGTCCGCGCCATCGGCGTGGAGCATCTGGGTGAGCATCCATTTGAATCGTCCATCAACTGGCTTCCGCTTGGCGACTCGTGGTTAAAGATCGGCGTGTTGGTTGACCCGCTCACCGCAGTGACATTGTTCTTCGTGGCGTGGACCGTGTTGATGATCTTCATCTACAGCGTCGGCTATCACAACTTTGGCCAGCCCGAGGGCGATCACGACCACAAGGGATTGCCTCCGCACGGCGCGACCGTGGAAGAACATGGACATCAGCAAAGCGACCCTGTGGGCAAGCACACGGTTCCGTCCGTTGAACCGATGTATTCCCGCTTCTTCGCCTTCATCGGGTTGTTTGCCTTCGGTATGTTCACACTTGTGGTTTCGGATAACCTGCTGACGATGTTCGTCGGCTGGGAGATCATGGGCTTGTGTTCGTACTTGTTGATCGGATTCTGGTATGGCAAACCGTCTGCCCGCGACGCGGCGGTCAAGGCGTTCATGACGACGCGCATCGGTGATGTATTCATGCTGTTGGGGATTGTCTATCTGTATTACGTAACTGGCACACTGTCATTCCGTGAAATTTTCACCGAAACAACACT
>CAZFDL010000282.1:0-2904 GCA_964517905.1 uncultured Anaerolinea sp. | reverse complement strand
AATTGGCGATGTGAGATCCTTGTGACGATCAGGTGACTGAATGGCTGAATCCCCTCTGGTGATAGAAAACCTTACCTTCCAATATCGTACCCGGCCTGAAAAGGCGATCGAGAATATTTCTTTTGAACTCAAACAGGGCGAGATGCTGTTGATCGCTGGTTCGAGCGGATGCGGAAAGACCACATTGGCGCGCTGTATCAATGGGTTGATTCCGCGGTCTTATCGCGGCGCACGCGAGGGGAAGGTGCTGTTGCACGGCAAGGATGTGGCTGAAATGCAGATCGCGGAGGTCGCCCAAACGGTGGGCACCCTGCTTCAAGACCCTGAACGGCAGATCGTTGCCAGCAATGTGTACAATGAGATCGCTTTTGGACCTGAAAATCTCGGCTTGCCGCGTGATGAGATTCTGAATCGTGTTGAACAGGCAATGGAGCGGTTGAAAATCGAATACCTGCGCAAGCGCGAGACGTTCAACCTTTCCGGTGGTGAAAAGCAAAAAGTTGCGCTTGCGGGTTTGCTGGCGATGAACCCGTCCATTTTGCTGTTGGATGAGCCGTTGGCGTCACTCGACCCTGAGTCCGCGCACGAAGCGTTGGAGGTGTTTCGCAGTCTCGCCGACGAGGGGAAAACGGTGGTGCTGATCGAACATCGCGTGGAGGATGCGATATTTGCGAAGCCCGACCGACTGCTGTACATGGAGGCGGGTCAGGTCAAATATCTCGGTTCGATCGATAGGCTCCCAACCGAGATCAACCATCGCGAAGTCAAACTCCCTGCCGAGTGGGTGGTGAAGCGCGTGCGTCAACTTGCGGAAAAGACGAAGAACGTGGAGCCAGCCGCAAGTGCGGAGAGCGAATCGTTGACGGAGCCGAAACGCGGCGAGCCGTTGGTCGTATTCGAGAACGTGGATTTTCGATATAGCGATGAGACGCCGCTCATCCTGCAAGGCGTGAATCTCAAGATCCATCGCGGCGATCTGATCGCGGTGTTGGGTCCGAACGGAGCGGGAAAGTCCACCCTGGTGAAACATGCCATCGGTTTGTTGAAGCCCACCAGCGGGCGCGTGCTGGTCGAAGGCAGGGATACGCAAAGCATGAGTGTGGCGCAGATCGCCCATTCACTTGGCTTTGTTTTCCAGAGCCCGACGCACATGTTATACGCGCCGACCGTCCGGGAGGAATTGGAATTCGGACCGAAGAATCTTGAATTCGAAGAGGTGGATATCAAGAAACTGGTGGCGTCGAGCGTCTCGACCGTGAACCTGAAAGGCTTCGAGGAGTATCCACCGCTCGGGCTTTCGTTCGGGCAGCAAAAACGCACAACCATCGCGGCGGTGCTGGCAATGCAATCGAAGATCATGATCATGGACGAGCCGACCGCCGGACAGGATTATTCGAACTATACTCATTTTATGGACGCGATGTGCCGCCCGCTGAACGGCGCGAAATCACTGGTTGCCGCGAATTTCGCCGCGACGTTGTTCATCACGCACGATCTCGACCTGGCCGTGACCTACGCCAACCGGATACTTTTGTTCGGCGACCGGCATATCGTTGCCGATGGACGACCGGAGGATGTGTTGAAGGATTATGATCTACTGATGAAATATCGGGTAAGACCTACGTCGCTTCTTCGAATGAACGTGAGCCTGCTCCCGCAGACGGGACAGTTTCTCACCGCCGAAGAGTTAGCCGCGTTTGCCTAGGTGCCATCCCTGTAACCATTGAAGTGGTACAGGGTTAACATGGACGGGTCAGCTCGTCATTCAACAAATTCAAAAGGAGAAACGCAATGAACAACAATTCGACATGGGAGTTCGGCACCCGGCAGGTGGTCTACGGAGCCATCGGCGCGGCGCTTTACGGGGTGTTCTCGTGGGCGACGAATATCTTCCCGCTGCCCGCGGCTGGCAACGTCACCTTCCGCCCGGCGGTCGCTGTCTTGATCTTCTTCGGCGCCGCGTACGGTCCGTGGGTGGGTCTGCTCGCCGGTTTCATCGGAAACTCACTCGGTGACATGATCACGGGTTGGGGTTTCTATTGGAATTGGAGCCTCGGCAATGGTCTGATGGGCATGGTTGCCGGTCTGGTCATGGCAGCGATTAATGACTTCAAAGCCCGCCCCGATATCATGAAAGCCGTTGGTTATGGGCTTGCAGGCATCGCGGTCGGCATGTTGTTCGCCTCGCTGACCGAAATGTTCACCGGTGGCATTGATCTCAATACCGCGCTGGTCGGCTATTTCGTGCCGGCGTTCATCGGTAATGCCGTGGTCACGGCCATCCTCCTGCCGGTCTTGATGATCGCATTCGCCGGAGTGGCGGCACGCCGAGGTAGATAATGCTCGTCACCTGGAAGTACCGCTTGCGCGACACGTTTATCCAACGGTTAGATCCGCGCACTCGCTTCATATTCCTGTTCTGCATCATCTTTGCGCTGACCCTTCCGGAGATCTGGGATTACCGGTTTATCCTTCCCCTTTTTGTCCTGACGCTGACCCTGTATCTGATGGCACGCATTGAGTGGAAGGATGTCCGGCGAACGTGGTTATACATCATCATCCTGGTCTTCTTCATCGTTGGCTTGAACGGGTTACTGTCTGGGCGCGGCGGTCCTTCCTCGGTGACAAATCTTCCATCCCCGGTCTTGCTCACGCTTACATTCTGGGCAGACCAGGGATGGGTTGTGAATATTACGGTTTCGAAACTGTGGTTTGCCATGAACCAAATAATGCGTATGCTCACCATGGCGCTCCCTGCCATCATGCTGCCCTATACGCTTGATCCGAACATCTATGGGACGGCTTTCAAACGCATGGGAGCTTCAGACAATGTCTCATTCACCATGGACTTGGCGTTCCGCTTCCTGCCGACGTTTGCGCGTGACCTCACCATTACAGTGGATG
>CAZFDL010000281.1:0-2907 GCA_964517905.1 uncultured Anaerolinea sp. | reverse complement strand
TACAAAACAATGGACATCTCCCTCCTCTTCTCCACGCGCATCATCCGATTGTTCTGTTACGGTTTCCTTTCCGTCATCCTCGCGCTCTATCTCGCGGAAACAGGATTCACCGAAACACAAATTGGCTTGCTATTCACACTCACCCTCGTCGGCGATGCGGTGATTTCGCTGTGGCTGACCACGTACGCGGATCGAATTGGCAGAAAGCGCACTTTGCTGGTCGGCGCATTGTTGATGGTCGTCGCTGGCATCGGCTTTGTGTTGACGAAAAACTTTTTCCTCCTCGCCTTTGCCGCGATCATCGGAGTCATCAGCCCCAGCGGTAATGAGATCGGTCCGTTCCTATCGATCGAACAGGCAAGCCTTACACAATTGATCTCGAACGAAAAGCGGACACAATTCTTCGCTTGGTACAACCTCGTTGGCTCGTTCGCAACCGCCACAGGCGCGCTGGCTGGCGGCTGGCTCGCGCAATCCCTGCAACTGAGCGGCTGGACATCGCTCGAATCCTATCGGTTTGTACTGATAGGTTACGCACTCGGCGGTTTGATCTTGCTGTTGTTATTCCTCAACCTTTCCACGTCCATCGAGGTCTCAACGCGATCAGATTCAACCAAATGGGTGCTGGGCCTGCATCGTTCGCGCGGCGTCGTCTTCAAACTCTCCGCGCTGTTCGCGCTTGATGCGTTCGCAGGCGGCTTGATCGTGCAAAGTATGATCGCCTATTGGTTCTTCGTCCGCTTCGGCGTCGACGCAGGTACTCTGGGCAGTATATTTTTCGGGGCGAACATCCTCGCAGGTATCTCCGCGCTACTTGCAATCCGTCTTGCGAACAAATTCGGGCTCATCAACACGATGGTCTTCACCCATATCCCATCCAATATTCTTTTGATCCTCGTTCCCCTGATGCCGACGCTCCCTTTCGCCATCGGACTCCTCCTTCTCCGCTTCAGCATCTCGCAGATGGACGTGCCGACGCGTCAATCGTACACACTGGCGGTTGTCGCCCCCGACGAACGGTCCGCCGCTTCGGGGGTCACCGCCATCGCCCGTTCCGTAGGCGCGTCCGTTTCGCCGCTGCTCACGGGATTGTTTTTCAGCATCCCTGGGTTAGTGAGTCTTCCCTTCTTTTTAGCAGGAGGGCTAAAGATCATGTACGACTTGTTACTGTTTCATGAATTCCGTGCGGTCAAACCCCCGGAGGAAACGCGCGGGTAAACAGAACAGCCTTCCCTGCGGATGAACCGTTATAATTCGACAGATTGACATATCCCTTCTTTTGGAGAAAAGATGACCGTAGAAAATTATCTGGCAGAGGCAGGGGCATTCGCAACGCTTGCAGGCTTGCTGGCGGGCTTCGGCTTGACCGCAGTGATCCAGTTTTTGGTCGCTGAAAACAAGAGCCGTCTGGTGACGGCATGCATTATCGTATTTTCGATCTCGACCGTCCTCTTCACGTACTCGCTGATCGTTTCCGTGCTGGCATTCGCCGCAACAGCTGAGTTGAACGAAGTGCGGCCAGAATTAGACAACCTCAGCATCGGCGGGTTTTTGGTGCTGGTCAGCGCGATCTTTGTGTTTCTCAGCGGCATTGGGCTCTCCGGCTGGATCCGCTCACGCGCCGCGGGCATCATCACCACCGTTTTTGCGGTTATCACCATGTGTCTGACCGCCTCCGCATTATGGTCGGTGCTTTCGTTGTTCGCGTAAGAGACTCGCCTGCCAATGAGAACCCATGTAGAGTTTTGGTTCCATGCTCTTTAATTCGTTTCATTTTCTTGTATTTTTCCCGGTCGTAACAACTTTATTCTTCACCCTTCCGCACCGCTATCGCTGGGGGTTACTTCTCGCGGCTAGTTGTTACTTCTACATGGCGTTCATTCCACAATACATCCTCATCCTGTTCGTCACCATCACGGTGGACTACTTCGCGGGCATCGGGCTTGAGAACACACAAGGCAAAAGAAAAAAATGGGTATTGCTGGCAAGCATTCTCGCGAACGTGGGCATGCTGGGATTTTTCAAGTACTTCAATTTCGCCAACGAGAACATTGCCGCGCTTGCCAACTTCATCGGCTGGAACTATCCCATTGAAAACCTTGAGATCATCCTGCCCATCGGTCTGTCATTTCACACCTTCCAATCGTTGAGCTACACGATCGAAGTCTATCGCGGCAACCAGAAAGCAGAACGGCATTACGGGTATCTTGCGCTGTATGTTCTGTTCTATCCGCAACTGGTGGCGGGTCCTATCGAAAGACCTCAGAACATTCTGCATCAATTACACGAGGAGCATCGCTTTGAGTATCAGCGCGTCGCGGACGGCTTGAAATGGATGGCTTGGGGCATGTTCAAGAAAGTGGTGATCGCCGATCGAATGGCGCTGTTCGTGAACCCTGTCTATGATTCGCCCACAGACCATGCCGGACCAGCCCTAGCCTTCGCAACGATCGCGTTTGCAATTCAGATCTACTGCGATTTTTCAGGTTATTCCGATATCGCCTTCGGCTCCGCCCAAGTGATGGGCATCAAGTTGATGAAGAATTTTCAACACCCCTACTTCGCACATTCCATATCAGAATTTTGGCGGCGCTGGCACATTTCGCTTTCCACGTGGTTTCGCGATTACGTATATATCCCGCTCGGCGGCAATCGCACCGGCATGCGGCGCATGGCGATAAATCTCTTGATCACGTTCCTCATTAGCGGTCTCTGGCACGGCGCCAACTGGACATTCGTCATCTGGGGCGGACTTCACGGCGTGTATATTATTCTCACCAATCTGACCCAACCGTACTGGAATCGACTCCGCAATTACAGATTCGCCAAACCATTCTCGCCTGTGCTAAACGGACTCTCGCTTCTCTCCACCTTTGGGCTGGTCTGCTTCGCCTGGATATTTTTCCG
>CAZFDL010000280.1:0-2911 GCA_964517905.1 uncultured Anaerolinea sp. | reverse complement strand
TTTGTAAAAATTCGGTCGGGTTGGCGATCATCGCGTTGTAGTTCACGTAGAGCACTTCGATATTGGCTTGTCGAACCAGCCAGGCTTTGACTTGTTTGATATGCTCCTCGTAGGTCTGCGCCATCTTGTCATCGGGAATGTTATCGTCGTTTTTACCCAGGCGTCCAAGCATTTTCTTTTGGGATGACAGCACCTCATTGAGATCGCGTTGCATGAAAATAACTTTGTAACTGTATTCAGGAGGAAGATAGGTGATCAATCCAGTTACGATCTTGACCACTTTGCCCACGGCTTCAGGAAGCCACGCCACGTCGCCGTCCTTCATTTGCTTCACGCGTTCGAACTCGTAATACCCTTTCGGGTTATTGGCATCCGCTTCGCGCAGGTTGTCGGTCAGAACGGTCTTTCCGCCAGCTTCCAACATTTTCATCATCATGGATGTGCCGGAGCGCGGCAAACCTGAGACCACAATCACAGTTTTTGAACTCATTCGGTTGCACTTATTATAATTTCAGCCGCTTCGCGTGCGTGACGGGATACTGATTCGCCATTGGTCAGCGCGGGGTAGATTTGGGCTGTGGTCGCGAGATACAAATTCTCGATCGGGGTTTTCACCTCGGGAATGGAATCGGTCTCATTGAGTTTGTGAAGCGGCTCCACGTAGCGCTCCCGGTGGATGAGAAAATATCGCACTGACGCCGGATCAAAATCGGGGAACATCGACTGCAAATTCTCCAGCCAAATCTTCCTGATCTCATCATCGGTTTTCTGTTGCCACTCACTCCCCGGCGCGGTGTACTTCGGGAGGTAGACCAAATGATAGCCCCCCGCATATTTGGGATCGATGTACGCTGTCGTCTCGATCACACCCGTGAAAGGGAAGCGGTCATCGGTGATGTTCAGGGTCCAATTGCCGCTGAGCGGACGATCCATCACAAGCAGCGGTGCGATGATACCAAGGTAATCAGTGCGATCGAGAAATTCGTGATACGTCTGTTCGGCGGCGGGAATCAGCTTCTGGAAGATCGGCGTCTGCAACGTACAGATCACCTTGTCAAATTTCGCAACCTCCCCGCTTGCTAAACGGATGCCGGTCGTTTTGCAGTCTTCGATGACGATTTCCCTGACCGCGGTTTTAAGCAAAACTTCTCCACCCGCCTCAAGGATCTTGTCCGTCATGGCTTTGATCAGCGTAATGTAGCCGCCGATGAGATGACCCGCCATTTCCTTCTGGTTCGCGCCTTCACGGGTAGATTTCATGCGCATCAGCCGTGACCACATGTATGTGGCGGGCGTATTATCGAAGCCGCCGTCGAATTTGGCTTTCAGCATCGGACGCCAAATATTTACATACGTGCCTCTGCCGCTCCACTTCAACAACCAGTCCTCGACGCTGATAGATTCAAGACGTCTCCAGTCCTTGATGAACTGTGCGGCGAGCACGGTCAACCCCAGGCGAAAGCGGTCGATCCAGCCAAGCGGCGGGAATCGAAAGAACTCCACCATGTTGTTCATGGGATGGATCTTGCCTTTGTAATAAAAACCTGTCCTGGTTTCCTTGAAACGCAATTGGTCGCCGATACCCAACTCTTTGCACAAGTCAACAAGGTGACGGTCGCTGGATAAAATGGCATGGTAGAAACGGTCAACTGCCGTGCCATCTTCAAGATAAATGGGACCTGCCAAGCCACCCAAGACCGGCGAGGCTTCGTAGATGGTCACCTTCAAACCCTGACGCGAGAGAAAATAGCCGAGGCTGATACCCATGATTCCCCCGCCGATGATTCCTATGCGTTGCTGCGTTGTTTCTTTTTTCACTCGTTCAGCCTTTAATTGATTTTGATGTGCGGTCCGGATGGATGTTAAATTCGATGCGCCCCAGGATCTCGGCGATCTTTTCCCCGGCGGTGCCATCACCAAAGATGGGAGGTTGATTCGCCGGAGGTATGAAATTCTTCCACTCGTGGACGATCGAATCCACATCCACACCGACGAGTTTATTCCAGCCCGTGTGTACCGTTTCGGTCCATTCGGTTTCATCACGTAAGGTGAGACAGGGCTTTTGCATGAAATACGCTTCGCGCTGCACACCGCCTGAATCCGTGGCGATGATACGCGCATTCTCCTCCAACATCATCATATCGTAATATCCAACTGGCTCGATGACGAGGACATTGTCCGCAAACCGCACATCGAGTTTGTCCAACGCGCCGCGGGTGCGCGGATGTACGGGGAACACAACGGTCTCGCCGACCTTGCTCAAGGCGGTTACAAGATTCGCGAGCCGCGCGGGATCGTCTGTGTTCGCCGCGCGGTGGACGGTCACCAAGCCGAAGGAACCGGGAGCCAGCCCAAGTTCGGAAAGAATCGTCGACTTCTGACGCGCAAGCGGCCGGTTGGCAAGATTCGCGTCGAGCATCACATCACCCACCCAAAATACATTCCTTGTAATGCCTTCGTTCGCAAGTTGCTTCACTGCGGTTTGACTGACACAAAAGAATGCCGATGATAATTGATCTGCGACCAAACGATTGATCTCTTCGGGCATGCGGCGGTCAAAACTCCGCTCGCCCGCTTCGATATGCACGGTCGGGATGTGAAGTTTACTGGCGACGAGTGCTCCCGCCAGCGTGGAATTGGTGTCACCTCGCACGATCACAATTTCAGGATTTTCCTCCTGGACAACCTCTTCGAATCGGACCAGAATTTCAGCTGTCTGCCCGGCGTGCGACCCGGACCCCACCTCAAGATTGTAATCCGGCGCGGGTATACCCAACTCGTCGAAGAAGGTCTGCGACATCAGGTAGTCATAATGCTGCCCGGTGTGGACAAGGATCTCGCGGTGATGTTTGCGAAGCGCGCGGCTGACCGGGGTTGCCTGAATGAATTCAGGCCGCGCACCAACGACGGA
>CAZFDL010000279.1:0-2911 GCA_964517905.1 uncultured Anaerolinea sp. | reverse complement strand
AGGCTTTGTACACCGCCGACATGCCTCCCTGACCGAGGAGTTCCTCGATCACATACCGGTTGCCCAGGGTTGTTCCAACGAGATTGTTTGCCATTGCTGCTCCAATAAAGCGGAAAAAGATCTACGTGCCCGTGAAGTTCAGGCGAGAGTTCGAATTGCCGGGCGGATCGGGTCGTCTGCGTTGCGGCAGTGCAACCGAGTCAACCGCTTGCCTTCATGATCCTCTGACATTTAATAACCAGCATGATAACACAAATTGATGTGGGTCGAATTGTGTTGATGTGGCAGGATTTGTCAGGCAATCGTGCCACATCAACAACTATTGACCGATGAGGTACAGCCAGCCGTTGTCGAACGTGCATTGCGTCTTGCGTCCAGATTCGCTCAACGCCACCATGGCGATGAATCCCTTTTCGAAGATCTTGTCCGATTGGTTGAACGCCTGCACGCGCTGTTGGTAGGTGTATTGCATCTGGGAAACGACATTGTCGTATTCCGCTTTGTTCTGGTTGTATTGCGCCATGGCCTGCGGATCGTTCGCGTTGGCGGGTCGTTCCGGTTCCGGCGGCAGGATCGGCAGGGCGGGCGGCGCGGTGGGGTCAACTTCGCCGATCAGCGTGTCGTTGGTGTAGATGAAGAAACGGTTGCCGCGCCCAACGACGGTCAGCCTGTTTGTGGCGAGGTTTTCCCAACTGAAACTCTTATCCTTGTAACGGGCATAGATATCGCGGTACGTGACCACTTCGCCGTTCGCCATCGTTGTGAATACCACATGCCCGCTCGCCACGCGCGTCATGATCACCATGTATTGATTCAACGCCGCCGAATTTCCATCGGAGCGCAGGACGAACCCGCAACCGGCGATGCTCCCCACAATGTCCCAGGTGATATCGAACGACACGACGAAATCGGTTGCGACCGTGCCGATGAAATAATTGATGTATTCGAATTGACGGAAGCCGGACGCATCAAGTGTGACGGGCGGATGGACCCATCCCAGGCGACCCTCCGACGGGTCAACACCGTATTTGCTTAATTCAGCTAACCGCGGCGCGAAAGCCTCTGCCGTCGCCGTTTGGATCGCCGGTTTCGATTGACTTTCGGCGACCGCTTGTGCGGTCTGCGCCGCGGAATCTGCCGATTGTCCCTCCAACGCCTTGGCAGTACCCGTAGCCAGCACCGAGGTGCTGAGCGCCTGCACGGTCGCATCCGCTGAAGATGGACCCGAGCCGGTTCCGCAGGCGAGTGAGGCGAACGCGAGGATTAGGAGGAAGGTCAAAAACCGGTGGGTTCGCATGGCGTTAAATGACATCCTTCCGTTTTTGCAGGTACAGAATGGCAACAAAGAGGACCAGGCAGATCAGCGCTTGCACGACCCAGGTGAAACCGACCTTGCCGTAATACGCGACCGTATCTTCCTTATTCACATACATGAACGGGAAGTTGGTGTAGAAATTTCTCACCACACCCTCGGCGGGCGCCACGGCAATCTGCAATTCGGCGCGATCGGTCTCATACGCGACGCGCTCCTTTTGATATTGCTCGATCTGCAATTTGTAGGCTTCCACTTCCACTTCGTAGGCTTGCAGTTTGGCGAAGAATTCCGCCATCGCCACATTGTCAGATTGGTCCGCCGGTTCAACCGGACGGGCAGGCTCGGGCGGCAGTGCCGCCGGTTCAACGGGCAGGGGTTCGTCCACGGCGGGAATCCAGAACTTGCCCAGCCCGGGGTGATTGCACGAATCCTCTTTGAGCATGTTGACACCCATGCAACGACAGCCCTGCGCGATCTTATCCTCGATGGACATTGCGGCTTGCACTTCCTGCGGCAGTTTCCAACATGCGTCCGCGGCAACATCCGAGCCGGACCCGGTAACGCTCATCAACGCTTCGAACGCCCAGCGAGTGGACGTGAATGAGGTGATGAAGTCCGGTACGGGGATCAACGCGCCGCCCAAGACGATCTGGGGAAGCATGAGGATGATGACCATCAGCGGCGCGGAACTTGCGTTCGGTGCGAGCGCCGAGGCGAACAATCCGAGCATCATGCCGGCGAGGGTGGCGAGGGTCATGGTGATGTAGACCTGTGAAAATTCCAGCGCGCCGCCGGGCATGTCGAACGCGAGATAGTGAACGATGGTATAGGCTGCCGCCTGGTAGAAGGCGAGCAGTGCCGCCACCCAGACCTTCGACAGCACATACGGAAGTATTTTCAGGTTGACGAGTCGTTCGCGCCGGTAGATATCGGCTTCTTTGACGATCTCGCGCATTTGCGAGATGCCTCCCACCATCACGCCGTAGATCGTCATCAGGAACAGCGTGATCATGACGCGGGCGATATCGCCGTTCTGAAAACTGAACGGATCGCGTCCCATCACCGCGGAGAGTACCACATCGAGCAGGCTGACGATCGGTGCGGTGGCGAGCATCAACCCGAGCGCGAACTTGTCGCGCGTGAGGATCTTTATGTTGCGAGCCGAAAGGACAAAGAACTGCTTCAAGCCCGAGATCTTTTTCGAAGCCGCTCCCGCGGAGGGTTGCGCCCGCCGGCCGGAATCCTGGATCGTCGGTGCGCCTTCCGGTGAAAGTTTGCCAGCCAGCGCCTTCACCACATATTCCTGATACGCCCGGCTTTCGCGGTAGCGTTGTGCCCATTCCGGCGCTTTGCCTTTGGAGGGGTCGTCGAGGATGGCGTAGATCTCGTCGAATTCGATCTTGCCGGCGCGGCGTTCGCGTTCGGAGCGGTGCTGGTCGAAGTATGCCAGCGCCTCGTCCGGCGGACCGAACCAGGCGAGATAGCCGCCGCGTGCGAGGAAGATGACCTTGTCGGCGAGCATGACGTTCTTCGTGGCGTGCGTGATGAGGATGATCGTGCGTCCCTGGTCGGCGAGGCGGCGCATCAGTTGCATGA
>CAZFDL010000278.1:0-2916 GCA_964517905.1 uncultured Anaerolinea sp. | reverse complement strand
GAAAACAACCGTTTTCGATTCGTTGTCGATCCGTTCATCCTTGTGCTGTTTCTTTTTGTCGTTGTGAGCGGCTGGCGCCATATGCAATGCCATGATTTACTTTGGTTCAGGGAACGGGCAGGCAAGTTCGGGCATTGGCTCACGCATCAACGAGAATGACGGAACACCCACAAGCAAAACAGATAATGCCTCTACATCACCTCTCTCGTTGGCACAGCCCAGCACAATCACCTCCGCGCCGTCGGGGAAGTTGAAATCGGAGGATGAAACCGGCAGGATCACATTCATCGATTCATGACCGACTAGGTAGAAAACCAGCCGCCCGTAAGGGCGCGGTTTGTACGCAGGCCAAAAGTGATTCACCGGCCCGGAATTCGCCTTCAAGAAATAAGGATAAATCGCCTGACCGTAAGCAACCATTGCGCCGTCGCTTTGAAGAAAGGCATTCAACTCATTCTCGTTAAACAAAGGCTCGGGTGCTCTTAGGTAAAACCCTGTCACTTCTTCATCGGATCGGATTGGAAGGCGATTCGAGAATAGGTGATTCCCATAGGTGACGGTCGTTCCAATGGACAGAAAAGCGAGTGCAAAACCCGCTGTACGAACCCAGCTTGTCTGCGGTTTTTCGATTGCCGCTATTTCATTTTGAATCGAGACATCCTGCACAGAGCGATGCCCAAGGAAGCTGACAAGGTATGAAAGTTGCACCAGCCCGATGGAAAAGTAGACGAGGGTGATCCAGTCTGCAGGGAGGATGAAGCGCCAGCCCGAGATCCTTCCAATGGAAACACTGGCAATATATCCCACGCTGACCGCCAGCGGAACAACAGAAAGCAGGTTATGTCTTCGCCACGTGGCTCCAAGCCCCAGCGCGATCAATCCCATGTTGATGAATAACAATATCCAATTTTGCGATGAAAGTTCGCCCTGCCAGTTCCCCCAGAACGGCTCGGCTGTCACGTATTGCCGCAGTCCTTCGATACGGAACGATTGCGGCAAATAGATGTAACTGTAGATCACATTGTGAAAAAAATGAGCAGAGGAAAAACGGATGACTTCACCGGGGTGCTGGAGCACAAAATCTCGAATCTGTCTGTTCTGCAGGTCGGATTGTTCCAAGGTCTGTTGTGAAACCTCAGTGCTGAATTCTTCCGGGCTGGCAAGCCGAGGGGTGAGGCTGTACAAACCAGCCATGTTCGCGCTGTACGGAGAAACCGGGCTTTGGAGGGCAACCCTGCCGGTCGTTTCGTAGATGCGCCAAAGCCACGGAAGTAACACAAGGGTGAGACCCGCAACAAACAACGCTACGCGCTGCAATCGCAGTCTGGATCCCGCGGCCTTGAACGAATAGATCACAAGCAAAATGATCGGAAACAAAAGCAGAGGGTGACCGCGCGTCAACGTCAATAGCCCCAATACTCCGCCAATCAGAAGCGGCGAATCACGGTGCTCCTCCGGTTTCTTGAACCAACGGAACATAAGCCAAAGAAGGAGAACGACAAGCCCCATCGAAAACACGTCGCTCAGCAGTAATTTCAAATGGGAAACTTGAATCACATTCGACAGGGCAATGGAATTTTGTTCGCGCAGGATCACGAGCAGGCTGGCAAGAACGCCAGCACTTCGATTTCCGATAAGATTTACAAGCAAATACACCAATACTGGTACGATCGCAAGGATGGCAATCTGTAAAAGAACCAGCATTGCATAATTTTCCCCTGCAAAAAGATGCAGGAACGCCAGAAAGAACGAATACATCGGCTTGACCCAAAAATCGTTCGGCAATGCCGTACCGGTGAGAAACTCATGCGCGGCGGTGTCGTATAGAATCGCGTCGCCAAACGGATATTCCTGAAAGTTGGGAGGCGCAGGTTCAAGGATGTTGTAGGATGCCCGCGCGGGCTGACCCGACCAGAGAAAAACAGCCAGCACCCATAAGGCAATGCATGCCACCAGGTCAGCTTTGTTGCGAAAGCGATGGACCAGTGAATTGAACGCCAATGCAACGGTTGACGCAACAAGCACCTGCGCGAACATCAACGGAACGCCCGGTCCCTGCCAGTAGATGAGGTCGGGGGTTAGCCCGACCCTGGTCAAAGCGATGAATGCGATCAGAAGTACAAGCAGAAGAAGAGCGATCCCGCTGGGAATCAGAGTGTCGCGATAGGTCGGAAGGATACCCGAGTTGGACCCCTTCACAAGAAGAAACGTGATGATGAGTTGAAGAATGATAAGCCCAAACCACACCAGCAGTGGGTACAAGCGTTCTCGATACGAGGCGAGGGAGTCCAACTTTTGATCTGAGGCGAATAATAAATAATAAGTTAGACCACCCATTAATAGCCAAACCCAGAAGGTTTCCTTTCGAATCCAAAGATCATCAGCGAATATTCGCGTGCGCCAATGTGGCTTATAGGATGCCGCAAGAAAATACAGAATTACCAACAGAAACAAGAATACAACCAGGAGCAGGATCAATCGAAGCAGGGAATATTGCAAAAAGACCACTGACTCCGCTTCGCTCGAGGCAGACAGATAACTCCAGAAGACAGCGATCCCCTCGAGGAAAGCAAGCGACAGACAAATACGTACAATGAATATGTTGCGTTGCGAGTGGATTGCTGAAGACATTGATATATCCAGGATGATAAAATGTTACCATATTCATCCGACAACCCCTGCGGCACCTTCTCTTTCATGAAGCAAACGCGTACAATCAGCCGACCATGACCCTCCCTCCCCGATTCGACTCCGCAGGCACCGCATACCAGCAGTCCCGCATCTCCCACTGGGACGCGATCGCGCGCAAACGCGACGGATGGCGCGGCATGGGCAAATGGTATCACCAGCGGCTTGCCGAAATCTACCGTTTTCACGTCCCGCCAAACTCGCGCGTGCTTGAACTCGGCTGTGCGG
>CAZFDL010000277.1:0-2994 GCA_964517905.1 uncultured Anaerolinea sp. | reverse complement strand
TGATCGGCACGAACAACGTCGATCACTGCGCGCGGCTCTGACACTCCAGTTCTGTCGCCGGTCTGGCGGCAACACTGGGTTCAGGCGCGATGACCAATTCCATCGGCGACATCCATCTTGCTGATGTGTTGATGGTTACAGGCAGTAACACAACCGAGGCGCACCCGGTGATCAGCCTCGAGATGAAGAAGGCGGTCCGTTTGCGCGGCGCGAAGTTGATCCTGATCGACCCGCGCGAGATCGAACTGGCGGATTTTGCATCCCTGCATTTGCGCCCGCGCTCCGGCACAGACGTGGCGTTGCTCAATGCGATGGCGCATGTCATCATTGAGCAAGGTCTGGCGAATCAGGATTTCATTGCTGCAAGAACGGAAAACTTCGATGCGCTCAAAGATGCGGTGAAGGATTGCACTCCGCAGTGGGGAGAGGACATCACTGGCGTCCCTGCGGAAACGATCATCGAAGCCGCGCAGGTGTACGGTCGGGCGGGAAGCGCCGCTATTTTCTGGGCGATGGGTATCACCCAGTCGTCGCACGGCGTGGATAACGTCCAGGCGCTGGCAAATCTCGCCTTGCTCACGGGTAACTTCGGCAGACCCGGCACGGGCGTCAATCCCCTTCGGGGACAGAATAACGTCCAGGGCGCGTGTGATATGGGCGGGCTTCCGAACGTCATCACGGGGTATCAGCCGGTTGCCGATGAAAACGTGCGCGCAAAGTTTGAGGCGGCGTGGCAGACCTCGGTAAAGATCCCTGCCAAGCCCGGGCTGACCGTTACCGAGATCATGAATGGCGTGCTGGAGGGTCGTATCAAGGCGTTGTACATCATGGGAGAGAACCCTATGCTCTCTGACCCGAACACCAACCACGTGCGGGAGGCGTTGGATGAGATTGAATTTCTCGCGGTGCAGGACATTTTCCTCAACGAAACTGCACAACTGGCACATGTGGTTTTGCCGGGCGTGAGTTTTGCCGAGAAAGAGGGCACATTCACCAACACCGAACGACGCGTGCAGCTGGTTCGTCCGGCGCTGCCCATTCCCGGCGATGCACGGAATGATCTCGACATTATCTGTGATCTGGGTAGGCGCCTCGGCGGTTCGAATGGGAAAGTCACCTCCGATGTTATTCGCCCCGTATCGGACTGGAACTATGCTGGTGCAGCGGATGTGTATCGGGAGATCGCAGCTCTCACTCCGTCCATGGCTGGGATCAGTCATGAACGGCTCGACCCGCACGGATTGCAATGGCCCTGCCCGGCACCTGATCATCCCGGGACGCCGATCTTGCATAAAGAAAAATTCACACGCGGACTCGGTAAATTCACCCCATTGACCTTCCGCGAACCGATCGAGAATCCGAATGATGAATTTCCGTTCACGTTGAACACGGGACGCATCCTCCAGCACTGGCACGGCGGGACGATGAGCCGCCGCTCGGAAGGCCTGGATTGGGTCGTACCTGAGGGCGTGATCCAGATCAACGAAGAAGACGGTTTGCAATTGGGAATCGAGACCGGCGATATGGTCACCGTGACCTCGCGCCGCGGCGAAGCGACCGGTAAAGCCCAGCTGACGGGAAAACTCCCGCGCGGCATGGTGTTCATGAACTTCCATTTTGTCGAGGTGTCTACGAACGCCCTGACCGGTTCAGGTGTGGACCCGGTGGCGAAAATACCGGAATTCAAGGTTACCGCGGTGAAAATCGAGAGAGTATAATTGCGGCCAGCGCATCAATCCGCCCCGTGCAGGCATTGCGCGGGGCGGATTGATTTATGGATCGCTCCTGCCGCTTTCCGAGGCGGCGTGGATTTCCCCAGAGTATTGATGAGTGAGGTTTCTTCATGGTTGCTGAATTGAAAACAGATTCAAATCGAGTGTTGGCGGACCGGGTCGTCACCACGACCTGTCCGTACTGCGGGGTGGGATGCAATTTGCAGTTGCACCTCAAGAACGACTTTATTTACAAGGTCACTTCTCCGTTCGATTCACCGGTCAATCAGGGAAACTTATGCGTGAAGGGACGTTTTGGCTACGACTTCATTTATCATCCCGCGCGCGTGACCACCCCGCTCGTGCGCAGATACTTGCTCGAAGGTAAACCAAAACCGGAAGGACGAGAACAGGTCTTTGCGGTAAGCACAAAGGGTGCGCCAATCTCCCAATCTCAAATCTCCAATCTCTGGGATTGGGTTGAAACGGATTGGGACACGGCTCTCAATATCACTGCCGGCAATCTGGTCAGGATCTACCAACGAGACGGCGCAGATGCGATGGCTGTGTATTGTTGCGCCAAAGCGACCAACGAGGATAATTATCTCCTGCAAAAAATGTGGCGCGCGTTGTTCCGGACGAACAACGTGGATCACTGCACGCGCCTCTGTCACGCGGGTTCCGTGGTGGCGTTGTTGCAATCGCTTGGCACCTCGGCAATGAGCAACACCGCCTCACAGGTGATGTTGAGCGACGTGTTCATCGTCACCGGTTCGAACACGAGCGAGAACCATCCCATCATCGCCTTACAGATGAAGGAGGCGGTGAAAAAGAACGGCGCCAAGTTGATCGTCATCGACCCGCGGCGCATAGACCTGGTGGACTTTGCCGAGTTGTGGCTCCCGCTCAAACCCGGCACGAACGTGCCGGTCTTCTCGGCGATGGCGCATGTGATCGTCAAAGAGAATCTTGTCAACCCTGAATTCATCGCGAACCGCACAGAAGGCTTCAACGAGTTTATCGAATCGCTTGAAAAGTTCACACCTGAGTACGCTGAGGAAATCTCCGGAGTGCCCGCCGAAGATATTCGCAAAGCCGCGCGTTTGTACGCGCAGGCAAACAACGCCGCGATCTATTGGGGCATGGGTATCTCGCAACTTTCGCACGGTACTGCCTCTGCGCTTGGGCTGGTCAATCTTGCGCTGCTCACCGGTCATATCGGGCGGGATGGCACGGGTTTGAATCCCTTACGCGGACAGAACAACGTGCAGGGCGCGAGCGA
>CAZFDL010000276.1:0-3007 GCA_964517905.1 uncultured Anaerolinea sp. | reverse complement strand
GCAGATCGTGCCGTCAGCCTTGACACACGCTTCGCGCAACTGCGTCAAGAACTTAGTTTTGCTCAGACAAGTCGTCAAACGCAACCACCAGCGCGGTTTGCGCCCACTCGCTGAGCGAGCCGTTGGATTCGCGTTCGTTGTATTTAACGGCGAGCAGCCTTCGGGCGGTGGCTTCCTCCTCCGCATTCTGCACCAGTCGTCCTGTCGCGGTGAACGTCCGCTTCGCGATCCGCACAATGACGCGCGGATCTTTCATCAAGTTTTTCACCCAATCCGAATTGTGTCCGCCGCCGGAGAGGAGATAAACGGTGCTGTCTTTCAACGCGAACCAAATTTCGATCTCGTGCGGTTTGCCGGTCACTCGTCCCGTGGTGGTGAGGTAGCAATATTCTTCGTGAGCGGGTTCATTCATCAGACTCTTCATCCTCGATCTCATTCGAAAGAAAATACGTCTGTGCGGGGAGCAGAAGGTGCTTGCGCGTCCACGTGGCGTAGAAGGTGGTACATCGCGACCGCGGCAGGCGGTTGATCTTCGATGAATCGTACAAAAGAATGGATCGGTTGGTGATGGACTCGATCACCGTCCAATGGTCGTGGTAGCCTTGCAAACCGAGGATGATGGCACGGCCGGGCGTACCGTCGAGGAATGTCTGCATGGATTTCCAGAAGGTGGTCAGGTCGGGGTTGGGCACACCGCGCCACGGAACTTCCACGCCGGAGATCCTCTGTTTGCCGACAACCTTGTCGAGGATCAACAGCATCTGTGTGTGGATGATGCCGCCGATCAGCATTCTGCTCAACAACCCGCGCCGTGAAAGGTAGTGGACGAGATCGTCGAATAATCGTTGTGTCTCTTCATCGGACGATTGGTTGATGATCCGTTCGGCGTTGATGATGCTGTACAGCCCGCACAGCGAATCAAGACCGCCCTGTTGGAACGGGAGCAGACCGTTGTTCGGCATGGTTACATCATCCCGATCCCACGCGCCATCATCGCCGCTGAAAAGAGGATGATGACGATGCCAAGGAGTTCCAACCGCAGGGCCAGTTTGATGCGACCCGCGTCAACCTCCGGGATCTCGGGTGCCAGTCCCCTGGCGAAAAATTTATTCCACGCAACGAATTTAACCGTGGGATAGATGGATACAAGCCCCGCAAGCGTGAAGCCCGCCATCTTCACCCAAAAGAACCAGTTCTGTGCGTAGAAGGCCTCTCCTTTTTCGAAGTAGAACACGCGCAAAAGCCCTACTGTTAGCACGACCGCGGCAGAAACTCCGTAGGCGATATCAACGCGCTGGATGCGGCGGGCTTCGGCGAGGCTGAGGTCTCTGCGGAAGGCCAGGAATTCGTATAAGAGAGCCGCCGCAAGCGTGAAGGCGGCAAGGTGATGCAGGAAGGCGAAGATGGCGTTGGTCATTTCAGTCTCCAGTGGTGTACTCATTTTACTAAAAAGCTTTCAGAATTGCGCGTCATGCCTAAAACGGGAAATTTGACATTGTGCCCCGGCAGAAAAGTGGGTTATCATTTGGCTGTCATGATCGGAACCCGGATATTTCTCCCGCGGGTCATCCGTACATCGCCAAGCCTTAGAGCCTGACGGGTCTTTTTCATATACCCGCCGGGCTTTTTTATTCCATTTTTTCGTGCAGGTCGCACCCTCGACAGGCGGAGGACAGGCCGCCGGCACCACGAAGACTCAAGGAGCTTGAATGCAAACACCGTGGGCATATCGCTACGCACATCGCATGCAGAGGATGGGGAGTTCGGTCATCCGCGAACTCTTGAAACTGACCGAACAACCGGACATCATTTCATTTGCCGGCGGACTGCCGGCACCGGAGGTCTTTCCGCTCGAGCAATTCCGAGACGCCTGCAATTATGTGCTCGATCATTTCGGGCCCCAGTCGCTCCAATACAGCACCACGGAAGGCTACCGCCCCCTGCGCGAGATGATCGCGCGCCACACGTCCCGGTTCAGTGCGGAAGTGGGTGCGGATAACATCCTCATCACCTCCGGCTCGCAGCAAGCGCTCGATTTCATCGGGCGGCTGTTCATCAATCGCGGCGATTACATCGTGGTCGAATCGCCAACGTATCTCGGCGCGTTGCAAGCCTGGAACGCGTACGGCGCTCAGTACATCCCCGTGAGAGCGGACGAGCACGGGATGATCGTGGATGAGCTGGAGGCGGCGCTCCGCATCGGACCCAAATTCATCTACGTCCTGCCGAATTTCCAAAACCCGAGCGGATCGACCCTCAGTCTCGAGCGGCGGAAGCAACTGGTGGAGATCGCAGACAAATACGGCGTGCCGATCATCGAAGACGACCCGTACGGTCAGTTGCGTTATGAGGGCGAACACATTCCCTCCATTGTTGCCCTGGACAGCGAATATCGCGGTCCGAACGGAGGGCAGTACAGCGGTAACGTGATCTATTTAAGTACGTTCTCGAAATTGCTGGCACCGGGTCTACGGCTGGGATGGGTTATCGCGCCGACGGAGGTCATCCAGAAACTGGTGATGACCAAACAAGCCGCGGACCTGCATACGCCCTCGTTCAATCAATATGTTGCTTTTGAAGTTGCCAAGGGCGGGTTCCTCGACGAGCATGTGAAATCGATTCGCGCCATCTACAAAGAACGCCGGAATGTAATGTTGGAAATGATGGAGGAGATGTTCCCCGCGAGTGTGACATGGCGGAAACCGCAGGGCGGCATGTTCCTGTGGGGCATTCTGCCCGAAGGCATGGATGCGGCAGACGTGCTCAAGCGCGCCATCGAAAAGAGGGTCGCGTTCGTGCCGGGCGAAGCGTTCCACCCCACGGGCGGAGGCAGGAACACGATGCGACTCAATTTTTCCTACTCCTCGCCGGAGACCATCCGTGAGGGAATTACGAGGTTGGGGTTAGCGCTGAAGGAATTGATCGCAGATTCATAGATTCTGTATCGCCGGTATCAATTCATCGAACGATTTGATGACGGTGCAATCCGCTTCGGGGAAATATCCGC
>CAZFDL010000275.1:0-3034 GCA_964517905.1 uncultured Anaerolinea sp. | reverse complement strand
TTGATCTCCACCACCTGCACCGGCGCGCCGAACGATGCGAGCGTTTCCTGGATCAAGCGCGCGCGCCCCTGGATGAATTCTTCATTTACTTCCGGCGCGGAACCCGAATCCAGAACGTTTTGCACCTCGGGCAATTTCCACTGGATGACCGGCTCCGCGGCTTTCACTGTGGTCACCGGTTTGCCGACCTCGACGCTTGCCGCCGCCGTTTCCGGGCGATGAAGCGGGGTGAAACCGGCGGATGTCACTTCGGCATCTTCGGGTAAAAACGCTTCACTCGCTGGGGACTTCTGCTTTGCCAGTAAGCCGCGGATTCTGCCCGTCAACGGTCCAAACCAGTTGAACAGGTCTTGCACCGAGATATCGAAGATCATCGTAACGGTGATGAGCAGCCACGCCGTCAATACGATGACCGCGCCCGCCGTGCCGAGACCGTTGAACAGCATTCGCTCGAACACACTGCCAATGTACCCGCCGCCCCAACCGTCCAGCGCGGCAGCCTCAGCCAATTCAACCGGGGCAACGATGGAATGCATCGCCGCGAGAAGCCAGAAAAAGAATAAGATCAAGCCAATGGCGCGCTCGAGTGAAAGTAGAGGAAGTTTTTCGATGCGCCGTAGGACAAGCCATACGCCCATCACGATTAAGCCAACAGGCAGGATGTAGATCCCCCAGCCGATCACCTGACCCAACAAGGTCAACATGCCGCCCGTCAACGGACTGCGCTGCGCGGAAAAGAGAATCAACGCGGTGAATAAACCGATCACAGCCATGACCGCGCCCACCACGTCGAGTTTGCGCTCCGCGGAGAGCGAATCCCACCACGAGGGCGAAGCAGGCGGAGGCGCGGGAGGCAGCGCAGGTTTTCCCTTTCTCGGCGGAGCTTGCGTCTGTTTTCCACCGCGCGGCGAAGCCGTCACCGTCTTTCCCTTCGGCTTTGGTTTCCTTTTTTGCGGAATGAACGGAATTCGAAGAGGCATTTTTTGTAGTATAGCACAAATGGTCTGTTTTTCTTTTGGGGTACAATTGCACCATCATTCAGCCACGGATTTCACAGATTCTCACGGATGGAAAATCAAATCAGTGGAAATCCGTGAGATCGGTGGCAAACTTTTTGATGGTTCAAGGACATTCGCTTGTTTGAAATTCTCTTTCTAGGCACGTCGGCATCCGCTCCATCTGCCAAGCGCGGGCTTTCGGCACAGGTGGTGAAGCATGATGAATATCGTTTTTTGATCGATTGCGGCGAAGGCACACAGCGGCAGATCTTGCAATCGGGTCTGGGGTTCAAAAACCTGAATCGCATCCTGCTTACACACGGTCATCTCGATCACATCCTCGGTTTGGGGGGCTTGCTGAGCACGTTCCTGCGGTGGGAGGCGATCGATGAACTCGAGATCTTCGGCGGTCGCTCCACGTTGGATCGTGTGCATGCCCTGTTGTATGGCGTCGTCCTGCGCGGCAACCAGCCGCCAATGCCGTTGAAATTGACCGAGATCAAACCCGGCTTGATCTTCGAGGCCGACGATTTCACCCTGACCGCGTTTCCGGTTTCACATCGCGGACCGGATTGTTTGGGCTACGTGTTCGAGGGTAAAGCGCGCCGTCCGTTTCTGCCGCAGAAGGCGGATGAACTCGGCGTGCCGTTCGGACCTGAACGCCGGGAGCTGGTGGCTGGTAAGGAAATTTCGCTGCCCGACGGAAGACGCGTCACTCCGGACGATGTGCTGGGTCCGCTGCAGGCCGGGGTAAAACTCGTCATCGTGGGCGACGCTGGTAAGACGGAGAATCTGGTCGAAGTCAGCAAAGACGCAGATGTGCTGGTGATCGAATCCACATATGTAGACGAAGAGGCTGAAATGGCTGGTCAGTTCTCGCATCTCACCGCGCGGCAGAGCGCGGAGTTGGCTGTGAAAGCCGGGGTGAAGAAGTTGATCCTCACGCATATCTCGCGCCGTTATCGCGAAAAAGATGTTTTAAGAGAAGCGCAAGCCGTTTTCCCGAATGCGGTTGTGGCGCGCGATTTCGATCTATTTCAAATCAAGAAGGACGTGTAGTTGTGACAGGCACTGGTGAATTTACGCTTGGGGTTCTAACGTCCGGTGGCGATGCGCCCGGCATGAACGCCGCCATCCGCGCCGTGGTGCGGACGGCGCTTGCAAATCAGGCGCGCGTAATCGGCATTGCGAACGGTTTCGAGGGATTGGTCAACGGCGAATTCCGTCCGATGGGTGCGCGCGATGTCGGTGGGATCTTACAACGCGGCGGTACCATCTTACAGACGCGCCGCAGCAAACGATTCGCGGATCCGAAGGGTCAGCGCGAGGCGATCCGTCACGTAAACGAAGCCGGCCTGGACGGACTGGTCGTTATCGGCGGCGATGGTTCGCTCCGCGGAGCGCATGCGCTGGCACAGCAGGGGATCAAGGTGGTGGGCATTCCTGCGAGTATCGATAACGATATCTGGGGTACGGATATGTCCATTGGGGTGGATACCGCGCTGAACACCATCATGGAAGCGGTGGATAAATTGCGCGATACTGCCTCCTCGCATAGCCGCGCCTTCCTCGTCGAAACCATGGGGCGCAATTCCGGTTATCTGGCGGTCATGGCGGGCATTGTGTGCGGCGCGGAAATTGTCCTTGTTCCGGAAGTGCCGGTCACTGTGGATGAGATCGCGCATTTGGTGGAAGATGCCTATCGCCGCGGCAAGACTCACGCGATCATCATCGTGGCGGAGGGTGCGAGCATCCGCACCACCGATCTGGCGCGCATCATTGATGAGATGGATGTGGGATTTAAAACGCGCGTCACGATCCTGGGTCACATCCAGCGGGGCGGGCATCCCACTGCCTTCGACCGGCTGATCGCCGCGAGCATGGGCGTCAAAGCGGTGGAGTCCATTCTCGAAGGGCAGACCGACATTATGATCGGTATGAAAGGCATGGGGGTGACGACGGTCCCGCTCGCGGAGGTTTCCGAACATTCACGCAGTACCGCGCTCGATTATTACGAGATGGCGAAAACCCTCGCG
>CAZFDL010000274.1:0-3038 GCA_964517905.1 uncultured Anaerolinea sp. | reverse complement strand
GCTCGATTCGCTCCGGACGTGGACGCCTGCCCGCATACGCGGAGATCGGTCCGCCCGGCGCCAGGTTGACCAGCGCGAAGAGGATGACGCTGAGGATAAAGAGCAAGCCGACGGTTTGAAAGAGGCGGCGAAGGATGTACGTAGTCATGTTAAAGGTGTCATTGCGAGGAGCGCGTCGTCAGCCCATCGGGGTTCCTCGCAATGACCCTTGGTGCTTTATTTCAACGTCCAGTCCGCGATGTTCCACGTCACCAGATCATTCACCGAGGATTGCACCCCTTCGAGCCGGGCGGAATACGCCTCGGCATTGGGGATCGTGAACAGGTGTACGAGCGGAGCTTCTTCGTTGATGAAATCTGCAATGGCGCAGAAAGTTTCTTTGCGCGAGGCTTCGTCGAGCGTATAGGCTTCGTCAATCAACGCGTCCACTACCGGGTTATCGTAGCGCATCACGTTATACCCGCCTCCGGGTTCGATGGCTTCCTGCGAGTACAGCTCCCACACGTAATCGGTGGGGTCGACGCCAGCATAACCGTCATCGTAAATATCGATATCGAAGTTGCCGCTTTGCTCGATTCCGCCGTTCTCGGCTTGATCCCAAAGAATGCTTCCCTCCACAACCGAGATATTCATTTGAATTCCGATCTCACCGAGCATCTCCGCGATGAGTTGTTGTGTGAGTTCAAGCGGTTCGCCGAATTCGGCATAGGTGATGAACTCCATTTCCATTTTGTAGCCATCGGGTGCGCCGGTTGAACACCCCTTGCATTCCCGGATTCCATCGCCGTCCGAATCAGTCCAGCCTGCCGCTTCGAGCATGGACTTGGCAGCGTCAGGGTCGTACGCGGGGCGGGGGACATCACATTGATACGGCGCGCGGAAGAATTCTGTCCATGTGGGAGTTGCCAGCCCGTAGAAAATTTCAGAGGTGATGGTATCCACATCAATGGCGGAGCGAATCGCCTTCCGCACGTTGATATCCGAAAGGATCGGATGGGGGGTCGCGGCAGGTTCCACCGTACCTTTCGCCGCGAGATTGAAATACAAACGTATCACCCAACGGTCGGTCGGACTCAAGCTCACTTTGGCGACATCCGAGCCCTCGAGGTCTATTACTGTGTTCGTGTTGATCCACATGTCGATATCCGCGTCCCCGTTCCGCATCATCGTTTTGCGCACGGCGTCATCGGGAATGATTTGCACGATCACTTGATCGATCCCTGGCTTGGGCGCGAGATAGAAATTCTCATTCCTCGAGAATGTCATGTGATCGCCCTCGACCCATTCATCCAGTTTGAAAGCCCCGCTGCTCAACGGCTGGCGTCCGCAATCCCACGCCAGGAACCCCTGCTCGAGGTCGCAGTAATGCGCAGGCCAGATGGCGATCTGCTCGCCGCCGAATTGCGTGAGGTAACCGGGGTAGACCGAGTTGTACTTGACGACGAAGGAATACTCGCTCAATTGCTCAACAGAGTCGATGTAATCGATGCCGGGAATCCATGTGCCGTTTACGGGGTCTGAAATGGCTGCCCAGGTGAACATCACATCGTCCGCGTTCACCGGCTCCCCGTCCTGCCACTGAATGTCCTGCCGCATCGTCCACGTGACCGACATCGTGCCTGCATCCTCGTCGATCGTCACTCCGCCGTTTTCCACGGTGGGCAGGTCTGCGGCGAGTTCCGCGAAGACGATTCCGTTCGGATCAACGTCGGTCATGCCAAGCAGTACGAGTTCCATCACGAGCGCATCGTATCCCGTATCCGCCACCATCGGGTTGAACGATGGCGGGTCTTCCGCGATGACGATCGTGATGCTTTTTTCGGATCCCATTGCGGATGCCGGCGCTTCAGTCCCCGAAGGTTGGGATGCCGGCCCGCATGATGTGATTGCCAGTGCGAGAACGACCGCAAAGGTCAGAAAGAGCAACGTGCGCTTTTCGGTGAACATTGGTCCTCCTGCAGGATTTTTATTTTCAAACGGCTTGTATTATTGCACGTTTTATCTGTGATGTTAAGGTTTTTGCCGGACGAATTTGCAGGTAAAATCTCCCCCATGAGAACTGTATACTGGGAAGACAACCAAGTGAAAATGATCGACCAGCGGATACTGCCTGCCCGCTTCGAGGTCGTGACATATACCGACCACCGATCCGTGGCGCGCGCCATCACTGACATGGTCGTGCGCGGCGCGCCTGCCATTGGAGCGACTGCCGCTTTCGGACTTGCGCTCGCCGGAATCGAATCCGCTTCAACCTCTAAGGGCGACCTGCTCGCCGATCTACAAGCCGCCGCATCCACCTTGAAAGCCGCGCGCCCAACCGCTGTCAACCTTGCGTGGGCGGTGGACAGAGTGATGAATATTGCAGGAAAGATGAAAGAAGAAAGCAGCGCAGATGAGTTGAGGCGATTGGTTCTTGAAGAGGCACAACGAATCGCCGATGAAGATGTGGAGATCAACAAGCGCATGGCGGAACACGGCGCGACCCTCATCAACGACGGCGATACGATCATCCATCACTGCAACACGGGCGCGCTCGCCGCAGTGGATTGGGGCACCGCGCTCGGCGTGATTCGCACCGCGCACGAACAGGGAAAAAAGATTCACGTGCTGGTGGATGAAACCCGTCCGCGTTTGCAAGGCGCGCGACTCACCGCGTGGGAGTTGGAGCAATACGGCATCCCATACGAAATCATCAGCGATAACACCGCGGGATATTTCCTCAAAGCCGGACAGGCGCAGAAATGTTTTGTCGGTTCGGATCGCACTGCCTCAAACGGCGATGTGGCGAATAAGATCGGCACGTACATGCTGGCGCTTGCCGCGCACGATAACGGCGTGCCGTTCTATCCTGTGGTGCCGACTTCGACGGTTGATCTATCTCTGGCTCATGGCGATTTGATTCCCATCGAGGAACGCGACCCCGAAGAAGTGCTCGGCCTCGAATTCAACGGCGAGCGCGTTACGCCGCAGAACGCGAAGGCGCGTAACATTGCCTTTGACGTGACGCCGAATCGTTTGGTCACCGCGATCGTCACAGA
>CAZFDL010000273.1:0-3118 GCA_964517905.1 uncultured Anaerolinea sp. | reverse complement strand
GAGGAGAACAAATGAAACGAGTAACGCCTTTCATCCTGCTCGCGCTCTTGCTGACATCGTGCAACGGGTGGATCATCCAACCTCTGCCGGGCAACCCGCCTACGCCGTTCCTGCCCGTTACGCAACCGCCGTTCGTTTTCACAGCTACACCGGTGGTGATCGGTGTAGCATCATTTACCCCAACGCCGATTATCAACACACTCACGCCGAGCGTGACCCCGTTTGTGTCCGTAACGCCATCAGGGACAGTCTTCACATCCACTCCCACCTCGACGAACACATCTCCCCCTTCAACCGTAGCCGCGATCTCTCTCACGGTGTTGGGATGCGATACGAGCATAGATATCTTGCACGGCATGGGCGAGGTGACAAATGCCTACCTCACGCTGAAGAACGCGGGCGGCATGCAATTGACCAACCTGACTGTCACCCTCCTCGCGCTCGATCCCGGTCAACAAGTACACCCGGACCAAACCGCGCAATTGACTCTGCTCCCCATCGGTTATCAGGTTACCTTGAAGTTAACCGCCGATACGACCTATCGGCAAGCAACACCCATTCAGATCGAGGTGAAAAGCGATCAGGGATTGTTCCCGCGCGAGGGAGCCGCGTCCTGCCGGGACATCGGCCTGTTCGCACCCAACCCCAGCGGACTCAAAACCCCCGTGCCCATCCTACCGTAACAAAATCCCTCTCCGTTTGGAGAGGGATTTTGTTGTCTACGCCATGGGTTCAGCATCAGACTGCGAAAGGTATTTCTGGGGTTCTTTCTCGAACGAGCGTTTGCAGCCGGGCGCGCAAAAGTAATACGTTTTGCCTTCATATTCGGTTTTCCATTCTGCCGTGGACGGGTCCACTTCCATTTTACAAACGGGATCAATTTCCATGTTGAGCCTCCAATTCGGTTAGATAAGTACAGTATAATGCCTCTTATGGCAAACGAAAACCTCAGCACACTTAGAAATAAGATCGCCATCCTCATTGACGGCGACAACGCTCAATCCTCCCTTCTCCCGCAAATGCTCGTCGAAGCGGGGCGTCACGGACAAGTCACCGTCCGCCGCATTTACGGGGATTGGACAACCAACAGCATGAACTCCTGGAAGGATACGTTGAACTTCCACGCCTTCCAGCCCATTCAGCAATTCCGTTACACCGTCGGCAAGAACGCCACCGACAGCGCGATGATCATCGACGCAATGGACATCTTGCACACGGGCGTGGTGGACGGATTCTGTCTCGTCTCATCTGATTCCGATTACACTCGGCTGGCAACCCGCATCCGTGAGAGAGGCACGTTCGTGATGGGCATCGGCGAAAAAAAGACGCCCAAAGCCTTCGTCAACGCGTGCGATGTGTTCGTCTACACCGAAAATCTCGCGGCCGAAAAGAAAGCCACGCAACAGAAGCAGTTGCATGCCAAGAAGACGACTAAAAGCAAAGACGGCAAAGAGGAAACCGACCCGATGCCAATGCTCAGCCAGGCGTTCGAAATGGCAGTTGGGCAGGACGGCTGGGCGCCACTCGCAGGCATGGGCAACGCTCTCTACCAGCTCGATCCCGGCTTCGACCCCCGCACGTACGGTCACAAGCAACTCTCAAAGATGATCGCCAGCCTCAAAGACCGCTTTGAAATGCGCACGAAGGATATGGAAGGTCAACAGATCTTTTATGTGAAGATAAAAGAGTAAAACTGCTCTCGGAGGCGCCTCGCCAGCAGACGAAGGCAGCTGGAGCAACGGAGGTCATATGGCTCTTGTCATGGATCCCGCAGGGGCGGAGATACAAGCGCTCAAAGGGATAACAAACTGGCGCGGCAAGCGCGTATTCGAAGTTGGCTGCGGTGACGGACGCCTAACCCTGCGCCTTGCAGGATTCAATCCAGAGAAAATCATCGCGCTCGATCCCGATCCCAAATTAGTTCGCACTGCCCGAAAAAATCTCCCCGAAAAATACAAAAGTCGAATTGAATATCGTGTTGGCACTGCCGAGCACGTAAAACATAAATCAGACAAGTTCGATATCGTTGTCTTTTCATGGGTGCTCTGATGAGTGTCGCATGAGGGCATGGTTCATGCCCTGACCGAGGCGCACCGCGTCTTGAAGCCAGATGGTATCTTGCTCGACCTGCGCCCGGCGGCGAGTCATCGCCGCGCAGGGTTGGGTGAAGGTAACCGCTGGAAACAGGTCGGTGTGATGCGCGAAAACCTCGACGATGACATCGCGTCAGATCGTGCGGTCATACAAGTGATACGCGACAATTTGTTCAGACAGGAAAAACTGATCGAATTCGATCTCGACCGCGTGATGGATACCTTGTCCGACTTCCGCGCTTGGCTTGATGATTTCGATGTCGATAAGCTGCCGTCACATGAGTGGCTCTATCTAAAGGTTGAACGTGCGCTGGCTAAGAAACCTAAAGGAACTAGAATCGCCGTGCGCGGGTTGATGAGAATGAGAGCGATGATAAAAATAAAAACCCCTCAAAGATGATCGCCAGCCTCAAGGACTGCTTTGAAATGCGCACGAAGGATATGGAGGGTCAGCAGATCTTTTATGTGAAGATAAAAGAATGATACTGGTGTTTATGTCGTAACAGTCCCTTGCCGCCGCTCAGCTAACATGATAGTTTCATCGAATCAAGTCTCTACTGTTACACTCTTCCCCAACCTCTCATACACTTCAACAATTTGCTTCGCAATTTTCTCCCACGCGTAATCCTGCGCATACGCGGCGGCTTGCGCGCTCATATTTAGGTGCAACTCGGCATCATTCAATAACCACGATAATTTATCACATAACGTCTCAGGTTCCTCGGCAGGGATGGTGAACCCCGTCTCGCCATCGCGCACAAGATAGCCAAGCCCGCCCACATCCGAAGCGATTACTGGCGTGCCGCAGGCCATCGCTTCGAGCGCCACCATGCCGAACGACTCGTAGTGCGAAGGCATCACCACCACCTCCGCCGCAGAATAATAGTAGGGCAACTTATCCTGATCGCGCACGCCCAGGAACACCACCGATTGATCCAACC
Organism: uncultured Anaerolinea sp.; assembly: GCA_964517905.1. Lineage (GTDB taxonomy): Bacteria > Chloroflexota > Anaerolineae > Anaerolineales > Villigracilaceae > Defluviilinea. Next base: position 84 of record CAZFDL010000273.1, on the reverse strand, counting down.
CGAGCGTCTCGCATAAACCCATCAGCCGCGCCATTTCGGTGTTCATTTCCTCCGGGCTTGCCGAAGGATCGCCGCCGATGATCG
>CAZFDL010000272.1:0-3118 GCA_964517905.1 uncultured Anaerolinea sp. | reverse complement strand
TCTTGCGCGCCACCCACGCCAGCGCCGCGGACTCCCAATCTGCCGCGACCGCGCCCTTTGCCTTGAGCAGCGGAATCTTGCCGGGCGGAAGGTCGCTATCAGCCGAGGCGATGAGCGCGCGGCGGACGGGATGAGGCAGAGGGTCGGCGAGCCAGCTCAGATCGAGGGAGGAAGCGTAGTAGTTCGAGATGTCGAGGTCTCCCATTAATTCCACAATATCGTACACCATGGTTCGTTCGACGAGGATCACTTCCCCTTGTTCCACAACTCCTTCAAAACCGCCGCACGTGCCGAGGTTGACGATCAGGTCCGGTGCGTGTTGGTCGATGAGATATTGCATCGCGCCGGCTGACGCGATCTTGCCCCAGCCGCTGTGGAAGAACGGGATCTCACGACCCGCGATATTCGCGGTCAGGCATTCACCGTAGGGAAATGATTCGATCCTCGCTTCTGGAAACAAGGGCTTGACGCCCACCCATTCCCCAATCGCAGAAACAATAACAATAGTTTTCAATTTCAACTCCTAAGCCGGAGTTATTCGAGGATATCCTTCAGCGGACGCCTCTCGAGCAATTCCTTCGGCAGGTTATTTATTTCGTACACTTCCCACGTTTCGGTGTGGACCACATCCATTTTCGGCGCCAGTTCCACCAGCGGACCCAGCGTCTCGAGTTCCAGCGAGCGCGCGTCGGTGTAGACCTCGCTATTGCATCCGTAGTCGGCGTAGTCTTCGTCGCGGCGCACGCCAAAACGTTTGACGAACATCACATCGTCGTACACGTAACCGAGCCAGCCGCGCGGATTGAAATAGCCGAGCTTGAACGGGTTCGGCACGGACTCGGCTTTCACCGTGATGAACTCGCCCTTTAGTTTCAACCGCGTATCGTCCCAGCGCGAGTAGGGCCAGAGGGCAAATCGGCGGTTCGGACCGAGCCCGTTGTTTTCAACGCTGCCCACCTGTTGAGGAAGAATTGCAGTGCCCTTGGGCCTGAGCATCGTGATCGCCCAGGGCGCGAGTTTAGTCGTCTTCCTTCCGAAGTTCTCGAGGCGGTGCTTGACGATGACAAAGGGCTGTTCCGAACCAACCTGCACCGTGACGGTCTTGCGCAATTCGGTGCCCGGCTCCAACGCGCCGGTGATGCGATACCCGCCCGTCACTTCGTTCACCGAGGCGCCGGCGTCATCGGGAAAATAACTGGTGGAGAGACTCTCCGGCGCGGTCAGGAAGCGGTGACCGCCGTAATAATGGAATTCACCGTACGCGGCGTTCAGCGTGAACTGCGGAGTTTCAGCGAACAGGTTCTCGCCCGTCCATTGGGGTATGAGCCGCACGATGCGCGGACCCGCCTGCGCCAGGCTTTCGATGCGGAAGAATCTATTTTCCAGCACGACAGTTTGCAGACCATGGAAATTCCCGTATTGCATGAGGCAATCTTAGCCGCAAAATCGAATCTCGTAAACACGAAACGGATTCGGGTTGGTTACATCGACCTCCTACCCGGGGCAATGGAACTCCGGCGCAGGATGTATAATTTCAGCATGAACGTCAAACAACCCAACTCGCGCATGTGCTTCATCTGCGGGCTCGAGAACCCGGTCGGTTTGCACCTGCACATCTACGAGACCGCACCCGGCGTGGTGGAAACGACCTACACCGCGCCTGAACATTTCCAGGGGTACCCCGGCGTATTGCACGGCGGCATCGTCGCGTCGATGCTCGATGAACTGGCGAGCCGCGCCCACATGGGCAGTGACCCGCAGACTCCGCGCTTCCTGTTCACCGCGAAACTCGAGGTCAAATATCGCCGCAACGTGCCCATCGGCAAACCGCTGAAGATCACTGGCAGGGCCGGCAAAACGAGATCGCGAGCGGCTGAATCGTGGGCAGGGATGTACGATGCGCAGACGGACGAACTGCTCGCGGAAGCCAATGCGCTGTTGATCGATATCCCGCCGGAACAATTCGATATGTCGCGCTTGAACGAATTGGGCTGGAAGGTTTATCCGGAATAACCGTATAATTGGAATCATCACGGAGACCCTCATGATCACTGCCTACCACCGACCGAAGACCTTGGAAGAAGCGTTGAATTTATTGAGCCAGCCCGGCACCGTCCCACTCGGAGGCGGCACGCTGCTTTCACACGCATCGACTTCGAGTTTCGACAAGCTCAACCCGAAAGGGAATATCGAAGCCGTCGACCTGCAACTCCTCGGCCTGGACACGCTCACAAAAAACGGAAACGAGTTGCACATTGGCGCGACGCTGACCCTGCAATCGCTTCTCGAATCGGACCTTTGCCCCGCCCCACTGAAACGCGCGCTCAAACTCGAAGCGCCGATCAACATCCGCAATATGGCCACCGTGGCAGGGACCCTCGTCGCGTGCGATGGCCGGTCACCGTTCGTCACGACGCTGCTCGCGATGGATGCGAGGGTCGAACAAAAGATATTCGATAATTCGAAAATCGAATCTCGAACCTCTAATATCGGCGATTTTCTCCCCCTGCGCCCACGCGGACTCATCACCTCCATCACGATTCCTCTTAACATCAAACTTGGGTTTGAATACGTGTCGCGAACCCCGTCAGACACGCCGATCGTGTGTGTGGTTGTGGCAGGCTGGTCATCCGGTCGGATGCGGATGGCGGTCGGCGGCTACGGCAAGAGTCCCATGCTCGCCATGGACGGAACCGAGATCTCCTCACCTGCCGGGCGAGAGATGTCAGTAGGACAGGGTGAGGGCTTGGTTACCGCGGCGCGCAATGCCTTCCACGAAGCGACCGATGACTTCGGCAGCGCGGAATACCGGATGGACGTGGCCGGCACGCTGGCAAAGCGGTGTGTGGAATCGTTTGCATAACGCATGCAAACCTGCCCCATCTGCCACAGACCCGTTGAACCCTCCGAGCGGTATCCGCGGTACGTGTGCAAGGACTGCGCCGCGCAGGCAAGGTCACGTGACGGTCGCCTGCTCAAGTTCTACAACCAGAGCCTCTCCGGCGGATACGCGGCGCGCTACGCCGACACGGACGAACCCTACGACAGCCATGACTGTTACATTCTCGGCCTGCACTGTTACGCGGACGAGCACCGCTTCGGCGGAATCGTGATCCAG
>CAZFDL010000271.1:0-3134 GCA_964517905.1 uncultured Anaerolinea sp. | reverse complement strand
GACCGTTCGCCAACATCGCCCATGGACAGTCCTCCATCATCGCCGACAAGATCGCCCTCAAACTCGTCGGCAAGGACGGCTACGTGATCACCGAGTCCGGCTTCGGCGCGGACATCGGTATGGAAAAATTCTTCAACATCAAGTGCCGCTATTCCGGGTTGATCCCCCAGGTGGTGGTGATGGTTGCCACCGTCCGCGCGCTCAAGATGCACGGCGGCGGACCGAAAGTGGTGGCGGGTAAACCGCTCGCGGCTGAATACACCGATGAAAATCTGGATCTCCTCAAGGCAGGTCTCGCAAACCTCGAACGCCACATTCAGAACGCACGTAAGTTCGGTGTCAACGTTGTGGTGGCAGTCAACTCATTCGCCACCGACACGCCCGCCGAGGTGGAATTGATCCGCAAATCCGCGCTGGAATTCGGCGCGATGGACGCGGTCGTGTCCACGCACTGGGCAGACGGCGGCAAAGGCGCCAAAGCATTGGCAGAGGCGGTCGTCAGAGCCGCACAGAAGCCGAGCAACTTCAAATTCCTGTACGATGCGAAACGTCCCATCAAGGAAAAGATCGAGACCATCGCCACACAGATCTACCGCGCCGACGGTGTGGATTACACGCCGGAAGCCGAGGCGCAGATCGAACGCTACACACGGCTGGGCTTCAGCGACCTGCCCATCTGCATGGCGAAAACACATCTCTCGTTCACAACCGATGCAACGAAAAAAGGCGCGCCGAACGGATTCCGAATCACGGTGCGCGAGATCCGCGCAAGTGTGGGCGCAGGATTCCTATACCCCATACTCGGCGACATGCGCACGATGCCCGGTCTGCCGACGCGTCCTGTCTTCTATGACGTGGATTTGGATCTAAAGACCGGCAAGGTTGTAGGGCTGTTCTAATGTGTTTAGTAGGGGCGCAACCTGTTGCGCCCCTACTTTGCCTTCACCCTGTAAATCTCCCCCTCCTCCATTTTGAGAATTAGCTCCAAGTCCGCGATCTCTGCCAGCAACTTCGGCGGAACCGCGTGGCGGTAGATGCTGTTCGGCAGAATCCAGATGATGTAGCCGGGTTTCTCGCCGGGCCAGCCTGCATAATTTTGCCGAATCTCGTTCAAGTCCATCGTGAACGAGCGCGGCATGACCGGCGACTCGCGCCGCGTGAAGAACCACACGCCGTCGGTGTAGTTGCTGTACAGTGTGGCAGACGGCTCATCGCGCGCGATCTTCTGCATCGCCTTGATGATCGGGTTTTCATGGAAGGCAACCTTGTTGTAGACGTTGTAACTGCTGGCCTCGCCCTGTTCAACGGAGGCGGCAACATATTTCACCATGCTCCAGCCCGGATAGACCGCCAGCCAAAGAAGGAAAACAGTAAGGCCGGTTTTGCGGAGTGCCGGTTGATTCCACTTCACGTGAGGGAGGGCGAGTGTATCGAGCACAACGAGAAGCATTATGAGAACAAGCGACAACAAGCCGACGTAGTAGCGATCGGAAAACAAATCGACGTGGTCCTCGGTGGTGACGGAATACATCAATCCCAAAATCGTCCAAACGAAAAACGCCCACGAGACGAGCGGAAGGGGTTGCATCATCGTCTGCGCTAAATTTTTCCAGTTCTCTTTCTTGTTTATGAACAGGAGTAGCGCCCCAAAGAGTCCTGGCACGATCCACGGCGTATCAAAGAGCGGTTGCAGGGCCGGGTGATACGGCGCAAACCAGTGCAGGATCTTCGCCAGCGACAGGCGCAGGTTCTCGAGCGGATTCACGATCGAACCTTCCACGCCCCAGAACGAATCGTATCGACCGATGTTGTGAAGCCCGATCCATAAAGCGATGGGAAGCAACGCGAACACACCGAAGACCACTCCCTCGCGGATGCCGCGCCAGATCTCCCTGCGGTTGGCGTACAGGATGAAACAGCCTCCCGCGGCGATGAGACTCGCCCCAAGATAACGTTGAAGCGGGGCGAGAGCCGACATGGCGATCATCCACCCGAGCGCGTGGCGCGAGCGAGTCTGCAGGTAGTCCGCGCTTGCTACCAGGAAGATCATCGAAAAGGTGACGAACAACGGCTCCGACGAAATGTTGGCGTGGATGCGGATCGCCATATCCGAGGTGAGGATGAAGAGCCCGCCGAGATATTGATACAACGGCTTATCGGGGAAGGCGTAATAGACCAGCGCGCCGTGCAGAAAGATATTTACCGCGAAGATGAAAATATTGAGGTAGCCGCCTGCGAACAAGACATCGAGACCGGTAAGCCGGCTTATTCCCGCGATCGCCAGCGGATACAAGGGGGGCCACCACAACAACGGACGCCCGGTATGATCGAAGAAGCCTTTCCCGTTCAGGAGGTTTTCGGCGATCGATAAATACTTCGTCGCGTCGGCTGAGACGCCGGGACCGTATCGCGCGGTGACCAGCCCAGCGAGGAGCGCGCCGAGTAGTGAGAGCGCGACGAGAAACCAAAAGTACCGTCGTTCCATTGAATAATTCACCTTTTCATTATAATTGACCGCATGAGCACGCGGCATCGTCTCACCATCAAACAGGCGCTTGGACTAATGCGCTCGGGGAAGTTAACAGCCGCCAAATTGGCAGACGATTGCCTGAGACGAATCGACAAACTAAACCCCACATTGAATGCCTTCATCACTGTGAGCGATCGGGAATCAGCCATCGGCAGTCGGCCACCCGCCGCGAGCGGCGAGCAGGATGGGACGACGCTGCCGGTCTTCGCCACGGCATTGCAAGGAATTCCCATCGCGGTGAAAGACCTGTTCGACACGGCAGGCATGCGGACAACCGCAGGGTCGAAATTCTTTACAGACAACATTCCCGAAGCGGACGCGTTCGTCATCGAAAAACTCAAACAGGCAGGCGCGTTCATCATCGGCAAGACGAACACGCACGAGATCGCGCTCGGCGTGACCGGGGATAATCCGCATTTCGGCACGGCGCGCAACCCGTGGGATACGACGCGCATCCCCGGCGGATCGTCGAGCGGATCGGCGATCGCGGTTGCCACCGGCATGGCATTCGCCGCGCTCGGCACCGACACAGGTGGTTCGATCCGCATCCCCGCCTCGCTGTGCGGAGTTGTCGGATTCAAACCCACGTACGGGCGGGTCAGTT
>CAZFDL010000270.1:0-3197 GCA_964517905.1 uncultured Anaerolinea sp. | reverse complement strand
GTCCCATTGATGGCATCACTTCTTGGGTTTAGCGTTCCACCGGGTAAATATCCGCCCCTCCTCCTTTCGCCGGAGCAGCAAAGATTGCAATTGCTTCAAAACCTCGTGAATTGGGTGATTGGTTCCGCGCGCGCGCAACCCACGGTCCTCATCGTCGAGGACCTCCACTTTGCCGATCCTTCCACCCTGGAGGAGTTCGTCATGCTGGGCGACCAGATCGAAAACGCCGCGGTCATGTTGTTGTTCACCGCGCGGCCGCGCTTCATCCCGCCCTGGCCTACGCGACCGTTCCACTCACTGATCACCCTTACGCGGCTCGAACAAGTGGACGTCCGCGAAATGATCGAGGGTTTGTTGGGCAGGCTTGTTCCCGCCGAGGCATTGCAGGCGCTTGCCGACCGCACCGATGGAAACCCGTTGTTCGCGGAGGAGCTTTCCTTTACCATGGCAAATACGCGGGCAATTGCCGCGGGCGTCCAGCAAATTCCATCCACCCTGCAGGATTTGCTGATGGCACGCCTCGATTTCCTCGGGCAGAGCAAGGAAATTGCGCAGATCGGTTCGGTGCTGGGAAGGGCTTTCCAACTTTCATTGTTGTCCGCCATTGCCGGGCAGGATGAAAAACAACTCTTCGACGGCCTGGGTCAACTGATCGAATCGGGTCTCGTCTTCAGGGACGAGAGCGGCGGCGACATTACCTACACGTTCAAACACGCGCTGGTGCAGGAAGCCGCCTACGCGTCGCTGCTGAAAAGCCGCAGGCGCGAACTTCACCGCGCGGTCAGCCTTGCGTTGAATGAAAAATTTCGAGAGACCGCCAAACAACGCCCCGAACTGGTAGCACATCACCTTACCGAGGCTGGCGAGACGGAGAAAGCCGTCGAAGCGTGGCAAACGGCCGGGGAGTTCGCGCAGGCGCGCGCCGCGTTCGCAGAGGCGCATCAGCACTTCAACAAGGCGATCACCCTTTTGCAAACCCTGCCCGATACACCTGAACGCGCGCAATTGGAATTGCCGTTGCAATTATCCATAGGTCGCATCTATGCCATGATCAAAGGGCTGGGGTCCGCGGAGGAGGTGCAGGCATACCAACGCGCCCGGGAAATCGCGGCTCAGTTGGGCGACTCGCCTCAATTCTTTTTTATTCTCATCGGCTTGTGGTCGAATGCAAATACCCACTCGGACATGAAAGCATCGCTGGAGTTGGTGGATGAACTGCTCCGCATCGCGGAACGTGACGGCATTCCAATGTATCTGGTGTGGGCATACTTCACCAAAGCCCTCACCGATTACGAAACGGGGCGCTTCCCGGATGTCGGTACATCGGTTGAAAAACTGCTCCAGAACTATAAGGCAGAGGATCATACATGGGCGCCGTTCGACCCAAAGGTAACCGTGCTGAATCACACGGCTCTCGCGCATTGGCATCTCGGCCGCATCGATCAAGCGCGCAAAACACTGGAAGACAACTTCGAGGCCGCGCGCGCGTCGGGTTCGCCTCCAAATATCGCAATGGCGCATCTTGCGGCGTGCAGTTTGCTCATCTATTTACGCAGTCCGCGGACGCTGCTGGAGCACGCCGAGGCGATGCTCACCATCGCGGCAGAAAACCAATTAACGTCCTTCCTTGCCTGGGGGACAATGTACCGCGGCATCGCCCATGCCTTCCTCCAAAACATCGAGGAGGGAATTGCCGAGATCAACAAAGGTCTCGCGGATTATCTCGCTTCCGGCACGCACAGTTCATTGGGTCAATACCTGTCCTTATTGGCTGAAGCATACGCCCGCGCTGGCGACCACGAAAAAGCGCTGCAAACGATCGAGGATGCGTTCGGCGCGGCGCCCGAGGAAGTAATGCACTTCCCCGAACTGCATCGCGTCCGTGCAGACATCCTCCTCGCACAACCCAACCCAGATATGCAGGCCGTTGAGCAAGGATACCGTAACGCCATCGCCACATCGCAAACATACCAAGCGCTCACTCAGGAATTGCGGGCGGTCACGCGCCTCGGACGCCTGCTCCAGTCATGCGGACGCGCCGCCGAAGCCCGCGACATGCTCGCCCCACTTTACGCAAAATTCACAGAAGGATTCGATACGCCCGATCTGATCGAGGCAAAAACCTTGCTTGACGAGTTAAACTCATAAGAGGGAATCCTTATGCAAATCGCACGCATCATCTTCTACATCGAAATCCTGTTGAGTTCGTACGCCGCGGTGATGGATTTGATCAACCCCGCGGACTTTGTGGCTCAATACACGCCTCAAAAGGTAAACGGCATTCCGCTTGAGATCATTCGTTGGTATGGCGTGCAACTCGTACCGCTGGTGTATCTCGAATTCACCGCACTGTGGAGTAAACGCGACGACTGGCTGGCGTGGGTGCTCGGCGCGTTCCTGATCGGCGACATTTTGCAAATCGTATTAACCGTCAATTACATGCTAGCCAACCCCGGCACGCAGTGGACGTCCGGCTTTATTTTCAGCCTGGTAGTGGTGGTGATACTGGCGATCACGCGAATCTACTGGCTGAGCCAGTATCGAAGGCAACCCCCGGAAGCCCGGTGACTCAATATCAAATCGAGGAGAAATAACATGGCAAAGAAAAATGTCTGTATCGTCGGGGGAGGCGCCACCGGAGTCGCCCTGCTGTGGGCGCTCTCACAGGACCCAGTCGCACGAAACGAATGGAACATTACCCTCATCCACGACCAGCCGCCCCCGAATCCCTCGAGCGGAATCGGCGGGGTCGGTGGACACTCGCTTACCTATTACGTTCCCGTGCCGGGCAAACCCAACAAGACCCTGCCGATCGACATCGGCGTGCAGTTCATCTCACCCATGATGTACCCGAATGTTCACGTCATGCTGCAGAGGCCCGAGTTCCAGTCTCGCGTTCCAATGAACGATTACAACTCGTTGAAGATCGCCGCTGCATTCCCACGCTTGAACGGCAAACCGATGAACTGGGGAAACTTTCCCGCGTACCAGCAGGGTGCCAACTTCGCCCTTTACAACAGCGAGATGAAATTCGACATCGCAGCATTCCAGGATTTCATCGAAGCAGAGTTGTTCGATCACTGGTCGATGAAAACGTTGTACGATTTCTTTTATCCAAACCCACCCATCCCGTTCCTCAATAAAACCGATTTCATCAACTACATCCTTTCGCCGTACATGAGCATCATCAACGGCTA
>CAZFDL010000269.1:0-3204 GCA_964517905.1 uncultured Anaerolinea sp. | reverse complement strand
CTTACGCATTTCAAAAGGAGAATCAATGCCGAGAGAATTATGGAAAGGCAACGAAGCCATTGCCGAAGCCGCCGTGCGCGCGGGACTGGAAGCATACTTTGGCTATCCGATAACCCCTCAAACAGAGATCCTCGAGTATCTTTCGCGGCGGATGCCTGAATTGGGCCGCGCGTTCGTACAGGCTGAAAGCGAACTCGGCGCCATCAACATGGTTTACGGCGCGGCATGCGCCGGTGTTCGTGTGATGTCCACGTCCTCTAGCCCCGGCGTGAGCTTGATGATGGAAGGTTTATCATACATCGCCGGCACCGAAGTGCCCGCAGTGCTCGTCAATGTGATGCGCGGCGGACCAGGTCTCGGCAACATTGCGCCCGCGCAAAGCGATTACAACCAGGCGGTTCACGGCGGCGGTCACGGCGATTATCGCAATATCGTGCTGGCGCCCGCTTCGGTACAGGAGGCGATCGACCTCACCGCGCTGTCGTTCGATCTCGCGGAACAATACCGCACGATCTGCATGATCATCCTGGATGGCTCGATCGGCCAGATGATGGAACCCGCACAAATGCCGGAGATGAGGACGGTTCAGCGCGCGAATTGGGATTGGGCGACCGACGGCAAGATGGGCAAACGGGACCGTCGCGTCTTGACCTCCATTTATCTTGATCCAATCCAGGAAGAGAAAACAAACCTGCGGCTTTTAACGCGATGGAACACGATCCAGCGGAATGAAGTCCGGTACAAGGAATACTTCCTCGATGACGCACAGTACGTCATCGTCGGCTTCGGAACCGCGGGGCGAGTCGCACTATCCGCTGTGCGTCACGCGCGCCAGCAAGGCATCAGGGTTGGACTTTTGCGCCCCATCACGGTCAGCCCGTTCCCGGTCGAAGTGATCGAGTCACTCGTCAGCCGCGTGAACGGATTCCTCGTCACTGAAATGAACTCCGGCCAAATGTTGGATGATGTGCAGCGCGCGGTGCGCGGTCGCGCGCCGGTCGAGTTTTACGGCCGGGTTGGAGGTGTGGTTCCGTTTCCGGAAGAGATCTTGCGCGAGATACACCGCATCACCTCCGAGCCGCTATCGGTCGAGGGTGATCCGCGGGGAGAATGGCATGAACGCATGCGAGGAATGAGGTGAAACGATGACGACTCCTGCCCCGAACAATCTTGTTTACAACCGACCCGAAGGCTTCACAGAAATGCCGACGCATTACTGCCCGGGATGCACGCATGGTGTCGCGCATCGACTTGTGGCAGAAGTGCTGGAGGAAATGGGCGTGATCGACAGGACCATCGGCGTGGCGCCGGTGGGCTGCGCGGTCTTCGCCTACAACTATTTCGATACGGACTTCGTGGAAGCCCCGCACGGACGCGCGCCCGCGATGGCTACGGGAATCAAACGGGTGCTGCCGGACCGCATCGTGTTCACGTACCAGGGCGACGGCGACCTCGCCTCGATCGGCATGGGCGAGATCGTGCATGCCGCGGCGCGCGGAGAGAATCTCACGGTCATCTTCATCAACAACGCCAACTTCGGCATGACCGGCGGACAAATGGCTCCCACCACTCTCCCCGGCATGAAAACAACTTCCTCGCCGAATGGCCGCGACGTGGAAACTCAGGGTTATCCCATCCGCATGGCGGAAATGCTATCCACGCTGGATGGCGTTGGGTATTGTGTGCGCCGTTCGCTGCACGACCCGAAAAACATCCGACTCGCAAAGAAAGCGATCCGATTGGCTTTTGAGACCCAAGCGCGCGGACTTGGCTTTTCGATGGTCGAACTCCTCTCGACCTGCCCGACGAACTGGGGAATAACGCCGGTCGAGTCGTTGAAGTTTGTGGAAGAAAATATGGTTCCCGCGTTTCCGCTGGGAGATTACAAGGTCAGTGAGACGATCAAGCAGGTGAAGGTGTAAGAGCGTTGCCCGATAATTCGATGGTAGAAATTCGAGAATCGAATTATCGAACAACGAATATCGAAGGAGCGAAGCGACTTATGCAAAAAGAGATCATCATCGCAGGGTTTGGCGGGCAGGGAGTGTTGTTTGCCGGACAGGTCCTCGCCTACGCGGCAATGGATGCCGGCAAAGAGGTCACTTGGATTCCCTCTTATGGACCCGAGATGCGCGGCGGGACCGCGAACTGCACCGTGATCATTGCGGATGAGGAGATCGGTTCTCCGTTGGTGAAGAATCCGCAGTTTTCGATCGCACTCAATCTTCCGTCCTTCGACAAATACGAAGATATTCTTGCGCCCGGCGGGACGCTGATCATCAACCGGTCGATGGTGGATCGCACGGCACGGCGGACCGATATCAATGCGGTTTTGGTTCCGTGTAACGAGATCGCCGAGGAGATCGGTGACAAGAAGCTGCTCAACATGGTGGCGGTCGGAGCCCTGCTCTGCGCCCTGCCTGAAATCTCGTTGAAAGATATCGAAAAAGCCTTGGAGGGTCATTTGCCTTCAAGGCACAAACATCTGTTACCGAAAAATTACGAGGCGCTGAAGAGAGGGTTTGAAGCGGCTCTCGCTCCGGCTGTATAATAGGGTAAAGGAGAAACGATGAAAGGCAACGAGAAAGTAGTCAAAAATTTGAACGAACTTCTGGCGGATGAACTGACCGCCATCAGCCAATTGATGGTGCACTCCGAGATGTGTCACAACTGGGGTTACGAAGCTTTACACAAACGCATCGAAAAACAGGCGATCGACGAAATGCACCACGCAGAATGGCTCATCCAGAGGATTCTGTTCCTGGAAGGTCTGCCGGTCGTCTCGAAACTCAACGAAATGAGAATCGGCAAGAGTGTGTTGGAGATGCTGACCAATGATCAGGATGCTGAACAAGGCGCGATCCGCGCGTATAACGCGGGCATCGCGCTGGCAAGCGAGGTCGGCGACGAATCTACCGGCGATATGTTGACCACCATCCTCAAGATGGAAGAGGGCCATCACGACTGGGCGCAGAAACAACGCACGCAGATCCAGCAGATGGGCTTGGAAAACTACCTCAGCAACCAGGCTAGTGCAGAATAGCAACCGGGGAAAAACCTCCCACGGCAAGACCAGCCCGCCTCACGCACGAGGCGGGTTTTTCATCTATAATGGCGGGAATTATGCGAGGTCACCATGGCAGACTATGATTATGATTTGCTCGTGATCGGTTCGGGACCGGCGGGTCAGCGCGCGGCGATTCA
>CAZFDL010000268.1:0-3228 GCA_964517905.1 uncultured Anaerolinea sp. | reverse complement strand
CGGTGACGGAATGCCCAGAAGTCCGGCGCGAAGCGCACGAGCGCGGTCGCTTCCTCCAAAGTTAGCCAGAAGACCCCACAGGTGTGTTGTTCGATCAGCGTTTCCCGGTGCAAGTTCAATGCATGATAGACGTCCCTACCCCCTCCTGCTTCACATTCGAGGTGGCTGAAAAAAAATACTGGTTGGCGAGAGTTGGGTTCCCGAAACAGGAACCGAGGGAAGACAGACAACTGCTTACAGAGATCCACGCGGATAACATCTTTGTTCAGCGCACGCAGGCTTTCTTCCAGCAATGCCCCTACTTTGCTGAATGGATTGTTGTTTTTTTGAACAGCCAGCAGAATGCTGGGGCGGTTCCATTCAAGGGCGAGTCGAATCTCGTCCAGCAACACGGCCACACCCTCTGCCCTGGCCCTGCTGATTTTTGGAGTGACTGGCCGTTTCAGACCGAGCCGTTTTTTTCCCGTAAGTTTCATACGATGACAGGCGGGTCACGGTCTACTCAAGCGGAACCAAGAAATTCACGGCTTTGATGGGTAAACGATTTTTCGCTTCCTGGCTCAAGGCATTGTGATTGGACATCCACAGATCGAAGAACGCCTCCAGATCCAGTAGAACCAAGCGTTGATACTCACGAGTATGCCTGATATTCCAGGCATCGGTTGTAAACCCACCTGTTGAGATTAGCAACCCATAATCGTGCGATCCCAGCAGGGCAAGCGCAGACTTCAGCCCTTCGAGCGTGAACACCTGCCCCTTGTGTTTGATCTGAACAAGAACCCGATTGTCATTCAAGCCAAGTTGATTGACTGAAGCAACCAGATCAATCTGCGGGTAACCTTTGTCGGGCCGGGCAGACCAGAGGATGTGATAGCCCATCGCCCTCAAGAGATCCGCCGCTAGCGCCAGCAATTCAGTGGGCTCCGCAGACTGGAGAAATTTTAGAATCTGCTCCCACGCTTTTTCTTGCGCCATTTCATATACCACGGTGGCTTCTGGTTTACTCTGACCGCGCTCTTCATATAACCGCAAGGCTTCGCGATAAAGTTCTAACGCGCTGGCATGCCGCTTGCATGCCTGACGCCCCTGCTCGGTAATGAACCAGCGCCCTTTATTATTCTTCAGTAACCATCCGACACGGGTGAGCGGAACCGTCGCCACACGAATAATTCCCTCGTATTTTGCCAGTCCGCTTTGCGGCGAGATTCCCCTCTCATAGTCTGTCAAAGGAATCACCTCGGGAACAAACGACATCAGTTCGCGGGCAGGCATACCCTCCGGCCGATTCCAGAGAAGTTCAAATACGGCCCGGATCAACTCCCCCACCCGGGACAAGGTCACATTCTTCATCGCGCAGCCTCGGCATAAAGAACAACATCATCACGCTTCAATTCCGACATTCGGTTTGTCCACTTCACAGGGCAACCTTACACCTGTTGCCGGCGCGTCGTCTGGATGAAACGTTGGATGATATCATCGGGAAGAGGTCTTGAACCCACTAGTATGATGTGCCCCGTCGCCCAAAAATCGCCTGACATATTTTCTTTTTTGAATCGCGGATGCTCGGAGAAGATATTGGAGGAAAGGTGTTGTCGAACCATTTGAATGCAATACGCCGGAGATGTTGTGGGGGGAACATGCATCGCCCATTCCAAATAGCCTGGTTGTATGATCAGGAAATCCAGCTTCCAACCGAAGGAAATGCAGACATTCAGCATCCACGCGCGGAGATTATCCGAAATGTCGCCCATGAGAGAATGGGACGAGAATCGCGGGATCATCAGGCATGTATAGGATAATTCGTAAGGGTCGGCATAGAGCGGTTCAAAATAAATCTGCTCTTCACTCTTCAGTGATGTGGAAGTGGGGGCAGGAGATTCTTGACGATTCCCAGAATCAATCAATCGCTCCTCATCAACATCCACGGAGGAAACCATGAATCTAAAGCGGTTGCCTTCTTCAATTCGCGCAGATAGGCGGCTTTCAAAATCTGCATCCATGCCAGTGGTTTGATTACCTTCCTTGTATCATTGGATAAGTAACGCAGGCATGGACACTATCTCCTCTAACATTGTATCCACCTGCGAAAAACATTCGTATCTCATAATCTCCGATGGAACTGGTCGGTTAAGCGAATCACGTCAAACAAATGACGCCGAAAGAGAAAGAATGCTTATTTGCATTATACCCTAATCTCCAGCGCCGTTTGAAGGGGAAAACTCAAATGAAACCGAACAAAATCCGGCCGTCTAAAGGTATTCGCCTGGAATTAGGAGAGACAAGGCCGAGCGGCTACAGGGAGTGACTTGAAATCATGTTTTGATCACAACCGCGAGGAGTCGAAACTTAACTCCCCGCTCGTCGCTTACAGACCCTGGTTGAGGACTGGCTGCAGCGAGTCGTGAAACCACATTCGAACGTCGTGGACCGAACGAACGAGCTTCCGGAGCGACTGGATGGGCTCACTCTTATCGAAACAATCATCGCCCGCAGCACGAATCAATAACGCGTTCGGAATGAACCCATTGTTGATTCGTGCGCCAGAAGGGTGCCCGATGTACTCCTGAAATAAAGCGAATCGCTTTGACCGCTATTGTTCCCTTATCGAACATTGCTTAACAGTTCCCACGATCGGGTCACCAAATGTTGCGTTGTTGCAATTCACCGTTGTAGGACCTGTGAAGTACTGGTAGAAGTATTGACCATTTGCGCCGTATTGGATCTGGTAATTACCGCTGGGCACGTTCACGACCCCATTCTCGTTCGCGGCAATCGTCCAGCCATCCGGATCATCATCGCCGCCATCATCCACTACGGCGCCTTCACCAGGAAGCGAGTTATTGATCGTGCTGAACGTGTTGCCCACATTCGGACCCATTACTCGAACGACCGCGATCACTACGATTGCAACCAAGGCAATGATGATGGCGTACTCCACCAACCCCTGTCCCCTATTGGATTGTCCAGAAGGAGAAAAGAATGAATTCATAGCTAAGACTCCTCGCAATTATTATAATCCACTCAGTAGCAGACCGTCACCTAAAAGGTTACGTTACAAACCATTCAATTTTGAAAAGTGACAGGAAGGCTGCACCGGCGCGTCCTGGCTTTGGGATGCTGAAATAGGAGTGCTCTATTATGGTAAAATTTCGTCCGCCTCGAACACGTATGGTTTTGTGGAGGGATGGCCGAGCGGCTGAAGGCGCATGTCTTGAAAACATGTTTGGG
>CAZFDL010000267.1:0-3231 GCA_964517905.1 uncultured Anaerolinea sp. | reverse complement strand
TCACCCATGCCAAAGTCACGGACTGGTTCGTGAGCCTCGGCTCGTTCAAACCCGATTTTCGCAAGTCCACGCCCAACCTGAACACGCTATCCATCGCGCTCGACACCGTCAACCTGCCGGTGACGCAACCCGGCATGAAGCGCGCCATCCTTTTCATCACCCCGCATCTCGACGACCCGAACATAGACAATACCATCGCGCCGATGATACAACGCGCCGTTCAATCGAGAGTGCGCGTCTTCGTCTGGTTCGTGGACGCGGAGGAGGAATTCGTCTCCGCCAGCGCGAACGCGTTCAAGTCGCTTGCCCTGCAAACGAACGGATCGTTCACCGCGTTCTCCGGCATCGAAGCCCTGCCCGACCCGAACGTGTACTTCGCGCCGTTGCGCCGCGTCCACGCGCTGACGTACACCTCTGCGCTCACCACGCCCGGCGATCACACGCTCGGCATCTACGTGAATACGCCGCAAGGACAGATTCCCGCGCTGAATAAAACCTTCAGCGTTGATATTCAGCCGCCCAACCCGATCTTCGTCTCGCCGCCGTTGCAGATCACGCGCCAGCCTCCGGCAGACGACCCCTACAACCCGGAGGTCCTGACCCCGGAGCAACAGGTCATACAGATCATCGTCGAATTCCCCGACGGACATCCGCGCGATCTAAAGCGCACGTCGCTGTACGTGGATGGCGCGGTGGTTGCAGAAAACTTGAAGCCCCCGTTCGATAGGTTCGTCTGGGACCTGTCCGCGTACGATGAGAGCAGTCAGCATACCATCGTCGTCGAGGCGGAGGATTCGCTGGGGTTGAAAAAATCGAGCATCGGCATCCCGGTCACAATGACGGTGGTGCAGGTGCCCAGAGGCGTGCAGGCGGTCCTTGCGCGTTACAGTTCGTATTTGGTGATGGGCGCGCTGGGGCTGGCCGGGCTGGCCCTGCTGGGAATCCTATTGAGAAGCCGCAGGAGCACTGCGGCGCGCAAAGAACAGCGCGAGACCAAACGCAGTTTCGATGATCCGCTCACACAGCCGGTTGCGGCGTTGACCGAGCCGCCCGTTTCAGCGACAAAAAAAGTGAAGACCGCGCCCCGCCAGCCGGTCAAGCTGCAGACCCGGTCGGTTCGCCTTGAGGATGCCTCTGCCTACCTCGTCCGATTGACAAGCGGCGGCGAACCTGCCAGCGTAGCTCCGATTCCCATCATTGAAAAAGATATGAGCTTCGGCACCGACCCGGTGCAATCGATGCATGTGCTGGACGACCCGACGATCTCGCCGCTCCACGCGCGCATCAAACAAACGGAGGACGGAGTTTTCACGATCCACGACCACGGCTCGGTGGCCGGCACGTGGGTGAACCTCGACCCGGTGGCGCGCGAAGGCAGGCGGCTTGCCCACGGCGATCGAATCCACTTTGGGGGGCTGGTGTACCGCTTCGAGTTGAAGCAGGCTCCCCCGGCGCCTGACCCGAAGGTATCCCTCAAACCCTAGCGACTGCGATCCGGCGATCCTCCCCAGAATGTCTCCCCGCTTCGATGCCCCATCCCTGCTGTATAATGTGAAGAATTAACCATGAACCGAACAACGCGCGCGCACTTGAACGTCGAAGCACAGTCCCATGCGGGCATGACCGGCAAGAACAACGAAGACCGCTACGCCGTCGGCTCGTTCGTCCTTGGTGCGCGTGACCGCACGCCGGTGCTCTTCGCCGTGCTCGCCGATGGAATCGGGGGACACAAGGCGGGCGAGGTGGCCGCGGAACTCGCGGTGAATCACATCATGGATGTGGTTTCCAAAAGCGACGGACGGAATATTCGCCGGACCATCGAAGACGCGGTGGCAGATGCCAGCAACGCCATTGCCGCGCACTCCTCGACCGATGAAAACCTGAAAGGTATGGGTTCCACGTGCGCCACGGCGTGGGTCGTGGGTGATAAATTGCATACCGCGTACGTTGGGGATTCGCGTATTTACCTCATCCGCGGCGGGCGCATCCAACAGATGACGGTGGATCACACGTGGGTGCAGGAAGCCATCGAGAAGAACGTGCTCACGCCTGAAGCCGCGCGCGAACATCCGAACGTGCACGTCATCCGTCGTTATCTCGGCTCGCCGGTGCCGCCGGAGCCGGACTTCCGCATGAAGTTGTTCAACGATGAGAGCGACCAGCATGCCGAGAACAATCAGGGCATGGCACTCGAGCCCAACGATGTGGTGCTCTTGTGCAGTGATGGTCTCACCGACCTGGTGTGGAACGACGAGATCCTCGAGATCGTCCGTTCGAAGCCGAACCTGAAAGAAGCTGCCAACGCGCTGATCGAACTCGCGAACTCGCGCGGCGGGCACGACAATATCACCCTCGTGCTCATCGCGATATCGGCCGATTTCAAATTGAACGCGGAAAAGAAAAAAAAGGACTGGCTTCCATGGATACTCGGGGGAGCCGCGGGATTGATCTTCGTGCTCATCGCCGCCTCGCTCCTCACGTTTGGCTTGATCCGGCGCTCCTCGACAGTAGCCGCCACCGCGACCGCCCCGCCCGCGCAAATGACATGGACAGCCTCTCCTCAGCCTTCCCCCACGCTCTTGATCTTTCCCACATTTACTCCATTACCCAACAACTCGGTATCCGTCCCGCCGACTCTGACGCCGTGGCCCACGAACACGGCAGTAGCAACCCCGTAAATTGTCGCTGGTCGAGTAGCCGCGCAGGCGTATCGAGACCAGCGCGGATAAAAAGTAATTGGTAATCGGAGGATGGCAAGATGCCCGTCAAACACGCAACCGATGTCGAAGCAAAAAACGTGACCGCGGGGAAAGACACGACGATCCAGGTCCTCATCTCCTCACAGGAGGGACCGAACTTCGCCCTGCGGAAATTTTCCATGCGAAAAGGCGGCGGGATGCCGCGGCACACCAACCTGGTCGAGCACGAGCAATACGTGTTGCGCGGCGAAGCGGATATCACCCTCGGTGACGATACCCATCACGTGAAAACCGGCGATGTGGTCTTTATCCCCGAAGGGGTCATTCATTCGTATCAGAACACGGGGGAAGAACCGTTTGAATTTCTGTGCATCGTCCCCAACAGGGAAGACAAGATAACGATTGTGGATGAATCTTGTTAACTCGCAGGGGCGACGCATGCGCCGCTCCTGCAAATAATTTCACAACGGCTGTTTCGCAGGGATTCCCGCCTTGCGCGGAAAATTGACCGGCGTTGCGGCGACCTTGTCCA
>CAZFDL010000266.1:0-3318 GCA_964517905.1 uncultured Anaerolinea sp. | reverse complement strand
CGCCTGTCTCAAAAGAAATTCGATCGTCATGGGTTGTGGAAACTTGGGTGCGGAACCCCATCCGCCGTTGCCCCAATCATAGGAATCAAGCAAGGATGTCGCGGCTGCGTTGAGATGTTCATGTGTCAAGGCGGGTGTTGAAGTGGGTTGAAGATCGAGGCTGAGTGTTTGCTTCAAATGATTTAGAACTTCGTTTCCAACGCGAGTGGCTTCGCCTTGTTGTTCTTTCCACGTGCGTGCAATTCCAGCCAGCACATCTTTAAATGACGGCATGTTGTAGCGCGGCACAGGCGGGAAGTAGGTACCTGTATAGAAGGGTTTGAGATCAGGCGTAAGAAAAACCGACATAGGCCAGCCACCTGAACCTGTCATCGCGACGGTAGCTTGCATGTAGATTGCGTCGAGGTCGGGGCGTTCTTCCCGGTCCACTTTGATGTTCACGAAGTGTTCGTTCATGAAGGCGGCGGTCTCCTCGTCTTCGAACGATTCGTGAGCCATCACATGACACCAATGGCACGCAGCATAACCGATGCTCAGAAAGATCGGCTTGTTTTCATCCTTCGCATTTGCCAGCGCCTCCTCGCCCCATGGGAACCAGTTTACGGGGTTGTGGGCGTGTTGCAGAAGATAGGGGGACGTGGATGAGGATAGTTTGTTCATTGATTTGACCGATTATAGCGTACACCAGTCACATGGGTCTGTTTTGACGGGATGTGTGAGTTATTGTCCGAATCTTTGTACAAAATTCTTATGTGCGGTGGGGAACCTGACCCCGGTGTGAGTCGTCCTTCCCGCACGAAGAAAGAAAGGAGTATCAAATGATTAAATCTAAGTTCTTTGTCTTGGTTATGGCGGTGGCGTTCATCGCCGCAGCCTGTGCGCCGGTATCGACACCGTCGATCCCCGCGCCGACCGCTATACAGCCCACGCCTACCGAGCTCGCACCGGTCCAGGCGATGGCGATAGTGACAGGAGTGGAAATCCTTGTCACCCAAAACTCGCCCTTGCAGGTGACCGTCATCGTTCGAGGCGAATTGCCGGATGCCGGTTGTACGAGCCTTTCAGGAATCCAACAGACACGAATCGGCAACACCTTTCAAATACTGGTGACGACCATAACTGATCGCCAGGCTGTGTGTCCTTTGGTCATGATGCCTTTTGAGCACTCGGTCTCCCTGGATGTACAAGGTCTCGCCCCGGGCGCATACACTGTCGAAGTCAACGGAGTGTCGTCTTCCTTTGAGCTGCTGCCGAGAAACATGGACGAGTTCAAGATGACGCTCGTGGATGCCCTCAACGTCCGCAACTATGATCTATTAAAGGTCATGATGGACAAATCATTCATGATCGCACATTGGCGCTCTGAAGGGTCATTGTATCCGGCGGACTCTGGCATCGAGCAGTTGAAGACTAACCTGCTCAACTCCACGTCCCCAATCACGGCTGATTTCCCGAGGAATCTGATAGAGTTGCTCGGCTCGGATCCGGTTGCGATCGTCGGACCCGGGGTGGTGGAGGCGAGCCCGCTGCTTGTCATGGGTTTGGGACCGCAGGGCAGGGATCAGGCTATTCTGTTCACCGCGAAATTGCCGGATGGAAGTCTGTATTGGTACGGCTTGCTTTTTGCAAAAGATGGATTCGTCAAGCGCGATCCCATCATTGTACAGCCGATTGACACCAATGCATATCCGACCTCGGTTAAATATGTGATGGCCCTCGAAGATGTGAGACTGCGCAATGGGCCGGGCACCCAATTTAGCGTCATCGGATTGATCGCTGGTGGACAAACTGCAAAAGTGACCGGTGTCAGCGCGGATGGTTATTGGTGGCGTGTGATATGCCCCGATAACAGCATTGGTTCCTGTTGGGTATCTGCCGCCCGGCATCTCACCCGACCGACCGATGGAATTGTGACGCAACCACCTGTCGATACCACCGCTTATCCCACAGAGGTTAAATATGTTATGGCATTGAAGGATGTTGCCATGCGCACCGGACCCGGCACACAATTCAGCCAGATGAGTACGATCGCCGCGGGTCAGACTGCCATGGTCACGGGTGTAAGCGCCAACGGGAACTGGTGGCGTGTGATCTGCCCTGACAACACAGTCGGGAGTTGCTGGGTGTCGGCCGGTTCGCAATTTACCCAGCCGGTTAGCCTGAGTGGAAATGCTGATGTGCAGAGTGTAGAGGTTAAGGTGCTCGAGTCCTACCCGCTCCAGGTCATCGCCGTCGCACGCGGGCTATTGCCTGACTCGGGATGTACCACGATCTCGAGTGCAAGCCAGACGCGAACGGGGAACACGATTATCGTCACGGTTACAACCAGGAAGGATCCGAACGCGTTCTGCGCCCAGGTGCTCACGCCTTTTGAGTACGCAATCCAGCTCGAAGTCAGCAGTCTGCTACCGGGTACCTACATCGCGCGGGTCAACAGTGTGGAGGCAGTGTTTGAGCTGCCGGGCACTACCCTTCCAACGGGTGTTCAGTACGTGATGGCACAGCAGGAAATACCCATGTACAGCGGACCCGGCTCTGCGTTCGCCGTGATCAGCTCAATTGCCGGCGGACAGACCGTGAAGGTGACAGGCATAAGCGCTGATGGAAACTGGTGGCGTGTGATCTGCCCCGACGACACCGTGGGAAGCTGCTGGCTGTCGGCGCATCCTTCAGCCACGCAGCCTGCGAATCCGCCCGGCTATCAATAGGAAATTCACCTTCCCGCAGGAATCCGAATCCGAGCAAGTTCCGGAGTCGATCCTGCGGGAAGAATTTCAACGGACCTCTCTCGAAAGGGTAATACAATGAAATCGCCAGCCTTATCACTAATTGTAGCGACCTTGCTGTGGTGCTTGTCTCATGCACTACGTCGACCATGACGCAGGTGCCGGCTCCGGTGATCGAAGGCATGTACGAAGCCGTAAGCATCGACGCTGTTTATACGGAGGTCGGTGGCGGATCGCCAATAGCTGTGCACAGGATGAATTGGTCCAGATGTTTCGAGATACGTCAGACATCGACTTTACTCTTTCTCCAATGCCCTCTGATGCGCTGGGGTGCGTGAATGAGAGCCTTCCTTTCACGATGATGCTCCCTCTGAATGTGAACGATATTCTTGTGAATATCGTCAACCTTACCGAAGGATTGCTTCGGGTCGATATAAACGACGTGACATTAAGTTTTGACCCAAAGACAATTCCTGTGAATTATTAGCAAGTACGTCCCAGTCTCAATTTGAAATGACCGAAACTACAAGTCGTCTCAAAATGTCACCCTGAGCGTAGCGAAGGGTCTCTACTGCAAAAAACAAGAGACTCT
>CAZFDL010000265.1:0-3357 GCA_964517905.1 uncultured Anaerolinea sp. | reverse complement strand
CAGACGTCGGCGGCATCGGCGGGACTCTGGCTGGCAACGCCCTCTCCATCGCCGCGATGAAAGCCACCTTGCAACACGTGTTGACCGATGAATTTTATGCAAAAGCAATTTCCCTGCAAGAGAAATTCACCGAAGGCGTGGAATCGGTCATCAAAGAATTCAACCTACCGTGGATCGTCAAACGTCTCGGCAATCGCTCCGAATACTGGTTCCGGCCAACCCCGCCCCGCAACGGAGGAGAAGCGCACGCCGCCGTTGACCCCGACCTCGATCGCTACATGCATCTTTTCGCGCTCAATCGCGGCATCTTGATGACTCCGTTTCACAATATGGCATTGATTTCACCCGAAACCACACAGAAAGATGTGGATTACCATACAAAAGTTTTTCGAGAAGCGGTACAATCTTTATTCAAATAACCATGTCGTTGCGAGGAGGAGCGGAGCGACGACAAAGCAATCTCCTGTTTTTTGAAATTGCTTTTGTAGGAAGAGATTGCTTCGGGATTTCGACGCTACTGCGTCCCAACCCGCGCAATGACATTTTGGAGATGATATGACCGACTACAAATCCCAAGTCTGGCGCGTGAATGTACGCGAACAAACCCTGAAACTTGAATCCGTGCCTGACTCGTGGAAACGGCTCGGCGGGCGCGGACTCTTGACGCGCATCATGCTCGATGAAGTGGATGCGAAGTGCGATCCGCTTGGCGCGGGGAATAAACTCATCTTTGCACCGGGCTTATTGGTGGGCCACATGCTATCCTCCACGGATAGAATTTCGGTGGGCGGAAAATCCCCGCTCACGGGCGGGATCAAAGAATCCAACGCGGGCGGGCGGACCGGATTACACATGGCTATGATGGGCATGCATGCGCTGGTCATTGAAGATAAACCAGCCGACGATGGATTTTGGGTATTGCATCTTTCACTCGCGGAGGGCGGCTCCGCCAAATGGGAGAAGGCTAACGAATTGGCTGGCTTGGGTGTCTACGAAGTTGCACCGAAATTGCTCCAAAAGTATGGGGACAAAGTTGCGATCTCACTGATCGGTCCCGGGGGTGAAATGCAGTTGAACTCGGCGGGCATCCAGAATATTGACAAGGACCGTGTGCCATCGCGTATCAACGCGCGCGGTGGGATGGGCGCGGTAATGGCTTCCAAGGGACTTAAAGCCATCGTGTTCGATAATGCAGGAGGGCAGAAGCCGCCCATCATGAACCCCGAAGCGTTCAAGATCGCCACCAAAGACTACACCAAGGCGGTTCTCGAGCATCCGCAATCCATTACGTATCGCGATTATTCCACTGCCGCGATCGCCGCCATGTGCCAGAGTTTCGCGGCGTTGACCGTGAGAAACTTTTCTCGCGGTACTTTTGATAAGGTGGATCAGGTGGACGGCGACGCGTTACGCGATTTCACGTTGAAGCGCGGTAAGCCGTCTGATCCGTCCCATGCCTGCATGGCTGGATGCACAATCAAGTGTTCGAATATCTTTGGTGGTGAGGATGGCAAGATCATCGTTTCGCCGTTGGAATATGAAACGATCGGCTTGATGGGTGTCAACCTTGAGATCGACTCGCTCGATTCGATCGGCCGTTTGAACTGGCAGGTCAATGACTTGGGACTCGACTCCATTGAGATCGGCGGCGCGCTGGGCGTCGCTGCAGAAGCGGGCTTGATGAAGTGGGGGAGCGAAGAGGGCGCGCTGAAATTGATCGACGAGATTCGCCGGGGGTCCGAACTCGGAAAGGTGCTCGGCAACGGCGCGGTCAGCACCGGAAAGCACCTGGGTATTGAACGCGTCCCGGCGGTGAAAGGACAAGCCATGTCCGGTTACGAGCCGCGCTCGATCAAAGGCACCGGCGTAACGTATGCGACCACCCCGCAGGGTGCAGATCACACTGCCGGGTTGACGATCCGCCAGAAGATCAACCACCTCGACCCGACGATTCAAAAACAGGCATCCATCACGCCGCAGTTGAACATGGCTGGCTACGACACCCTGGGCGCGTGCATCTTCGCAGGCTTCGGTTATGCGGCAACACCCGATCTTGTCATTAAGCGGCTATTGGAAGCGCGCTACGGCTGGCACGATCTTCCCGATAATATCTTGCAGGAACTCGGTAAACAAACCATAAAAATGGAACGTGAATTTAACCGGCGAGCAGGTTTCACCAAAGAGGACGACCGTTTACCTAAGTGGATGACCAGGGAACCAATTCCTGAAAACGGCGCGGTGTTCGATGTGAGCGAGGCAGATCTCGATTCGATATTCGAAGGGATTGAATAAACCCATTAAAGCGTCGAAGGTTGGAAAGGAATCAACCTTCCAACCTTCGACTTGAAACCTTTAACTTGTTTGAGCCACCGACGAGATTCGAACTCGTGACCTGACGATTACGAATCGTCTGCTCTACCAGCTGAGCCACGGTGGCGTCTTATCAAGCGGCGGGGATTATAAAGGATAAGAAGTAATCTCGCAAGTTTTCAGCTGCACACAGCGTCTGTGGATTGGATCATCATTTATGCTTCGCGTCGCAATGCTTTCGTATCACACTTGTCCTCTCGCCACGCTGGGTGGCAAGGATACCGGGGGCATGAACGTCTACGTCCGGGAATTGACCCGGCAACTCGGCAAGATGGGTATCCACGTGGATGTGTTCACCCGGTCACAGGACGATCACGTGCCGCACGTGTTGCATGAGCTCGGCTTCGGCAATCGCGTCGTTCATGTGCCCGCGGGACCCGAACATCCCATGCCCAAGAACGAACTGGCTACCTACATCCCTGAATTTGTGCAGGGGATCAAACAATTCGCGTGTGAAAAAGGGATCAAGTACGACATCCTTCACAGTCATTACTGGATGTCTGGCATAGCCGCCGCTTCACTCGCCGACGAGTGGACTGACGCGCCCATCGTCCACATGTTTCACACGTTGGGCGAGATGAAGAATCGTATCGCGCGCACTGACGCGGAACGCGAAGGGGGGTATCGAATGGAGGGTGAGAGGCAGGTCCTCCGCCGCGCGGACCGGATCGTTGTCGCCACTCTGGCAGAGTTGACCCAGTTGCGATTTCTCTATAAAGGCGACGCATCCAAAATGGTCGTCATCCCGCCGGGCGTGAATGTGGGTCGTTTCTACCCAATACCCTCCGATGAAGCCAAGTTATATATCGGTTTGAAACCGGACGACCGGATGATCCTGTTCGTGGGACGCATCGAACCCCTCAAGGGGGTCGATACCTTGCTGGAGGCGATGACTTGTTTGGAGATAAAGGAGTCGCGCCCGGTGCATCTGGCGATCATCGGCGGCGATCCTTCGGCAAGCCCGGAGGAAATGAACACCGAAATGGC
>CAZFDL010000264.1:0-3370 GCA_964517905.1 uncultured Anaerolinea sp. | reverse complement strand
AGTTCAAGTGCGAACGACGGAGGCGTTGCCAGTTGCGTGGACAACAACGCGGCTGCGGCGATGCCGACCACGATGATGACGACAGTGATGGAAATGTGCAGGGCTTGGCGTCGGATGGCGTCCATGAGGATTCCTTATTATTGATTTATTTTCGAATCAGATCCAACGTGTTTATCCACTAAACAACGCTTCGGCGATTGCCCCAAGCAGATCGCCGAGAATCTCTCCCCCGCCCGAGGCGGCTTCTGCGGCGATTTCCACAACTGCACCTGTCGCCTCGCCTGCCATCTCTACACCTGCTGAGATCGTTTCCGAGTCTACGGGAGGGAGGTGAACAAGTACATCCAACGCATTGAACGCAAGCGAGGGTGAGTTTTGCGGCTGGAATACTTGCACGACGGGCAGGGATTCCAGTTCGCCTTTGTCGAGCCAGACTCCATGACAAGTGGAGCAGATATCCACTTCGATATCGTTCAACGTTGTGAACAACATCTTTGCGCCGTCAGTTGGGCAGAGGAGAGCGCCTTGCTTGAAATGTTCGGGGAGTCCGCTCTGTTCGAGATACTCGTCGAGGAAGGGTAATTGTTTTTCCTTGTTGAAGGATATGATGCTTGCCTTTGGAATCCAAACCCCGTGACAGCGCGCGCACTGAAACACCTCTGCACCGTGGAGATTCTTTGTGGTCAATGCGAAGTTGTCGCGTGAGCAGTATGTGTACATCGTCCGCTCTCCGTTGAGTTCAGTATAGCATGGCTGTCAAGACCTGCCGTGCTCATGTTCTTGAGGCGGTAGAACTGTCGCCTGAACACGGCGACTGCTCTACTGCGCCGTATTGCCACCGTCCACCAACAACAAGTGACCTGTCACAAACGACGATTCATCCGAAGCCAAAAACAATACAGCCTTGGCGATCTCTTCGGGTTTGCCGAAACGTCCCATCGGCAGATACTCGCTCGCTTCTTTCACCGCCTGTTCCAACGTCACGGGGTTTGAATGTTCAAAGTATCCCTTTTCGAGCCAGCGGTCCACGAACGTATCGCCGGGGCAGACCGCGTTCACGCGGATGTTGTCGCGCGCGAAATCAAGCGCCATCGCTTTCGTCATCAACGCCACCGCGCCTTTGCTGGTGACATACGGGAACGCGTTCCTGCCTCCCACCACCGACCAATCGGACCCGTTGTTGACGATCACGCCTCCGCCTTGTTGCTTCATGATCGGGATCACCAGTTTGCACATGCGCCACACGCCTGTCACGTTGATCGCCATCGTCTCGTTCCAAATTTCATCGGACGTAGTTTCAGCGGTCCCTTGGGTGACGATACCCGCGTTGTTGAACAGGATGTCGACGCGGCCGAACGTGGCGATAGTCTGCTCGACGACGCGGGAGCAATCCTCCCCGTTGGAATGATCCGCATGGACGAAGACGCCTCGCCCGCCCTTTTGGCTGATCTCGTCCACGACGCGCTGACCCAACTCGGCGCGGCGTCCCGTGATGACGATATCCGCGCCCTCGTCGGCAAACAACAACGCGGTCGCTTTGCCGATTCCTGATGTGGCGCCTGTAATGATCGCAGTTTTTCCAGTTAGTTTTTTCATATAAATCTCCCCTTTCCTTTGGGAGAGGGTTGGGGTGAGGGGCTACAACGTAAACAGATAGATCGCCGCGAACGCGAGCACAATGCCGAGCACTTGCGTGCGAGATATGCGTTCCTTGAGAATGAGCCACGCGAGGACGACCGTCGCGCCGGGGTATAACGAACTCAAGACCGCGGCGATGTCGAGCCTGCCGACTTTGCTGGCGAGGATGAAAAAGAAGTTCCCGCCGAGATCGAGCGTGGCGTTGATGAGCACCACCGTCCACGCGCCGCGCGGGACGGGAAGCGACTCGCGCCGCGCCAGCACGATGATGAAGAGCAGAATCGTCCCTGCGAGGCGTGAGATGATCATGGGCCACAACAACGAGTCGGGATCGCCGACAGCGTTGTGAATGAAAATGAAGTAGCAGCCAAACCCCACGCCCGCGAGAATCGGGAATTTCAGATCCGAGAGTTTGCTGATATGGAATGCACCGTCACCCTGCGAGATCAACCACACCGCCGCAAGCGCAAGGGCGAACCCGAAAAATTGAATTGATGTGGGCAAGCCTTCCGTGACCGAGCCTACAATGACTGGAAGCAGCGCCGCGAACAACGCGGAGACCGGCGCGGCGATGCTCATCTGCCCGACGCTCAGGCTGTGGTACAAAATGAGCAAACCGATCGAGCCGAGCGTACCGCCGATGAACGAGTTGAGCGCGACGCTCCCCGATGGAAACGATTCGCGATGGAAGATCGAAACGATGGCTAGGATGAGCAAGCCGAAGAAATCTGCGTATAACACAGCGCGATACGCGCCGACCTTGCGGCTGGAAAGCCCGCCAGCGAAATCGCCCGCGCCCCATGAAGCTGCCGATGCAATGCCGTAGATGATGGAAAGCAAAAAGACCTCCGGAATGCGGACTTTACTCCGCTTGAAATGTGTACATAGCGGACTGAAGTCCGCGCGGCGAGTCCGCTTTCCTACTTCCCTGCCGCGCGTGCTCGATCCAACACTTTTTGCGCGTTCTTGAGCAATGGCATGTCGATCATCTTGCCGTCCAGCGCGTACGCGCCTTTGCCCTCTTTTTGACTCGACTCGAACGACTCGACGATCCGCTTTGCATGCACGATCGCCTCATCGGATGGCGTGAACGCCTCCTGCGTGACTTGAACCTGATTCGGGTGGATGATCTGTTTCCCGCTGAAGCCGAAGCGCGCTCCCTGTTCCGCTTCGGCGCGCAGACCGTCAGGGTCTTTGAAGTCGATGAAAACGATATCTATCGCTTGCAAGTCATTCGCCGCGCAGGCAGTGACCACCGCCTGCCGCGCGTAGAGCAACTCTGTGGCTTCCTTCGTCCGCACCGCACTTATTGATGCGGCGAAATCCTCCCCGCCGAAGATGATGGCTTCAAGCCGTTTGTCCGCTTCGGCGATCTCTTTGAGGTTCATGATTCCCTTTGCAGTTTCCACGCCCACCAGCAAACGGACGCTCCCGATGTTCAACTTGCTCGAAAGTTCGTAGGTTTCGATGTGCTCACTGACCCATTTCACCTGTTCGGCAGTTTCGATCTTTGGCACTACAATCGTATCGGGGTTGGTCGCCAGCGCGGCGACGAGGTCGCGCTTCTCCAAGCCCGATCCAATTTGGTTGATGCGAATGCACCGCTCGGATTTGCTGAAGTCCAGTTCCTTCATCGCCTGTGCAATAACCGCCCGCGCTTCGGCTTTTTTGTTCGCCGCCACGCCGTCTTCCATGTCCATGCAAATGGAGTCCACGCCGAGGGTTGTGGATT
>CAZFDL010000263.1:0-3389 GCA_964517905.1 uncultured Anaerolinea sp. | reverse complement strand
TATATCAGCCTTGATTCTAGAGTTTTAACAGCAATTTAATTTCAGACCAGATGATCGGCAGGCAGATAAGCCCGCCGATGGTCATGCCGAGTAACGCCGTCACTACCGCGGAGCCGGGGATATATACTGCCAACGCATAGGCAGTCACGCCGCCAATTACCGCCGCGATCAAGCCTTTGACCACCGCACCCCACACGATAATGGGCTCGTGCGTCCGTTTGCTCAGCCAACCAAAAAGAATGATCGATTCGATAAGCAGCGCAATTTCCGCGAAGGCGATGATCGGCGCGCCGATCGGTTTGAAGAATGTGATTCCGAGATACCCGATGCCGATGAACATGACGAGGCGCAGAATGACGGCGTACAACGGAAACATCGGTTCCTTGCGCGCGTAGAACGAGCGTGCGGCGATCTCCTGGATCGAGAAGCCGGTCAACGTGAGCAGGTAGGCGCGCGTCGTCCACGTGATGAGGGTCGAAGTCTCGGCATCGAAGCCGAACGCGGCACGCACGAGTGGGTTGATTCCCGCCGCCATCACTGCCCCCACAGGAAGCGTGAGGGCGATCAAGACTCGAAGGGCGCGTTCGACCGCCAAGCGGAAGTCATGCCACTGGGCGCGCGAAGCGAGTTCTGAAAGGGTCGGCAACATTGCGGTGGCGATGGCAGTTCCCAGCAGAGTCTCCGGCACTTGCATGATCATCCAGCCATACGCGAGGGACGTCACCGCGCCGTCCTGCTGCAAAAACGATGCGAAATAATCGCGCACGATGACGATGGATTGAATCCCAGCCATGGTAAGCAGACGCGGACCGAGCAACTTGAGCGCATCGAGCAAGCCGGTATGGCGCAGGTCGAGCGCGGGAGTCCATTTGAAACCGAATTTGAAAAGTGCGGGGATTTGCACTCCGAGATGCAACGCCGCACCGAGGATGACGCCGTACACGAGGCCGTAAATGCCGAAGCGCGGCACAAAAATGAGGGCGCCGAAAATCTGCCCCACGTTGTACATGGTTGGCGCGAGCGCGGGGAAAAGGAAATGCTGGTTGGCTTGCAGGCTCGCCATCACCAAACCGCTGATCGAAAAGATGATCGTACTGACGAGGTTGAGCCGCATCAATTCGGCGACAAGGACACGCTGCTCGGCGGTGAAGCCGGGGACGATGATTGTATCCACGATCTGTTGTGCGAAGATGAAAACGAATACGGCGATCACGCCGGTGACGAGGAATGCAAGGTTGGCGACGCGCGAGAACAGGTCCCACGCGGCGGCGCGGCTTTTCGTGGTGAGATAATCGCTCATCAAGGGGATGAACGCCATTGCCAGCGCGCCGCCAGAGATGAGCGCGAACAATACATCGGGAACGTTGTTGGCGGAGTTGAACACGTCGAGCAAGCCGATGTCATCCGTGTAAATGCGCGAGACGATGCCCACGCGCACGAAGGCAAGGACTTTGTCAATGAAGAAGAAGAACGCGATCAAAATGGAGGTGCGCGCTAAAAAGGAAAATTTACTCATTCGGCTGGTTTCCACAAGTTCAACGCATACGGCAGGATATGAAAGAAAAGATACGTTCGCCATGCCAGCCCGGGCAGAAGGGTGTTGAGATCGAGCGAACTGCGATAGATCCAAATTCCGAGCAGCATCAGCGGTACGACGTTGAGCACGGCGCGGTGGGTCGTTTGAAAACGAGGGTTGCTCTTGCCTTTCTCGAAGATTCGAAAACTGAGATACACCATGACGAACGCCAGGCTTGCATCGAGGTAACCGCTCCAGGTTGGACGGGGAACATCCGATGTGCTGGAATACAGCACCAGATACGTTGATACGGCATAACAGGCGCTTGCCAATAAAAGTAGAGAACGGTTTGGGTTGGTGGTCATGTTACGGAACGTATGGAGGCAACTCCATCACGCGGAATTGTCCGTCACTTCCGCGCGTCACGCGATATTCGAATTGTGACATGGGCGGCATTTCGGTCTCATTTGCGCCGCAGCACGGACCCAGCACAAACAAACTTCCGTCGGGGTTGCTGAATTCTACCTGAAAGACCACGGTGTCACCTTGGCCATTCTTAACCGTTGCCGTGCGGACCTTCAGGCATTGTAATCCCGCGAGTTCGCAAGACCAGTTCCACAATGCGGCATGATCCGCCGGGTCTGACGACGGGTTGAAGACTTGTAATTGGTCATACTCCCCTCCGTAGAGCCGATCCGCTTCGGCATATTGTGCTGTGCTCAACAGATCGAAAAATCGAATCAAAACATCTTGCGCTTCGCCGGCAGTGGAAGGATGCGCTGTCGGCGCGGGTGTCGCTTGAGGCGCACAACTTGCAAGGAGGATCGAGATGACGAGCAGAAATCTTTTCATCAGAATGTACCTTTGATGACCCCGCCATCCACGGCAAGCATGGTTCCGTGGATGAATGAAGCGGCGGGAGAAACGAGGAAGACGGCTGCGTTGGCGAATTCCTCCGGTTGACCCATTCGCCCCAACGGGATTTCGGCGGTCTGTCTGGCGATCTCTTCGTCGATGGTCGTGCCGTTGGTTTTTGCGCGGGAAGCCATTAACTCGTCGACGCGCTCGGTCATCGTCCAGCCGGGCAGGATGGAATTAAAACGGATTTGCTCCGTGCCCAGTTCCAAGGCCAGTGTTTTGATCAGTCCCGCTGTGGCCGCCCGGATGCTGTTCGAGAGCACGAGGTTTTGAATGGGCTGTTTGGTCACGTAGGAGTTGATCGCCAGCACGCTAGGTGAGTCGGATTTTCGCAGGTGGGGGAGGGCGGCTCGGATCAAGCGCACGTGACTCATCAACGAAGTGTCCACTGCCTTTCGCCAAGTCTCATCGTCGAATGATTCGAAGGGTCCGGCGGGCGTCCCGCCCGCATTGGTAATCAGGATATCCAGCCCGCCGAAGGCATCCACCGTTTGTTGGATCAGTCCATCAGACACTTCGGACCGACTCACATCACCAGCCAAGCCGATGACCTGCGAGCCTGTTTCATTGTTTATCGTTTCGGCCGCTCGTTTTGCATTCGCGTCCTCGCGGCTGTTGACCGCGACGCGGCAGCCCTCTTTAGCGAGGAGCAAGGCAGTGGCGTAGCCGAGTCCACGCGAGGAACTTGCCACGAGCGCGCGTTTGTTCTTCAATCCTAAATCCATTTTGCCTCCAAACGTAGGGGCGGGGTCTCCCCGCCCATTTTTTCACGTCAAATTAGGGGGCGAGAGGACCTCGCCCCCTACGAAATAATTTCTATTTTTGAATCCCACACATCCCCATCCGACCAATTCGCTTCGGCCCATGTTGCCACGGTTTGTAATGCCGATTGCAAAAACGCGGCGTCGTTTCCCACCATCGCGCAGACAATGACCGCCTCGTCCCATTTGTCCTG
>CAZFDL010000262.1:0-3433 GCA_964517905.1 uncultured Anaerolinea sp. | reverse complement strand
AGCTTCTTTCATGCCGCAGGCCTTTCTGTTAGGAAATTGAGGTTAATCTGAATAATTTCCAGATCATTGGTCCTGACTTGCAAGGGTTGTAAGCCAGAAGCTCCAGATCCTGAAAACAAATCTCACTTTTTTTGCCTAGTTCGGCACGGTCACGATGCCCTCGCCGGGGAAGGTTTTCAGATCCAGTGTATTTCCGATGCTGAAATTGATCCCGGTATTGGGGAAGGTCGGCGCAGTGAATTGTGGCAAGTAGTCTGATGGACAATTTGCTGGAACACTGATGCCGCTTTTGATCAATGGCCATGAAGGGCGATGTGTCAGCCCTTCCACCTTATCTTCGATCGGGGCTTTCTTGGCGCAGAACCACCCGGCCGGCTGTTCCGTTGGAACGGGGGAATTAGGTCCGTACAGTGAGACCTCGAATCTGCGCCCCAGACCCAACGAGCCTGTCAGGTCCCAAGTACTCATGTCGTGGAAATTTGTCAGGTGTTCATCGTATGAGAAACGAGTTGTAGCGCCGCAGATGGTGATACTAAACTCGCCGCCATGCGGTCCGGCGAACGCATACCATTGTTCACAGCGGGTCTGGATGATGCCGTTCAACCCAAACCAATCGCGATTGTCCGGCGCGCTGAGAATGAATTGATTACGCCCGGGGGCTATTGAACCATCCGGCAAGAGTGTGCCGGGTTGTTCGTTGAAACGGCTCATGCGCTGCGAGCGGAATTCGGGGTACCCGACCCAATACACGCCTTGACGAAAAGAGATGCCACCCTGGCAGTCCTTCATGTACAACTCGTACGAATGGAATGCGAAGGCACGATCCATCGGGTTCGATGCCGCATGATAGCGGAAATACAGATCGACCGGGCAGGAAGATGCGCCATTGACCCGATACGTAACGCCTTTGAAAGCCTGATGTTTCATCGAGTTTTCCGTATCGCTCGAACGTTCGTCGCCCCCGTACATCACAGGATGCCCGAAATTAGCCGTCGACCATGTCTCCGCCCATGCGGGAGGCGCGTCGCCATGTTCGTGTGCGTTCAACCCATCATGTGCACCCGGCGCGTGCCAGTGCTGCATCGAGTTCGCATTGGGCATCTGGGTTTGCGTTGGGTTCGGAACTGGCGAAGGGGTGGCATTCGGAGAATGGGTTGCATCAGGGGAATGTGTGGCGATTGGAGAAGGGGTGACGACCGGTGGATTACCGTTAGATATTGCCACTGGACCGGATTGACGGTAATTTGGGGATAGAATTTCGAGCTCCAGAACATTGATCGTACCGTCATTGCTCAAGTCTGCTGCGTCTGGCGTCGTCCCGTTGTAGTTGATGCCTATCGTCAGCGCATCGAACTGGTCAATCACATCATTGCCATCGATATCACCAGCAGGCAGTTTGATCAGCGGCAGGGTTGTTGTGTTTCCGTTAGTGATCGTTACAGATCCCTGCGCTCTGAGGTGGCCGGGGGCAGATGCAACAGCATTGTACGTTCCGCCAGGGACAGAGAGACTGAAAGTCCCGTCCACATTCGCCGTAATAGATCCGACAACCGAAGCGTTGGAGTCTGTGAGGGTAACAGTCACGGGCTTGCTCGCTAGCACCTGCCCCGCAAGCGTGCCGTTTACGGGAGTAGTGATGACTTCCTTCACGTCAAGGTTGGCAGGTGTGGATGAAATTGCGACGAGAACAAGATTTCCAACGGAGACACGCGTCTGACAGTCAATCGCTGATTGGCCATTCACCAATCCCTTTGCAGAAAATGTGAAAGCCGGACCGGCTGTCACCGCCTTGCTTCCGAGGCTACCGGCAATGGCAAAGATAAAACTTCCATTCTGTGGACCGCTTATCGCAAGAATTGGGTCCGCTCCGAACAGGCCAGTCGGAGTGATGGCAGATACTTCAACCACGGCAGGGTCGTATGCGCAGGTAAATTCAGCGCTGGCGAGCCCTTCCGCCGGCATGCGGTTCAGGTTGACTGCGACCGTGGAGGACTCGCTGACCGTTATGACCCCTGGTGTAACGCTCGTCGTTACAAAAGGAGGTTCGTGGTTACTACCATTCTGGGCAGATTGCGCTCGAGAGGGAACTGCGAGAGCGAACAATAAGACTGCCATGTATAACATTTTTGTGTATTTCGATAACATCATGCCTCCGTAAGTTGGGTTTTTATACTCAAAACTCCTGGAGAGGCTGTGAGCCAAGCCAAGGTTGGTCGAAGGTTACCTGTTCTCGCAGCTTTACGATATGAAAAGTAAGGAATAGTTACAAACAATATTGTAAGATGCTGCAAAACGAAAGTACTGGGATTACCCGGGTACTATTCACCCATCCTCGAATCGACTTACAAGCGTGAAAGGTGGAAAAATCTCCTCCCCCGTTAATTCTTATCGTTCACATTCCTTTGAATCAGAATCGACTTTCAGCAAACGGAGAAATATCCAAGTCAGGTTTTTCATCAAGGGTCAACTGTGACACTAATTTCCCTGTGATCGGGGCGAGCGACATGCCAAGCATCGCGTGACCGGCGGCAACGATCAAGTTGTCGAATTTTTTCACGCGGGAGATGATCGGTAATCCATCCGGCGTGCAGGGACGAAGCCCGCGCCAGACCTCGATCACTTTCGCCTCCGCCAATCCGGGCAGGTATTGCGCGGATGATCTTTGCATGGTGCGAATCCGCTTGAGGTTAAACGATAAGTCCATGCCGGCCAGTTCAAGCGTCCCGGCGATTCGAAGCGCATGTCCTAGCGGATTGATCACCACCCGCGCCTCAGAAAACAACAACGGTAGTTTCGGCGTCAGCGGCGGATTTTCCAATGTCACGCTGTAGCCCTTCGCGGCCTGAATCGGAATCCGCAACTTTAATGCGCGCACGATCTCCGGCGACCACGACCCGCCTGCCAGGATGATCTGCTTCGGATGGAATTCGCCGCGCGTAGTGTGGACTGCTGTGATTCTACCATCCTGGGATTCAAAACCCATCGATTCCGTCTGCGTGTGGATCTGAGCGCCCAAACCCTGAGCCTTTTCCGCCAGCCCGGTGACGAAGCGATACGGGTCGATGCGCCCGTCCCGCGGATAGTAAACGCCGCCCGCGATGCCCGGCAGGAGCGCTGGCTCAAGCTCAAGCGCTTCTTCGCGATTGACGATACTGGCTGGAATTTTGAAGCGCTCGAAGAGATGCGTTTCGACCCTTTCTTTTTCCAACGCCTGCTTCGACAAACACACCAGCAATGAGCCTTTGCCCTCGAAACCAAAATCGAAGCCAGCGTTATTGGCGAGTTCTTCATATAACGCGCGACTCGCAAACAACAGGTCGCGCAGCACTGGCAGTGTTTTCAACATGGGTGTTTCCCGACTGGCAATGACGAATTGCGCAAGCCAGCGAACAAACCCAGGATCCATGCGCGGCTTAATATAAAACGGACTCTC
>CAZFDL010000261.1:0-3440 GCA_964517905.1 uncultured Anaerolinea sp. | reverse complement strand
CTGCGCTCTTCGGCTCCGGAGGCCGACACTCTGTCCACTGAGCTACGGGGGCGGGTTGAAAAATTTTATCACGGGTTGCGTAGGGGCGGGGTCACCCCGCCCCTACGCATACATTACGCCTTCGCCAGCGGCGCGAGCCTCGTCAGCTCCGTGCGATATTGCTCGATGATGCGGGTATTACCCGCCTCCTCGCCCACTTTGACGAGTTGTTCCTTCTTATGCGCCAGTTCGCCCAACACCTGATAGAACCGCTTCGTGGGTCCGAAACTCCCCGAGGTGAGCGCGGAAAGATGCGCGTTGAACTGGAAGAACGAGATGGCCGTGTTGTATTGTTTTGGCGTGATCGCGCCGTTGTTCACTTCCTCCACCAGCTGGCGCTTCAGGATGTTGCGCTCGTGGATAATCATCCAGACGATGAACACGGTCATCAGGAAATAACCGAAATAATCCGCAAGGATGCCGAGGAAGAAGCCGCCTTCGCCGCCGACGAGCGAACCGAAGGTATTGTGGAAGGAGTGCGTCAGCACGGCAACCACATAACCCGCCGGCACCGCAATGATCTTCACCAGCGTGTTCCGGCTCATGCGCGCGACGGCAAACCCGATGCCGATGAACGCCGTGAAGAACGGATGCATCCAGCCGACCAGCGCGACACGCACGACTACGAGAACCCAGAAGCCCTCCCAGCCGGCTTCCTGATAACCGTTGCGGTAGATGTACAGCACGTTCTCGATGGCCGCAAAGCCCATCGCAGTGATCGCGCCGTAGACGATGCCATCGAGGATGGAATCGAATTCCTTGCGGAAGAGCAGGAAGACCACGCCCACCGCGAGTCCTTTCAACGCCTCTTCGATGATCGGCGCCACGATCGAGGTCGTGCCGAAATCCGCTGCAACTTCAGAGCCGGTGAACAGGTAAATACCGATGCCGAACACGGTGTTCAAAATATACGCGCCGCCCCCCGCGATGACCACGCCCCACACGAACGCCGCGCCGAGCAAAACTTTCGGCTCCTTCTCGTAACGGTCCAGCCAGTTCACGAATGCCGCGAACAGGAACATGGGGACGAACCCAAAGAAAACTGCTCCAAGTAATGCCATGGCTCCTCCAAATTAATTAATCGTCCCGCAGGTTTCGTTCACGGGTCTTTGCCACTTCTTAAACCAGCGGGACGTTGAATATCAAACGCGTCCGCTCGATCCTCGTCTCCTCGAACGCGATGCCCAACACATCTAACACTTCATCGGGTCTTCCGGTTGCGCCTTCCCGCGCCGCCAGCCGCATACGTATTCCCTCTCCCGCTGGGAGAGGGGCAGGGGTGAGGGCTTCGATCAGCGGACGCAGGTCGTATGATTTGCCCCGTCGTTCGCGTGGGATCGATCTGGACTCCATTACCGACTCGATCCTGCGCTTCAACTCCGACGGGTCGACCGGTTCCTTCAGTTCGACCTCATACTCCGCCGATGCGACCTGCGTCTGCAACGCGGGGGCCCGCTCGTCGACCTGTTCCACGTTCGTGACCTGGATCCCCGGCGGAAGGGTCGCGTTGAGTCGCGCGGGCAAGTCTTCCAACTCGATGTCGCGTTCGAGGCGCATGTCCAGCACCTCGCAGGTGGACGAAAGTCCCAGCGGGAGCGCCGCCGCGAGGCTCATCTTTGGCTGCGGATGGAATCCCTGCGAGTACGCCAACGGGAGTTCCGCGCGGCGTGCGGCGCGTTCCCACAGTTTGTGCAGGTCCAGGTGCCCCGTGTAGCGAAGCGGTCCCTGTTTGGAAAACGTGATTCGAATCCGCATGGATCTTTTCGTAGGCGGGAAGTTATCCCGCCTTACGAGTTCACCGCGTTCTTCTTCAACCAGCGGCGGATATCGCGCATGTGATGCCGGTAGTGATGAAGTGTATTGTCGGCCACGCGTTCGAGCAGGTTATGCTTGCCGAGTGTTTCGTCGCTGATGCCTTCGAGCGCGGCGTGGATGGACGCGAATGCCTGCAGTTCCTGCGCGACGATCTCCTCCAGCGCGACGCGTTTATATTTCTCGAAGACCCATTCGTTGACGCTCTCGTCGTCCACCAGGGGCGAGCCAAAATCGGGATACCCATGTTCATCGAGAAACGCGTCGAGCGCGTTGTGCGTTTTGCAGGGCGTGTAATGTTCGCCGTGCGCGATCTCGTTCATGCGGTCGGCGATGTACTGCTCGTACGCCCACACGTGCGCGAGAATGTCCTTGATGGACCAGTTCCCCGAAACACCCTTCACGGTCATGCGCCGCGTAAAGCCGACGCGGTTCAATAACAACTCGAACCTGTCGCGTTCGCGCATCAACTTTTCGATGAACTGTTTTTTCGAAGCAGGCATGAAACTGTTAATCCCCGACCACCGGCAAACTGTGCACTGGTTCACTGTTGACTGGCACACTGGTTTCTGACCTTCCCGGTGATTTCACATCGGGGCACTTCCACACGTCGCCGGGGTTCTCGCGGCGCATCTGTGCGAAGGTCGGCAGGATGCCGCACGCGAAACAATCGAAGCGGCAATCCACGCGGATCTGACCCTCGAGCGATTGCCTGAAATCCTGAAAGAGGAAATTCTTGCGAACCGCGGCGGTGATATGCTCCCACGGAAAGACTTCGTCCGTGCGGCGCTGGCGGTGGGTGTAAAACAACGGGTCGAGTCCGTGTTGCTCGAACGCGGCGAGCCATGCGTCGTATTTTTGTCCCTCTTTCCAGGCGTCGAACTTCGAGCCGTTCTTCCATGCGGAGTAAACCACTTCCGCCATGTTTCTGTCGCCGCGCGAAAGCCAGGCTTCAAGGAACGAATCTTCCGCATCGGTGAGACTTAGTTTGATGTTGCGGTCGCCTCCCAATTCGCGGCGCAACAACGCCTGCTTGGCGCGGATCTGTTCCGGTGTGTCGCATGACACCCACTGGAATGGAGTTTGCGACTTCGGCACAAAAGTGCTGACGCCCGCGTTCAACTTGACGCGCATCCCCGCCACTTTGCGCCCTTCGGCGATGACGCGTTTGCACAGGTCTGCGATCGCCTGCACATCTTCGAGCGTTTCGCTCGGATGCCCGATCATGAAGTACAACTTGATGGTCTTCCAGCCGCGGCGATAGATCTCGCGCGTCGTGTTGATGACCTCGTCATCGGGGACGAATTTGTTGATGATGCGGCGCATCCGTTCGGTGGCGGCTTCCGGTGCGAGCGTGAACCCGCCGGAGCGTTTGTCTTTCAACTTCTCCATCAGGTCGATCGAAACGGATTCGATCCTCAAGGATGGCAGGGAGGTTTTGAGGTGCGTTCCACCGAATTTTTCGCCAACCTTCGTGACCAGTTCCAACACGTTCGTATAATCGGATGACGACAGCGACAGCAACGCGATCTCCTCGAAGCCGCTGGATTTGATCGCCGCGTCGAGCGCTTCGATGACCTCGTCCACGG
>CAZFDL010000260.1:0-3456 GCA_964517905.1 uncultured Anaerolinea sp. | reverse complement strand
AATCAGACGGACTGAGCGCGCCGACCCACGAATCAAAGACCTGCACCGCCTGCGCCCCTGCGCGAATTTGCGCGGTCAGATAATCGCTGAATACGTCCGCTAGTTTATCCATCAGGGCATGGAAAACTTCAGGCGCGGAATACATCATCATCTTGGTCTTGAGAAATTCGCGAGATGAGCCGCCTTCGATGATGTAGGACGCGACCGTGAATGGCGCGCCGCAAAAGCCTATCAGCGGCGTGTCCGTGAGTTCCCTGCGCAGGATGCGGATCGCTTCCATGACGTAGCCGAGATCTGTTTCTGCATCGACAGGTTTCAACTCTCTGACATCGTCCATCCTGCGGACAGGATTCTGCAACACGGGACCTTCACCTTTGGCAAACTCCAAGCCGACACCCAACGGAATGGCGGGCAGCAGAATATCAGCGAAGAGAATCGCCGCATCCACACCAAAAGCACGGACGGGTTGAAGCGTCACTTCGGCGGCGAGCTCAGGCTGGTAACAAATTTCGAGCAATGAATACTTCTCGCGGATGGCGCGGTATTCGGGCATATATCGTCCCGCCTGGCGCATGAACCATACGGGAGTTGTGTCAACGGGTTTGCGTTGGCAGGCTTGTAAAAAACGGCTGTTCATTTCCATAAGGCAAGGGTCTCTTCAGCAGGGTGATAGATGGCGGTGTGCAAGGGCGTGTCACGCAGGGTGTAACGGCGCGCTTCGGTGTCGCGCAGTTCGTTGACCAAATCAGAAAAGCGGGTCAGGTCGTCAGTCTCGTACACCACAACAAATTCCTGATTTTGCAAACCAAAAGAATAAAGAAGTAATTGACTGATGTCATCGTACTGTTTGCCAATGCGGATGTGTTCGTTCATCATGCCCTGGCGTGCATCGCGGTTCATCAAATACCATTCGGTCGTTTTGGAGAACGGATAAATGATCAGGTATGGCTTGTGCTCGTCCGAGAATGGATCAATCTCCTGTTTGGAACGAGCCTTCGAATATTGCGAAGAACGGGTAAAGCCCCAGAGCGAATCCTTTTGTTCAATCAGGTGACGATAGGGAGCCAGCGCCTTTGCAAACTTCTCGAAAAAGATCGCGGCATCCTGATTGTCTTTTACCGTTAAGGCAGACCAAACGATCAAGTCTATGTCATGTTCGGTGCCTTGAAATAGGTCAACTTTTTGAGCGGACGCGCGTAATGCAATCAGCCAGTTTTTATGAAATTCTGCACGTTCATCCGCGCTCAATGACCAATAAGCATCCTTGAAGGAAAATAAAGCGTAGTGGTTGAACGTGCGCAGGGGCTGTTCGATTGTTTCGGTGGACATTTATTCTATACTCCTATTATTTCAACCAATTCGCCGCATCTACGGCGTGATAAGTAATGATGACGTTTGCGCCAGCGCGCTTAATCGAAGTCAATGTTTCGAGTGTGACATTCACTTCATCAATCCAGCCATTCGCAGCAGCGGCTTTGATCATCGAATATTCGCCGCTGACGTTGTATGCCGCCATCGGCAGTTCTGGAAACGCATCCTTCACTACTCGGATTACATCCAAGTATGCCAGCGCAGGTTTCACCATCAACATGTCCGCGCCTTCTTCTACATCCAAGGCAGCTTCACGCAAGGCTTCACGCGCATTTGCTGGGTCCATCTGATGAGATTTTCTATCGCCGAACTTTGGCGCACCCTCCGCCGCATCGCGGAATGGTCCATAGAACGACGACGCGTATTTCACGGCATACGACAGGATCGGCAGGTTCTCATACCCAGCACCATCCAACCCCTCACGGATGGATGCCACCATGCCGTCCATCATGCCGCTCGGCGCAACAATATCCGCACCGCACTCGGCATGCGAGATCGCTACCTTCGCTAGCACATCCAGTGTTGGGTCGTTCAACACGTACCCCTCAGGCAGACCAGTATGAAAATGCTCGCCCGTGTTCAAAATGCCGCAGTGACCATGATCGGTGTATTCGCACAAACAAACATCGGTGACAACAACCATCTCAGGGATTTCCCTTTTGATCGCCCGTATTGCCTGCTGGACAATTCCATCCTCCGCAAAATTCTCCATCCCGATCGGATCCTTCTCTTTGGGAATTCCAAACAGGATGACAGCACTCACCCTTGACTTTGCAGCTGTTTCTGCTTCTCGAACCGCTTCCTCCACTGACAGTTGATACACGCCAGGCATCGAGCCGATGGCGGTACGTCCCGTTCCATGCCGTACAAAAAGAGGATAGATGAAATCGCGCGCGTTGAGTTCCGTCTCCCGTACCATCGCGCGGAGGGCGGGGGTGGTACGCAAGCGGCGGGGACGAACCAACTTACGATTTACGATTAACGATTGACGATTTTCAAGTTCAATCAGAGTCATAGTCTCTCCATATTGATAATTGCTTTGATTAATCCATCCGTGGTGTATTCATTTGCAACAACGAGATTTTGAAATCCCACTTCTTTCGCTGCCTGTTCTGTGATGGGACCAATACAGGCAATGAGCGGGTTGTTCGGCAGGTTCAAGGGATCAAGGTTATGCTGACGAGTAATGGCAACAAAATTTTCCACGGTGGATGCGCTGGTAAAAGTGATCACATCCATGCCTAATTTCAACGCACTCATTTCATTTTCATCAACTTGAGCGGGCAAGGTTTGATAAACGATGATCTCGTGCGCAATACCACCCGCGTTGGCAATCGCTTTAGGCAATGCCTCGCGGGCGATTTCGGCGCGCGGGAGCAATACCCACTTGCCTTGCAGATCGCCCAAGCCAGGCATAATGGCTTCTGCCACATATTCCTCAGGGACAAAGTCTGGCTCGATGCTGTATTTGCGTAGCGCCTCGGCTGTTTTTGGTCCGATGGCGGCGAACTTCACGCCTGTGTTGCCTTCCAAAAAGAGTACGGAATACTCATCAAACACAACATCCACTGCATTCACCGATGTGAACACCACCCATTCGTAGCAGTTCAATTTTTCAAGAGCACGTTCCAGTGCAACATTATTTTCAATTGGCTGAATCTCAATGACTGGGAAAAAGATCGGCTCGAAGCCTGCATTGCGCAGTTTGTCTGCGAAGTCATCGGCTTGGGCGCGGGGGCGGGTGATAAGGACTTTCATGGGTAATGGGTAATTAGCGGGCAATGATCAGGTTGAGAATTTTGTCTGCGCCCTGCGCGATGGCTTGCCAAGAAAGTTTCATCCCAAGTTCAAGCGCGTCCGTTCCTTCATCCGTGGCTTTTACAACAGTCTTTCCATCTTCCGAAATCACCAAACCCGTCAGACTGATGACTGATGACTGTTCATTGGTCACTGCATACGCCGCGACGGGCACTGCACATCCACCACCCAACCCCTGCAAGAACGTGCGTTCCGCAGTGACTGCTTTGCGGGTGGCTTGATCTTCGAGTTTGGAAAGCAGTGTGAGCGTTACTTCATCGTCCGCGC
>CAZFDL010000259.1:0-3459 GCA_964517905.1 uncultured Anaerolinea sp. | reverse complement strand
CGCACCTTATCGTCGATCGTCACGTCCGCGAACTCCGGCACACACACCACGTGGATATCGTCATTCTTCAGATACCCAGTCGCAAGCACAAGCGCCTTCACCGCCTGATTTACAGCGCCGGCTCCGATCGCCTGAACTTCCGCCCGCTTGTGTTCACGGACGACACCCGCAATTGCCCCGGCAACGGCAGAGGTACGGGAGTTGGCTGAAACCTTGATAATGTCCATCATGGACCTCCCAACTACAAAGAGGGGCCGAAATGTTGTATAAAAGATTGTACAGGATTTAGGTAACAGATTCAAGCATTTAATTAAAGAGATTACGAGATTCGTAGCAGTAGTAGGGGGTGTGGATGGTGTGGATGAACCGGATCTTCCCGTACTGGTGGGATGCGTGCCCGCGTCCCTGCCCGGATGTGCGGCTTGATTCAGTCAACGGAGGCAACCCTAACTGTGGAAGGAATTGGGACAAATCCATCCACAACTCATCCACAGAAAGCCCCGGATTATCACCTCATCCATATTTTGGAATTTGTTATTCTTAACGCCCACATATGGGGGGTGCCGCTGTAGCACAGGTATTTAAACCTAGCCTACTTCTCCACATGGCGTGTCAGTTATCCACAAATAATCGACACTTATCCACAAAAGAGATGTCTGGACAGGCAGGCTTTTTCGTTCGATTCCCCCAAATGTGGGATGACCTATCTTGTTCCGGCTTATTCACTCCACAAACAGCGGGCTTGGCTCACCTAAGACGGGTTGAGGGGTGGTTACGAAAACATCGAGGAATGCCCCCGTGGTGGCGAGGAGTTCGCGCACGTTCCAGATCAACAGCGATACGCTCCAAAAGCGACGGGTGTTGGCCTCCACGCCGGTTGCCTCCAAACCAAGCGCGTTGCACAGAAAGAGCGCTCGCGGCAGGTGAAACTTCTGGGTGACGAGCAGAACATCATCCGCGGCGAAGATCTCCTTTGCCCGGTAGCAAGTATCGTAAGTTCGCCTGCCGGCAAAATCCATGGCAATTGCCTCGTCTGGCACGCCCAGCGAGAGGGCATATTGCCTCATGGACTCAGGCTCGTTGTACTCTACAAAGCGATTATCGCCGCTCATGAGCAGCTTTTCAGCCTTGCCCCTGAAGTACAAATCGGCGGCGGTCTCCACCCTGTCGCGCAGAATAGCGGTGGGTGTGCCATCGCGCCGTAGCCCGGCCCCGAATACGATGGCAAGCCGTTTTGGTGGTGCATTCTGGGTCTGGTAGATTCTGTTGATCGAATAGATGGAGGTGAAAATGCGCGGCAGGACCACCCCGGCCAC
Source organism: uncultured Anaerolinea sp. (assembly GCA_964517905.1). Lineage (GTDB taxonomy): Bacteria > Chloroflexota > Anaerolineae > Anaerolineales > Villigracilaceae > Defluviilinea. The sequence goes on along the minus strand of CAZFDL010000259.1, from coordinate 2,143 downwards.
TCCCAGAATACCCAGGGTGATGAGCAAATGCCGCAGGAATTTCAGAAAACGCTTTATCATGATCTTGTCATTCTTCTTGTTGGAAATGATTTGCATCCATGGATCGGAAGGCCGCATCGTATCATGTATTTCTGAAGCCTACATTAAGGTCCGGGTGTAGACCATTAAGATGTGAAAAGGTTACACCATTGACTAACAAACCTGTAAACGCAATGTAACTTTAAAAGTCTTGAAATTTTTCGGGAACTGGTTATACTCTGAAACAGTTCGCAGGGTGTGCCTCGAACAAAATTTTTTTACGAAAGGAATGTTACCATGTTGTTTGCACCTAAAGAAAAAGGCCAAGGCCTCGTCGAGTACGCGATCATTCTCGCACTCGTCGCCATCGTCGTCATCGCTGTCATGAGATTGCTCGGACCCAAAGTCGGCAATACCTTCAGCACCATCAACGACTCCCTGCCGTAACCAGTTCGTCGGCAAGAAAGAACAAAAAGACCCCGCCATTCGGCGGGGTCTTTTTGTAACCATACTCGGATGATCCCGTCCTATTTGAAACAATTGGATCGGTCTGAGGAGGTACTCAGACACTCTGTTGCCACCATTTATTGAAAGGAATGTTCCGATGTTATTTGCGCCTGCGGAAAAGGGACAAGGGCTTGTGGAATATGCGATCATACTCGTTCTTGTCGCCATCCTGGTGATCGTTGTTGTGCGTTTATTCGGTCCGAAAACCGGCAACACCTTTAGCACGATCAACAGTTCCCTGCCGTAGACGGGGTCAAAAGACGGAGCCATGTTGAAGAACATGGCTCTTTTATTTAATGAGTTCTTCCAGCTCAAGCCCCGCTGCTTCCACGCGCCGGCGAAACTCATCAAAATACGCGTCATTGACCGGTATTAACTCGTTGATTCCATAGGCGGATTCGAACGCGGCGCGTCCCTGATCGATCTGCATGATGACCGGAAGAATGCTTGCGAACAGGTCGCGCATGGTTGTCGGCATCTGCGAGGAAAAAGCCAATATGTCGTAGGGGATGATCTCCGGAATCCGCCAGATCACCACCACCCGTTCGAATAGATCGGGGAATTGATCTTCCAGCGATGGAAACTTGCGTGCATCGATGTACGTTGCGCCGAAGTCGCAAATGCCGCCGGCATAGAGCGAACGCACAACGGTGGGATGTCCCTCCACGAAGGCGGCAGGCTGGGTGCTGACTCCATTTGTGTTGAGATACCCCAGCGGCACCACATACCCCGAAGGTGAAGTGGAATCGGTCCAGCAAGGTTTCTTATCTGAGAATTGCGCCAGCGCAACCTCGGCATCATCGATGATGTTCGTTTCAGAGATCGAATTGAAATGGACGATGAATCCTGCGTCGCGGCGTGCAATGAATTGGGCGCCGTAAAACGTCCTGCCTTCCTGCACGAGCGCAAACGCGGCTTTGACAGACTCCTGTTGGTGGGCGAGCAGGTAGGCATACGGCTCGAGCAGTGCGATATGGGCGTTACCTTTGGCGAATGCGTCCACAAGTGCCGCCTGCGAATCGGGAATCACTGTGACCACCACATAGCCGGTCCGTTCGGTGAATTGTGCGGCGATGAAGTTCGCGGCGTCGACGGCGGTCGGGCTCGATGATGGCGGCAGGGCGAGGATCAAAGGATTCTCAGCCAGACCCAGTTCCACCGTCGGTATGGAAGCGGGCGGAACATTTGTCTGCGTTGGCGCGCTGGGAATAGAGGTTTGTGTAGGTGAGGTTGCCGGCAACCGAGGAATACTACATCCCAACACAACCAGCAAAGCTAAGAAGAGGCTTGAGCGAAGATACGATTTGCGATTCATGGGTTCCCCGAAGAGATTATAATACGGGCATGAAGAATAACAACCTGCTCTCCATCCTGATTCTCGTGGTGATTGCGCTCGCAGCATACTTCATTGTGCAGACCGTGCGCGAAAGTGCGCAAGCCGCCACCGAGCCGTTCCAGCAGGTGAACGAGGCAAACCGCTCCCTGCAAACGCAGATGGCTAATCTGCTCAACCCCACGCCGACGATCATCCCCGACCCGATCACCTACATCAACGAAATCCGTGCGCTGGCGCGGCTCGAGACGATCCAATACAGTGTGGAAAAGGTGATCACCGGCG
>CAZFDL010000258.1:0-3498 GCA_964517905.1 uncultured Anaerolinea sp. | reverse complement strand
CTTGTACCGTATTGCCAAAAAATATAAAGAATTAAAATCGGCGGCACAACAACCATATTTTGTCGGGTCATAACAACAAGGACAGACAACACACTTCCCAGTACTAACTGCCACATCGGGCGATCTTCACCCAATGTGAAAACGAACATCCACGACATCATGCAGGCAACCAGCCCCTGCGAAAGTGCCAAGCTATAGGTTGCCACGTGTGCATCAGATAAAGCGAAAACCCATACAGCCAGCGCCGCCCAACGCCTGCCTCCCAGCCGGTGTGATGTGATCCAAAGCCCAATCAGCATGAGGAGGCTGATGGAGACCGCGAAATAACGCGCCTCGCGCAATCCCGCGCCGAACAGAAGCTGGGCATATCCCGGTACCAAGAAAGCGAGTGGAGCTTTGTTCGTCCAGAAACCATATTCCTGAAATGGGCGATATTCCTCACGAGCAAACATAAGCCCTTTAAACAAGTATGCTCCTTCATCGCCAATAGACAAGGCAGAATGTGCAAAGTATAACGACTTGGCAATATACACAGCCACACCCACAAGAGTCAGAATTCCCCATATATAATGAAATCTCTTAGTCTGTATCATGGCAAACTATTTGCCGTTCAACCGCGCGAGGTCGGCGTCCACCATCATCATGACGAGGTCCTTAAAGCCGACGGAGGGTTCCCAACCGAGCGTGGCGCGCGCTTTCGACGGGTCGGCGATCAGCAGATCCACTTCGGCGGGACGGTAAAAGCGTTCATCCTGAACGACATATTCCTTGTAATCCAAGCCGACGTGACCGAACGCAACCTCGCAAAATTCGCGCACGGAGTGCGTCTCGCCCATGCCGATGATGTAATTATCAGGCTGATCCTGTTGCAACATGCGCCACATGGCATCCACATAATCGCCCGCAAATCCCCAGTCACGCTGGGCTTCGAGGTTGCCAAGGCGGAGTTCCTTTGCCAGTCCGAGTTTGATGCGTGCCACGCCGTCCGCGATCTTGCGCGTGACGAATTCCACACCGCGGCGCGGACTCTCGTGATTGAACAGAATCCCCGAAACCGCGAACATATCGAACGACTCGCGATAGTTGACTGTGATCCAATGTCCGTACACTTTTGCCACACCGTACGGACTGCGCGGGTAGAACGGAGTGGTTTCGCTTTGCGGGACCTCAACCACTTTGCCGAACATCTCACTCGACGACGCCTGGTAAAAACGGATCTTCGGGTTGATGAAGCGGATCGCCTCCAACATGCGCGTCACGCCGATGGCGGTGATATCGCCCGTCAGCGCGGGCTGGTTCCACGAGGTCGGAACGAACGATTGCGCGGCGAGGTTGTACACTTCGGTCGGTTTGTATTCTTCGAGGAACGAAAGCAGAGAGCCTTGATCGTGCAGGTCGCCTTGAACAACGGTGATATCGTCCAGCAAATGATTGATGCGTTCATTCGTCACCGTGCTCGAGCGGCGCGCCACGCCCACCACACGGTAGCCTTTGGAAAGCAATAATTCGGCGAGGTATGACCCGTCCTGACCTGTGATCCCGGTAATGAGAGCAGTTGGCATTGATTCTCCTACATTCAAAATTCAGCGGCTGAATTATAACCTACATTGCGCGCGGTTGCCCGCGCATTTTATCCAGCCACCACCCCCCGCCAAGGATCGCTCCCCACAACCCGACGATCAACGCGATCATCACAGCGAACGGCAACTGCCCGCCTACATAAAAATACCGGCTCGCGTACCATTGCGTAAAGATCAAAATGAAAGCAACTTCGCATGCGATCACGCGCGCAAACCAAACACTCTTCGTTTCGCGCCACCACACCCAGACGCACCCCGCGACCAACGCCTGCCACATGAACATGATCGTTCGATAGCGCGGATTGTCCCACTGGTCGCCGCCGCCGCGCAAGGCGGCAAGCAGGATCCAGGTCCACGCGAGAAGCGCAAGCCAGACGAAGAGAGTCCGCGTCTTTCCCGGACTTGAACTTGATCCACGTACGAAAGAGAGGATCAACAGGGGAAGCAGTGCATACCACCCCAGCGCGCGCAACACGTAGATGACTTTCCAGATCGGGAGCGTCGGCACGACCAGCGCGGCGGGCAGGACGGGTTGAAGAATCCCATAGATCGCGACGAACGGAAGGCGCAGACCTTCGGGCATTTCATCGAACAGTTTTTGCACCCAGCCTGATTCGCGTTCGATCTGATACACATTCCACCTGACTGAGAGTTGAATCCAATCATTGAGCACCGACAATGGGGAGGTCGTGTCGAAAATCCCTTTGCGATTCAACGACGACGACAGCGCGAACAAGCCGATCATGAACACAAGCGCGAAGATTACGATCGATCTCCATGTGATGCTGGCGCGTTCGCGTGAGAAGAACATCCAGCCTGCGAAGATCATCAACGTGAACACGGCGACTGCGGGCGAAAGAAGCATCATGCCGAGAAGGCTCAAGCCCAAAGCGATAATTGCTGAGATTGGGCGGGAGGACCCCGCCCCGACGTTGCCGCGCCATTCGACAAATCCCCAAAACGCAATCGCGGACAAGGTCATCAAATACGGCTCGCGCATCGCGGACCCGCCCAGCAAAACGGATTCGGGATACAACGCGAAGATCCACGCGGAAGCCCAGGCGACCTTTTCACCAAAAATTTGATATGTTGCCCTCCAAAAGAACGGAACGCCCAACGCGGCAACGAACGCCGAGAGCAACACCATCATCAACGGGCGATGCGCATCGGGCGAAAGATAACGATAAATGAACGCGCTCAATGCAAGTAAGCCGCCATATTGATCGGACGAGTACTCTCTGCCGAACGCGTCGAGGATCGGCTTGCCCGAGATCGCCAATCCCCATGCCTGATCATCGCGTCGGTGCGCGTCGGTGTAGGCGTACCCAGCCTGCCCGTCGCTTGAATCGGCGTATCCGTACACGGGCAGCAATTCATACGCGGCGACTCCTCCAACGAGGCGAAGAATAAAAGCGAGCGTGACAATCCAAACCAAAGCAGGGGCGCGGTCTTCGCGCCCTGATTCGCCACCAGCCCATCGCGTGGATGAGGCGAGCAGTGACAACGAAAGAAGAAAGACGAAAGAAAATCCCAGCCAGCCCCCGCCTTGCAGGGACGATGTAACAAATCCCAGCGCGAGGGCGAGTGGAAGAATCCAAAAGAAGTCTTGTTTTTTGAGGTTCATGTACGTTGATTTTACCGTAGACGATTGCCCAGTTGGGGAACGGGGATATAATGCCGCCATGTCAAACGATCATCCCGTTCTTGAATTGCGAGTTGCATTTACAGTAAAGGACTTCGAGCGAGCGGTGAAATTCTATTCCGAAGGGCTAGGCATCGAGCCCGCCGCCATCTGGAACAACGGAGAAGGTCACGCGCTTGTGTTGGACATGGGACAAGCCACCCTCGAACTCTTCGACGAAGCGCAGGCTGAGACGATTGACTCGCTCGAAGCAGGCAAACGCGTCAGCGGGCAGAT
>CAZFDL010000257.1:0-3505 GCA_964517905.1 uncultured Anaerolinea sp. | reverse complement strand
CGTGCATTCCCGCTGTCCGCGGTGCAAGCCCGAAGACCGGAAAAAGCCCGCCAAGATCGCGGCGATCGGTGTCAAGGTGGATGCGCGCGGAGTGTCGCGTCACGGTTTTGCGTTAAATGTGAATCCCGATATGGAATATTGGGATGGCATCATTGCCTGCGGCTTGCAGGATGAACCGATCGTCTCGCTCGCCGATTTGTTTACCGATTTCCCTTCGATGGAACGTGTGAAAGAGGAAGTGGTGAAGGCGTTTGAGCAAGTGTTTGAGTTGTCATTCTGAGTGGCGTCTTGGCGCCACTCAGAATCTTTTACCCGGCGCGGGGGACTCTTCGGTCGCAAAGAACGCTCCCTCAGAGTGACACAATGCCTACCGATGGGTGATTTCGAAGGTACGAACCGGTTTGATACACTCGAGCATCGATTTCATGAGGAGACGTAACAATGCTTATACAACGGTCAAAGATGAACCGCAGGGATTTTCTCAAGCTGATGGGCACGTTCGCGAGCGTGGCGAGCGCGTCGGCGGTGGTGACGGCTTGCGCGCCGGAGCAATTGCCAGGTCCGGACCCGACGCGTGCCGTCCCGGAGAACCCGACCGGCGTTCCGCCGGAGCCTGTCCTGCCGACGGTGCAGTTGGGAATCATCGCGATGAATCGCATGGCGTACGGACCGCGCCCCGGCGATCTCGAGGCATTCAACGCGTTGGGTTCAACGGACGATGAGCGCCTGCGGAATTATGTGGCGCAACAATTATACCCCGACGGGCTCGACGACAGCGAGTTCGAAGCGCGCTACGCCGCGGCAGGGTTTGAAACCCTGCACAAAACACAGGATGAACTGTATTTCGATCACATCGCCAGCAATCCGTACGATTCGAACAACGATGCGTATTGGGAGTGGTACGCCAAACCCGCGTATGAATTGGTGGATGCAACTTTCCTGCGCGCGGTCTACAGCAAGAAGCAACTGGTGGAAGTGCTTGCCGATTTCTGGCACAATCATTTCAACGTGTATTTCTGGCAGGACGATGGCGTTCCCTTGCTGGCATCCTATAACCGCGACGTGTTGCGCGCGCACATGCTTGGCAATTTTCGGCAGATGCTCGAAGCCGTGGCGACGCACCCCTCGATGTTGTATTACCTGAATCAAAATAATTCGTCCGACGCGGGACCCAATGAAAATTTTGCGCGCGAGTTGTTCGAGTTGCACACCCTCGGCGCGGAGAATTATCTCGGCGTGATGGATCCGAATCTCGTGCCGAAAGATGCCAACGGCATCGCGGTCGGTTACGTGGATAACGATGTCTACGAGGCGGCGCGCGCGCTCACCGGCTGGCGCGTGGACGACGACATCTACGAGTACCAGGACGGCGTCGAAAAGACCGGTCGCTTCTTGTACTACAAGCCGTGGCACGATCGCTTCAACAAACTCGTGCTTGGGAAATACATCCCGCCCGATCAATCCGATATGCAGGATGGACGCGAGGTGTTGGATCTGCTCGCCTATCACCCCGGCACGGCGCGATTTATCTCGCGCAAACTTGCCCGGCGCTTCATTTCGGACGATCCGCCTGATTCGGTAGTGGAAGCTGCCGCGTCCGTTTTTCTGGAGCATCGCAACGCGCCCGACCAACTCAAGCGGGTGGTGGAGACGATCCTGCTCTCGCCTGAATTCAGGCAGACTTGGGGTGCGAAGATCAAACGTCCCATTGAAGCCGCGATCTCGATGATGCGCGCGGTCAACACGGATTTCACCAAACTCCCCGGCGGCATCCCGTGGATGTGCTCGATGATGGGCCAAGCCATCTTCGAGCGGCGCCCACCAGATGGATACCCGGATGTGAAAGAAGCGTGGGCGAACACGATGTCCATGCTGTACCGCTGGAATTTCGCGGTGGCAATTTCCGAAAACTGGATGGACGATGAAGAGCAACAGCGCATCATCCGCACGGATATCGTCGCGCAGACACCGGCAGACCTGCGCACTGCGGAATCCCTCGCGGACTTTTGGATCCCGCGCATCCTCAACCGCCCCATGTCCGACGCGGACCGGCAGGCGGTGATCTCGGTGATGGCGCAGGATTATGGAAATCAAGAAGAACTTCCGCAGGATCATCTCAATTGGGTTTTGCCCGCGATGGTCGAGGTAATCCTAATGAGCCCCGATTTTCAATGGAAATGAAATTCCCCTCACCCCCAACCCCTCTCCCAACAAAAGGAGAGGGGAGGAGACAATGATGCCAACACAAAAATACTCACGCCGAAACTTTTTGCAGGGATGCTCCTCCGCCATCGCCGAACTGGCAGGCGCGCGGCTGACAAATCTGGCTTTTCGCCAGCAAGACAACCCAACTGACACGCTTGTGGTCGTCTTTTTACGCGGCGGCTGGGATGCCCTCAACGTGGTCCCGCCGCGCGCGGGCGATGACCGCGGCTTCTACGAAAAAGCACGCCCGGATATCAAGATCACCGATCTGCTGCCGTTGAACGATCAATTCGGTCTGCATCCCGCGCTCGCGCCCCTGCACGGGCTGTATCAACAAGGGAAGATGGCGGTCATCCACGCTGTGGGACTGAACTACGACACGCGCAGTCACTTCGACGCGATGGAATACATCGAACTTGGCACGCCGGGGCAAAAAAGCACCGCATCCGGCTGGATCACGCGTCACCTGCAGACGACCGGCGTTTCCTCCATTTTGCCCGCGCTCTCCACCTCGGGCGCGCCATCGTCGCTGTTGAATTTTGTCCCCACAGTGAATCTGAATGATCCCTCCGATTTTTCACAATGGGACAACGGGCTGGCCGCATCGCAACAGGTTGCGTTAAGGCAAATGTATGGCGGCGAAACGCTCCTGCATCGTTCAGGTATCCGCACGCTGGATTCGCTCGATATTGTGCATCCGCTGGTGGAGGAGGAATACCAGCCATCAAACGGCGCGCGCTATAACGACGATGAACTGAGTCAGCAACTGAAAACTGTCGCGCGCATGATCAAACTCGGCACAGGTCTGCGTGTTGCCACTGTGGATTATGGCGGTTGGGACACGCACGAATACGAGAACGACGGGAACGGCGGTTACATCGCCGACCTGCTTGGCAACCTCGCCAGCGGACTGTCCAATTTTTATCTCGATCTCGATTCGGGATTCACCGATAAATTATCCGTGGTTGTCATCAGCGAGTTCGGGCGCCGGCTTGTGCAAAACGAATCCTACGGCACGGATCACGGTCACGGCAATGTGATGTTCGCGCTCGGCGGCGGGGTCAATGGCGGAGAGGTCTACGGCGCGTGGCCCGGCTTACACAACGACCAGCTCTACGATCACGCCGACCTCGCCATTACCACGGATTATCGTCAGGTGCTGACCGAGATGCTTGCGCGGCGTCTCGGCAATGCGGACGTTGCGTCCGTGTTCCCCGGTTATACCCCGACCGGAGAGATGGGAATCTTTCGAGGGATTTAGCATTGTTCGGTGTGGGACTTTGTCCCCGCCGAACAATTG
>CAZFDL010000256.1:0-3537 GCA_964517905.1 uncultured Anaerolinea sp. | reverse complement strand
TTTTTCACCTGTCCATCATGTCGTTGCGAGGAGCGCTTTTGTTCTTCGCGACGAAGCAATCTCCCAATTAAGCGGTAAACTTCTCGACGAAACACTTTCCCATCTTAACTTGAGATTGCTTCGGGCGGAAGAGCATCGCCCTCGCAAAGACATGGCAACGCAAGTATAAATCCAACCGAAAATTAGATGTAGTACACTTAAGCCATGGAAATTTGTTACTTGATCGCCTTTCCCGATGCGAACGAGGGCCAGGACCCCCCACCCGAACAATTCAAAGGACTCAACAAAGACGCACCGTATTTTCAACCCGTCGATATCGACCTTGTGACTCTCGGTGAGGAGACGGTCGTCATTGAGGCTTTTGCCATTTCCATCATGCGCCATCGCTACGACGGCCGCGTGCAAATGATCGAATGCCGGTATTCGCTCAACCACCCGTTCGCCGCTTCGGTCCTGCAAACGCGGACGAAGATCCAGAGCGCACTGCAATCGCGTTACGTACCCGAAACGCATCGCCGCAGCGGTCTGTTCGAGGAGTATTCGATCCTGCTGGTAAAAGAGGCGAAGCCCACACCCGATAAATGGATCGAACGAAACGCGCTGGGGCTTGCCAACTTCATCCGCTCGCAGCGCGACGTGTTCGACAAGGAGGAGATGAATGAGATCCTCGGTTCGCGCACGCGCTATTCCGCCGAAGAACTCACGCTCATCGATTGGGAGGGCGCGGTCATCATCGCGCCCAAAGCAGACTACCGTTCCGATATCGCCCTGCTGAAGATTGGCAACCATCAACTGTTGCGTTACCGCATGCTGGACAAAACCATCGAGGAATTGCTCAACAAGATCAACGAATCCTTTTTTCAGAACAGACGACGCCCCCGCGCCACGCGAGGGCTGATTCGGCAGATCGCCGAGCACCGCCTCGAAGTGATGCTCGACTTCGAGCGCGCCGAACAAAGCTTGCTGCTCATCGGTGATTGGTACACCGCCAAACTCTATGAGACCATCCAGCGTGAGTTTTATCTAAACGATTGGAAACAGACCGTCGGCGGAAAACTCGATAACCTCGAGAACATCGTCCAAACGATCAAGGACAACCTTGCCATTTCATGGGAAAACCTGCTCGACCGAATCCAACTCGCGTTGTGGATCATCATGCTCTTCGGGTATCTGTATCTCTATTTTCTCGATGCCGGCTGGCTGATCATTCCGACCAGGTAGACGGATGCCGCGCCTTAGACTCATCCTTGTGACGCTTGCGCTTCTTACCTCCACGTTGGCCTGCCGCGCCGCCACGCGGCTGATCGTTCCGGATACGCCCACGCCCCCGCCAACGCCTCTTCCACCGACGCTCACGCCCTTCCCGCCGGTCACCTTCACACCGACCGCGATCCCCGAAGCCAGCTGCCCCGTTCTCACTTCGGATATCCTGGATACCGCCAACAGCTTCGAATTTGGTTCGGAAGAATTTCTGGAAGATGAGATCTATCTCGTTTCCTACTTTGTGGATGGGGATGACCTCAGCGGACCATGGGAGGAAGCGGTGCCGGAAGAATACAAGGACGAACAGGACGACCGCGCCGCGCACGAGGACATCTGGGAATTATTCACCCGGCTGATCCCGCTCGAGCAAAGGGAGTTTCTCTCGGCATTCTCGATCATCACCGACGGCAACGGAAATGTGCTCGCGGCGGTCGTTCAAAACTCGAACGACCCGCAGGAGTGGATCCTCGAAGTGGACATCCTCGACTCATCGAACAAATATGTGCTCACCGTCACGCTCCTGCATGAGTTCGCCCACCTGCTAACCCTCAATTCTGCACAAGTGCCGCCGAGCGAGGCTATTTTCGATTACCCCGAAAGCGACAGCATCTATCAAAGCGAACTCGCCGCCTGCCCGAACTACTTCCCCGGCGAGGGTTGCAGCAACCCCGACTCTTATATCAATCTTTTCTTCGACCGCTTTTGGTTCGATCTGTACGCTGAATGGCAGCAGATCGAAACGGAAGATGACGTGGACTTGTATGACGAACTGCTGGATGATTTCTACTTCGATCACAGAGACCGGTTCCTCACCAACTACGCCGCCACCAGTCCCGCCGAGGATATCGCCGAGTCATTCGCTTTCTTCGTGCTTGCCCCAAAACCCGATGCCGGCTCCGCGGCGGATGAAAAGATCCTGTTCTTTTATGAATTCCCGGAACTGGTCGAATTACGCGGGCAGATCCTGAATCAATTATGCGTCGAATTCCCCCAATAGATCGCCTAAATGTGTAAACCTTGCAACTAAGTTAACCCCACCTAAGGAGTAATCGCCTGCAAATAAAAGGCAGTATAATCCCGCCCAAATGGAATCGTCCCAGTCACCTCAAACCCAGCCTGAAAACCCTCCCACTGGCGAAACAATTCAAACGTCCGATTGGAAGCGCATGGGGCTTGATATCCTCGAGACGCTTTTTCTTGCAGTGGTCCTGTATTTTGGGATCAATGCCGTCTCTGCCCGCGTCCGCGTGGATGGATTTAGCATGAACCCGTCGCTTGAGAACGGGGAATACATCCTCGTGAACAAACTTGCCTATCGCATCGGCGAACCGCAACGCGGCGATATCGTTGTATTTAGTTTTCCCCTCGATCCGAATCAGGACCTGATCAAACGCGTGATCGGCTTGCCCGGCGAAACCATCAGCGTGCAGAACGGCAAGGTCTCGGTGGACGGCATTCTGCTCGAAGAACCATACATTGCCGCCCCTCCTTTTTACAACGGAACGTGGGTGGTCGATGATGGGCAACTGTTCGTGCTCGGCGATAATCGCAACGAATCGAAAGACTCGCACGAGTGGGGCTTATTGCCGCTGGAAAATGTGATCGGAAAAGCCGTGCTCATCTACTGGCCCCCGCCAAAATGGGAAGTGATAGACCATGTGCGACCTGCCAGTGCCGCGCAATTCGCGGGAGACTGATATGAACGAAACTTCGGTACACCGTTCGCCAAATCCTGAGCGCGTTCCTTGCAGTCATTGCGGTGCGGGCATTATGCACCTGCGTCAGATCACGTATTTCACCTGGCTCGGAGAGGAATTGATCACCGTTCCCAGTTTCCCGGCGCGGATCTGCGACGTGTGCGGTCGGCGCGAATACGACGAACGCGCCATCGCGTGGTTGACGATGCTCCTCAGCCCCGAAGCCGGAAAGCCCACCCGGCGGCTCAAGCGGCCGTTGAAGCCTGCTCCGCCCAAGGGCACCCATCCTCTGCGTCCACTGGATTGATCCAACCCCCCATGGAAACTTCTCCACGCACGTATCGCTTTCTGCCCGCCGACCTTTACACGCCGGGTTATCGAATTGTTGGCAAGGTGATGGCGGGTACGAGCGGCATTATGGGTACGATGAACGACCCAACAAAATCGCACCTGGAGGTTCACGATGCGCGCCTGGCGCGCATCCACATGCCGACGAAGTTGGTGGATCATTTCGAAGTCGTACGGTTGGTGAAAGTGCATATTTTCGCGCTGTGCGCGGCGCGGCGCGAAGACCTCG
>CAZFDL010000255.1:0-3558 GCA_964517905.1 uncultured Anaerolinea sp. | reverse complement strand
GCATGTATCAAACAAGTCCCAGACTCAGAGGCGAAGGTAAAAGCCGAGAGCGGGCAAATATCGCTAGGAGATGCGCCGCTGGTCATTAATCCATTCGACGAGTACGCGGTCGAAGGCGCGCTTCAACAAAGGGAAGCGGTCAGCGGTTCGACGGTCACCGCGTTGTGTATCGGATCTGAAACCGCGAAAGAGGCGCTCAAGCACGCGCTCGCCATGGGCGCGGACGATGCCATCCTTGTCTCAGACCCTGCACTGAATGAACTCGATACGCTCGGCGCGGCGCGCGTGTTAGCCGCGGCGATCCAAAAGATCGGCGGCGTGGACATGGTCATCTTCGGGCGGCAGACGCTCGATAACGGTTCAGGTCTCACATCTGCGCAAACCGCGCGCGTCCTCGGGTGGTCACTGCTGGGGTTGGCGGGGCAGATCAAGGTCGAGGGAAGAAGCGTTACCGTTGAACGAGTCATCGAAGAGGGCAGGCAATCCGTCAAAGCGAATCTGCCCGCAATCATCAGCGTTGTGCAGAGCATCGGCGAGCCGCGTTACCCGTCGTTCATGGGCATCCGCAAAGCCTCAAAAGCCGAGATCCCCTTGTGGTCGTTGAGCGATCTGGGAATCACGGCTCCCGCCGCGGTCATCAAACGCAATGAGTTGATGAACCCACCCGCACGCGAAACATCCGTTGAGATGATCACCGGCGACAGCCCTGCCGAGATCGCCGATAAACTCGCAGATAAACTGATCGCGGAGAAGGTGCTATGAAAATCTTTGTGTACATCGATCACTTCAAGGGGGAAGTGCAAGCCACATCGTGGGAAGCATTGGGTCTCGCCAGATCATTTGGCGCGGCAACCGCGATCGTTTTCGGTTCAGGTGTTGACGATGTCGCGAAAGCCGCGTTGGAATATGGCGCGGATGCTGTTCTCGTGGCGGACGACCCCGCCCTGTTGGATTATCGCGCTGAGACGTACGCCTCCACCCTCTCCGCGCTCGTTTCCTCCTCCAGCCCGGATCTGATCCTCTTCCCTACAACAACTCGCACCCGTGAGTTCGCCGCCATGTCCGCTGTGGATCTGAACAGCAACGTTATCACCGATGCAACCGCGGTCGAAGCGAACGGTGAGTCGATCGTGGTTACGCGTCCGATCTTCGAAGGGAAGTTGTTGGAAAAAGTCACATGTTCGGCGAAACCGCAGTTCGTTACCATGCGCGGACGCGCCTTCACCAAACCTGAACGACAGGCAGGCAGGGCGGGCAATATCACAAAGGTGGAAGCCAAGACCGACGCACTGACGACAGTGGAAGGTTACAGCGTCGCCGAAGTGGGTGTCAGTTTGAACGACGCGGGCGTGATCGTCGCCGGCGGGCGCGGCGCGTCGAACAATCCGTCGCTGCAGCCACCCGCAGGTTTGGACGAGAAGCAAGCCGAAGTTTGGCGCGCACAGCAGGGATTCAAACTGATCGGCGAGCTTGCCTCCACCCTTGGCGGCGCTATTGGCGCATCACGCGCGGCAGTGGATGCCGGATATATCCCCTACTCCAATCAGGTTGGACAGACCGGCAAAGTGGTCGCGCCCGATCTGTACATCGCCTGCGGGATCTCCGGCGCGATTCAACATCTCGCAGGAATTCGTTCGGCGAAATTGGTGGTTGCGATCAACAAAGATGCAGACGCTCCGATCTTCAAAGTCGCTCGCTACGGCGTGGTCGGCGACTTGTTCCAGATCGTCCCTGCACTGACAGAAGCATTCAAGAAAAAGTTGGGCAAGTGATTTTGTCGTAAGGACGGGTCGGAAACATCGGGTTTGTCGAATCTAGTAAAAGTTGGCTTCGCCCGCAGTTCAACTGCGGGCGAACTGCTCCTACCAATGTACCAGAGAGATTTGGTAACTTTTACCTCTCTCTGGTGTCATGCGAGGCATGGAACAACGGTGGCGTTCCTCATCAATCCCTAGGAGACCGACATGAAGAAAAACGTGCAGTCATTTATAGCGGGGAGTTTGATTCTCGCGTCTATCCTCGCGTGCAATACCAGCGGAGCAACGCCGGAAGCCGCTGTGCCGCCAACGGAACTCGTACAAATTGTTGACACCGTTGCCCCGCCAACCGAACCGCCCATCCAGCATCAAGTTATTCCTGTTTCACTCCCGGAGAATCGCAGCAGTCATGCAGGCGACTATGACTCGTCTGTCACAGCAGAGCAGAAAAAATCCAACGGCGGAGACAGATTCACCTTCGAACGATTCGAGCGCCCGTTCAACGCCGACACGATGGACATCTATTTTCCCGAACTCGACATTATCGATACGCTCGTCTATCAGGATAATCTTTGGATCTATGGCACGATTCAGGTTGTCGATCGCTCTGCCGCGAGCGCGTCGCCGTATCGCTTTGCCATGCAGGTGGATAATGAAGTGGACGGAAAAGGCGATTATCTCGTAATCGCCGAAAATCCACCTTCAACGGATTGGACGACCAACGGCGTGCAGGTGTATTTTGATTCAAACAGCGATGTCGGCGACCTGACCGCGATGGTCACAGATGAAAATTCAACGAGCGACGGATTTGAAACAACGGTCTTCGATCAGGGTAAAGGCGATGATCCCGACGCGGCATGGATCCGCGTTTCGCCCAACGATTCAAATACCGTGGAAATTGCAGTCAAACGCGCCGTGGTTGGAAATCCCCAAAGGTATTTAGTGGATATGTGGGCAGGACATGGCTCACTTGACCCGGCGTTGTTCGATTACAGCGATCATTTTACGCATGAACAGGCTGGCGCGGCAGACCCGGGCTTTCCGAACTTTTACCCCATCAAAGCCTTGTATGAAATCGACAACTCCTGCCGCATGGCGGTGGGATTCGAACCGACCGGCTATGAGCCAGGTTTGTGCCCTGCGCTCGCACCAGATAAACCGGTCGGTCAGCCTGGGGGTTGTACTGCTTCACCGCGCCAGATCATCGCCTGTACGTTCGGAAACGGCACATGGGACCCCAATACGTGCACCTGCACATTGCCCACAGCCATTCCACCGCCGAAATAGCGATTTAACGATGAACTGAAAAGGAGAATAGACAATGACAAAACAACCGCGATTGAGGGTTGCCTTGACAATGATGGTAATTGGGATCCTCGCCTGCAATGTCCCCGGTAGTGCGACAGAACCCCCTGCAACGCAACCGCCAGCAACGGAGTTGGTCGCGATAGTAGACACTGCCGTGCCACCTCCAACCGAAAATCCCATTCAGCATCAAGTCTTTCCGGTGAACCTTCCTGAGAACCGCAGCGGACATGCCGGCGATTACGACTCGTCGAAGACCTCAAACCAGAAGAAGTCCAACGGCGGTGACCGCTTTACCTTCGAACAATTCGAGCGCCCGTTCAATGCGACCGCCATGGATATATACTATCCCAACCTCGATATCATCGATACGTTCGTGTATCAGGACGATACGTGGCTGTACGGCACCATCCAGGTAGTGGATCGCTCCGCCGTGAACGTGTCTCCCTATCGCTTCGCCATGCAATTGGATACGGAAGCCGATGGCAAAGGTGAG
>CAZFDL010000254.1:0-3561 GCA_964517905.1 uncultured Anaerolinea sp. | reverse complement strand
CCCATGGCAATACTCACCTTCGACGCCTATACCACACCTGCTATGAGTTATCGCCAAACTACGATCGAACGAACTGGCCTACAGCGCCTGTTTGCCGCGGCAGTAGTTAGCGGTCAATTCCGCGAAACGTTGATCCGAAAACCGGAAGAGGCGTTGGCAAAAGGCTATCTCGGTCAGGCCTTTACCCTTACCGACCGCGAAACCAAAGTCATTAAATCCATTCGCGCGAACAACCTTGCAGATTTTGCTCAACAAGTCCATCAGGCGCTGCGAGCAAATTGAAAAACCCGGAAGCGAGCAGGCGCATCAGGATTTCTCCTGATCGCATTTGCATTGGATGACGCGGCGGAGTTGGGGGCGTAGTGGCTAAGGGAATCACTATGCCCCGCGTCCGTCAAGTCGGGCTTACAGTGGAGACTCAACTGCACTTCTATTCGGGGACGGTCTCAAAGCTTGGAGGAATTCTCCAGGCTTTTGCTGACTTAACGATTCTGCTCGATGCGGATGGGACGGTTCTGGAAATTCGATTTGATGACCCGCGGCTGGAGACTCAACTGCCCAATTTTCAACCGGAACGCAGGCTGCAAGATAGCCTGGACCCAAAAACAGCACGAATGGTCGAGCACCAATTGGAAAAGGCAAAAGAACTTGGGGAAGTTACCCCTCTTGAATTCTCCTCAGGCACAGTGGATGAACGGTGGTTCGACGCACGCCTAGTCCCATGCTCCGACTCGTACTTTGTTCTGGTCGCGCGGGATATTACGCATCACAAGCGTACCGAGACCAAATTACAGCAAAAAGTACAACGCTTGTCTGCGCTTCGTTCGATCGATATCGCCATCGCTTCGGGGCTCGACCTCAAACTGCTTCTCTCCATGTTGCTGGACCAAGTGACCGGCCTTCTGCAGGTTGATGCCGCCTCCATTTTGTTGCTCAACCCGGAAACGAATCTCCTGACCTTTTCTTCCGGCACAGGCTTTCACACCAGCCTCCTACAGCATACCCGCCTAAGACTCGGAGAAGAGTTTGCGGGCAAGGTGGCGATGGAGCGCAAGATTATTAACATCCCCGACCTCGGTTTGAACGCCATGGGATTCACGCGTTCACCTCATTTTGCCAGCGAACAATTTGTTGCGTATTACGGCCTCCCGTTGGTGGCGAAGGGAAAAACCCTCGGCGTATTGGAGATCTTCAACCGCACGCCCTTGATCCTCGATGCTGACTGGGTGGACTTCATGGGTCTGATCTCCGGGCAGGCGGCGATCGCCATCGACAGTGCGCTCATGTTCAGGGACTTGCAGCGCTCGAACGTGGAGTTGGGCCTGGCTTACGATGCAACCATTGAGGGCTGGTCTCGCACTCTTGACCTGCGCGATAAGGAAACAGAGGGGCACACGCGCCGGGTGGCTGATATGACCGTCCGGCTGGCGCTCATCATGGGCGTGGAGAAAGAATCGATCATCCACATCCGGCGCGGCGCGATCTTGCATGACATTGGCAAAGTTGCGATCCCCGATGAGATCCTCTTCAAACCCGGGCCGCTGAGCGAAGAGGAGTGGAACATCATGAGGCAACACCCGCTCATTGCCATCAACCTGCTCGCTCCGATCAGTTATCTGGCGCCCGCTCTCGAGATACCCCGCTGGCATCACGAACACTGGAATGGACATGGCTACCCGGACCGGCTTAGCGGTGAACAGATCCCATTTCCAGCCCGTTTGTTTGCCGTGATCGATGTCTATGATGCACTAACCTCCGATCGACCATATCGAAAGGCATGGTCAAAAGAGGATGCGATCCATTACCTTGAAATTCAATCCGGGAAACACTTCGATCCGCGCGTAGTGGTGGAATTCATGAAGTTGGTAAAGACGAACGGCAATAGCGTTGCGCATTGACCGCTTCACTTGACCCTTCGATGAAACTGAATTAGAATGCCTGCCTGTCAATGCCCTCGTAGCTCAGTGGATTAGAGCGCTTGCTTGCGGAGCAATAGGTCGCGTGTTCGAGTCGCGCCGAGGGCGCTATCATCGAGGAGCGGATTACCGCTCCTTTTTGTTTTCACTTCAATGGATAAAAACCATGTCAACGAACAAACCACAAATCCTATTGACCAACGATGACGGGATTCGCTCCCCCGGTCTGTGGGCCGCCGCCGCTTCTCTTTCGGAACTTGGGTATGTTACCGTGACCGCGCCGCGCGATCAATCTTCCGGCATGGGGCGGAGCCTGCCCAACACGTCCGATGGGATGATTCGCGAGGAGCGCGTGCAGGTCAAAGGTCAGGAATGGAGCGTGTTCGCCGTGGGAGGAAGTCCGGCGCAGGCGGTCCTGCACGGTATCTACGATGTAATGAAGCGCAAGCCCGACCTCCTCGTTTCGGGTATCAATTACGGTGAGAATGTCGCTTCGGGTGTGACCATTTCCGGCACTGTCGGCGCGGCGCTCGAAGCCGCCTCGTTGGGAATCCCTTCACTGGCGATCTCGCTGGAGACCGATTCAAAATACCACCTCTCGTATTCCACCGATGTGGAATTCCCGATCGCGGCGATGTTTGCCGTGAAATTTGCCCGCATGTTGCTGGAGAAACAATTCCCCGCCGATGTGGACCTGCTCAAGGTGGAGATCCCCGCCGATGCAACACCCGACACCCCCTGGCAGTTGACTCGCATTTCCCGCCAGCGATATTACGAGCCGATTCCCGCTGAACGCAAGTCGTGGGAAGAACCCGGTACGATCGGCTATCGCGAAGCGGGAGTGTTCGAGAACGAACCCGCTGATACAGATGTGTACGTTTTGCGTACGAAGCGGATGGTTTCCGTTTCCCCGATGAGCCTGGATATGACCTCCCGCGTGAATTTTGCCGACCTCGATACGTTGATGAGAAAGTAAATTAAACACAGAGAGCACAAAGAAAAATCTCTGTGCTCTCTGCGTCTCTGTGGCAGAGCTAATTGAAGTGCGGGCTGAACCGCGCGATCAACTTTTCTTTCGGTAAAAAGCCGGTGATGCGTTCCTTGATCTCGCCGTTCTTCATGAATAACAGGGTGGGAATGCCCATCACGCCGAACTGCATGACGAGGTTGGGGTTCTCATCGGCGTCGATCTTAACGACCTTGACTTTGCCCGCCCATTCGCCTGCCAGTTGCTTGACCACGGGGTCGAGCATCTTGCACGGCTGGCACCAGACCGCGCTGAAATCCACCAGCACGGGTTCGCTGGCGTTCATCACTTCGGTTTGAAAGTTCGCTTCATCTACGTGCAATAAGTCAGCCATATTTGCCTCCAGCCTGATGGACGCATTGTGTTGCGGAAGTCTTACATCGGAAAAAATTTATCGCTACGGCTTGCACTGCGACCAACGGGAGTGTCGATGTGCCGCCAGGTCAGCCAAGAAAATCTTTGCGTTCTTGACGGTCTTCGCGGTGAAAGGGTTTTTCGTTGACGCTCCCTCCCTCCCATGTTAGAATGCCCTTCGCTTGTTCGGCGGGCGCGTAGCTCAATGGCAGAGCAGCGGCCTTTTAAGCCGTTTGTTGAGGGTTCGAGCCCCTCCGCGCTCAT
>CAZFDL010000253.1:0-3592 GCA_964517905.1 uncultured Anaerolinea sp. | reverse complement strand
GCGGTCTGGCGCAGTCAATTCTTCGGCAGGGAAGCGATCTCGTTCCTGCTGGTCCTGCCGATCGCTCTGCCCGGTATCGTAAGCGGCATTGCGCTGCGTACTGCCATCGGTGGATTTGACATTCCCTTCTCGTTCTGGACTATCGTGATCGGTCACGCCACCTTTTGCGTGGTGGTCGTGTACAACAATGTCCTCGCCCGTTTCAGGCGGATGCAGGGATCGCAGATCGAAGCCTCCATGGATCTGGGTGCAAATTCGTTTCAGACGTTTCGTTATGTTATTTTCCCCAACATAGCCACCGCGCTGCTTGCGGGCGGCATGCTTGCCTTCGCGCTATCCTTCGATGAAGTGATCGTAACGACGTTTACGGCGGGCCAGGATACCACATTGCCGATCTGGATCTTCTCGCAACTTACGCGTCCGCGCGACCGTCCCGTGACCAATGTCGTTGCGATGTTCGTCATGTTGATCACCTTCATCCCGATCTTTTTGGCGCAGCGCCTTTCCGCGCAGAGTTCGGACACCGAAGGCGAGACCAAGTAAAAAATCAGCGAACGCTCACGCTGCAAGGTGAGCGTTCTTTTTTTCCTATTGAATCATCCATCCCGTAGAGTTGTAACGGGATCGAATCCGTGAAAATTCCTCCGTCAAAAAGATTGACAGCACGTCAAATCCCGTTACAATACGCCACATAATCTACAAAGGAGCGTTGACATTCTAACGACTCGCACGAGTGTGAATGAAGAAATGCTTGTGCCCTTCAACTAAATTACGCCACGAATAAAATCTGGCTTCCGCCGCCCTCCAACTTTCGCTTGGTGAGGCGGCGGGACTGCTTAACGTGATTGCAGTCAACACAGTGGTTCAGAGCTGTTGTATTGGCTGTTTTTGATTCTGTAGTCACAGAGACACAATGTTGCGAAGAGATTTTTCTCTGGGCTCTTCTGCGGCAGAAAATTGGTTTTCCCTTTGGCACACGATGCCAAAGAATCATACTGGGCGAAATGCCTTCTCCAAAACGAAAGGAAAGAATGACCGGACAATATTATTCCCACCTCAACCCGAAATGCGATTCAGGAGCGTTCGAAGAAAAAGGCGGATGCGGTGTGTTCGCCCGTGAGCCCATCAAGAAAGGCGAGTTGATCTGTTTGTGGGGCGGGCGCATCGTCGCTGAAAACGAACTCGACCCCCGGATGGAATTCTTCACGCAACGAATCCTGCAGATCGAAGAGGGATTGTATCTCGAAGCGCCGCTTCCGCTCGAACCCACCGATTGTTTCAACCATTCGTGCGAACCCAATGTGGGTTTCACGGGGCAGATCGGCCTGGTCGCCATGCGCGACATCAAAGCTGGCGAGGAGCTCAACTTTGATTACGCCATGTGCGACGGTTCGAACTATGACGAGTTCACCTGTTATTGCGGGAGCCCGAGTTGCCGCGGTCAGGTTAAGGGCAGCGATTGGTCGAAGCCTGAGCTCTGGGAAAAATATAACGGCCATTTCATGCCCTACCTTGCCCGGCGCATCGAAGCGCTCAAAGCAAAAGTAGTGCCCGCCTAGATCAAAACGGATTGCACGGTACAATTGTGCGATCCGTTTTATGTTTAAATCTTTCGCGTTCAAAATATATCTCGCTGCCCTGGTCTTGCGATTGCTCGCGGTGATCGCGGCACGCGATTTGGGCATCGGTCTCGATGACATGTTTCAATACGACATGCTGGCGCGCAGTCTCGCGCAGGGACATGGATTCCGCTGGTATGCCGAATCGGATTTAGCCCAGCTCGCATCTTTCGTGGACTTCGACCTGACCAGCGTTAGCGATTATGATCCCATTCTTGGTGTTCCCACTTCGTTCCGCGCGCCGTTATACCCCGCCTTTCTCGCCCTCGTTTATTTTTTAAACGGTATTGACTTCTCGCGCTTCTTCGCTGCGCGGCTGGCGCAGGCGATCTTCCTTGGCGCACCGCTCGCACCGATAACGTATTGGGTTGCCATGCGGCTTTTCCCTCTCCCTTTGGGAGAGGGCAGGGTGAGGGGCGAATCCGTCGCGCGCATCTCTGCCTGGCTTGTCGCGGCGTATCCTCTTCTCCTTGTTTACCCCCTTGGTCTGGGTACAGAAAATCCATTTTTTGTTCTCCTCCTCGCCTCTTTCCTCTTCCTTCTTTCTGCCATCGAAAAGCCAACCACTTTCCACTTTCTACTCTCTGGCGCGCTCCTCGCCCTTACCGCGCTCACGCGTTCTGTAATCCTTGCCTTCGCCGCCCTGGCAATTCTCTGGGTTTGGTTTTCGCTCAATCAAAAACGCGGCGCGGTCCTTGTTGCGCTTGCCTTCGCTATGACAATCGCGCCGTGGGTGATTCGTAACTCCATCCTGCACGGTAAACCCACCGGCATCGAAACCTCAATGGGCTATAACCTCTATCTTGGTTATCATCCGCAAGGCAACGGCTCGTTCGTGTTTGGTCCGTCTTTGGATCTGTTACCCATCCTCGATGACGCCGAACGCGACAAAGTTGGCACGGAAAAGGCAATTGAGTTTATTAAAGCGCAGCCTGAAAGGTTCATCCCGTTAGCGATCAACCGCCTCGGTTTCTTTTTTGGATTGGAGAAGCGCGTCCTGATGTATTTCTACGGGAACGACCTGATCGGTTATGTGCCTCTGCCTTTGCTATTGACCATCTCAGCCGTAATGTTACTTCCTTTTATAGTCATTTCGATATCCGCCGCGTTGGGGCTGTCGCTCCTTCGCTGGAAGCCTGAACATATTCTGCTGGTATTGCTGGTTCTAGGATATGTTATTCCACATGTATTCATCCTTGCAGAAGATCGTTTCCACCTCGCGCTGGTACCGTACATTGCCGTCCTTGCCGCTCAATTTTGGGTAAGCGGATTCGGCGCGCTGCCGCTCCGCTGGAGCGAATCACAAGCAGGAAAAATTCTCGTGGTCATCGCGTTATTCTCTGCATGGTTGCTGGTTGCCAACTGGGGAATTGAACTCGTCCGCGATTGGGATAAAATTGTCCAGCTTCTGGGTCCGGACGGAAATCGATCCTACTTTCCGTACTGAAGACCGAACAACTGTCATCAGCCTCGATTACTATGAATCTCCTCCTTGGCGAACGCCTCAAATTCGACTGGAAGATCGTCACCACCACGGTCGTTTCAACGCTCCTGCTCATGATGGATTTCTATCACCGTAGATTTCTGTTCGAGCATCTCGGGCATTGGTTTCGGGTGGTACTCTATCTGATCATTCCGCTTTTCTTTATCCTTGTCATCTTCCGGGAGAATCCCAGGGAATATGGCTTATCTTTGGGCGATTGGAAAGCCGGGCTCGCGATCACAGCGATCGGAATTTGCGGCATGGCTCCTGTGATCTATTTCCTCGGGAGCGGCGACCCGGCCATGCAAAAATATTATCAGCCGCACGTGAACGGTCTCCCGTGGACGACGTTCCTTGACCTGCTCGGCTGGGAATTTATTTTCCGCGGGTGGATCCTGTTCAGCTACGCTCGAAAGTTCGGGCCGGAATCGTTGTGGTTGCAGGCTGTTCCCTTTGCATTAATGCACAACGGCAAACCCGAAGTGGAGAC
>CAZFDL010000252.1:0-3599 GCA_964517905.1 uncultured Anaerolinea sp. | reverse complement strand
AATGAATTGATTCTCAATTCAAAGCCATACCCGTTGGTCGAGTAGGGACGGTGTTCTTCCGTTCTCCAATTCTCTCCCTCCCCAATTACTACTTATTAATTACTTCTTACTCTCCTCCTCCCTCAACTTCTCCATTGCGCGGAAATATTTCAGATACCGCATCGAGTTGGCGTCTTTGCCTAATAACAAATCAATCGCCTTGATGGAATTTCCCAACTTGATCGCGTCGGTGATGGAACAGGTTACCCCCGCTTGAATTGCCAACGCAAGGAACGCGCTGTTCACCGAATGACGGTCCGGAAGACCGAATGAGACGTTGCTCGCGCCCAGACTCATATTCACCCCGTATTCCTTTTTGATCAATTCAATGGATTTCAACGTCACCAACGCCGCCTGGCTGTTGTGTCCCACCGTCATCACCAGCGGATCGATGATAATGTCCTCCGCAGGGATTCCCATTTTCGCGGCATATTCAATGATTTTCCCCGCCGCGGCGAGACGCCCCTCTGCTGTGGGTGGGATGCCCTCGTTACCGATCGCCATCCCGATCACCGCCGCGCCTCGATCTTTCACAATGGGTAAAACGGTGGCCAGTTGTTTGTCTTCGCCATTGACCGAATTCACCAAAGGCTTTCCCGGCGCGACCTTCAAACCCGCTTCAAGGATCTTCGGTTCGTTTGAATCGATGCATAGCGGCACATCTACCACTTCGAGGATGGCTTGTACCACCTTTGGGATGATCTCAGCTTCGTCAATTTGTGGATGCCCGACGTTGACATCGAGCACGTCCGCGCCCCAGGCAACCTGCCGTTTTGCCAGATGTTGCACATATTCAAAATTCTGGTCAACGAGCGCTTGACCCAGCTTTTTGATTCCCGTCGGGTTGATCTTTTCTCCGATGACGACGAACGGCTTGTCGTGACCAATGGTCACGCTTTTGGTGTTACTTTTCAACTGTGTGTGCATGAGTCAACTCCCTTGCTGTGCTGTCAAACAATACATGTTTTGAAGCCAGCCCCGCCTCCGTTACGATGCGTGGAATGACCTCGTCCCAGCCCACAGGCATCAAATGGATTCCGTGAATGCCCTGCTTCTCGAATCCGTGTATTTTGCCGATGATCTCCAGCGCGATTTGAATGCCTTCTTCTTGTGCATTTCCTGCCCGATCTGCAACTTCGATGCGATGAAAAATTTCTTTTGGTAAATACACTCCGGGAATATCCGCCAGTTTCTGTCCCATCTTCAAACTCTTGATGGGTGTGACTCCAGCCAGGATATAAACCTTATCCAACACATTTCGTTTAGCGAGTTCGTTCAACCAGTTCTCCATGCCGTCCACATCGAAGATCAAATTCGTTTGGAAGAACTGCGCGCCAGCGTTGACCTTCTTCTGCTCGCGCAGTGCCTGAAACTTCACATTCGAAGAGAATGGCGAAGCAGCCGCGCCAAGAAAGAACATCGGCGGAGACTTGATCTCGCGCCCATCGAG
Organism: uncultured Anaerolinea sp.; assembly: GCA_964517905.1. Taxonomy (GTDB): domain Bacteria; phylum Chloroflexota; class Anaerolineae; order Anaerolineales; family Villigracilaceae; genus Defluviilinea. The sequence goes on along the minus strand of CAZFDL010000252.1, from coordinate 2,110 downwards.
ATATCTACCCTCGTCACGCATCTTTCGCAACACCCACAACATCTGGATCGCGTCCAGGTCGTTGATATCCATCTGGTCGCGCGGAGAAGGCGACATTTTCGCACTATCGCCTGTCACACACAGCACATTCCGCACGCCGAGCGCTGTCGCGCCGATGATCTCGCTTTGCACAGTTCCACGCGAACGATTGCGCGCTGACATTTGCAGGACCGGTTCCGCGCCCTGATTCATCGCCACCTGACTGCACGCCCACGACGACATACGCGGTGTGGCGCTTTGATTGTCCGTGAAGTTCACCGCAGTCACCAGGTTCTTCACCATCTCGATATTGCGGATCAACTTGTCTGTGGAAGCCGAGAGCGGAGGCGTTACCTCGGCGGTGACGACAAATTCACCGGCGACCAGCCTCCGTTGTAGGTCTGAAGCGGGTTCGGTGTACGCGGGCGGATGATAGTCTGAATCGCCTTTCCACCATTCGGGCTGTCGCACAGGGCGGAAGATCCCATCTACGGTCTGTGGGCGAGTCTCTTTCGATAATAATCCGATGAAAATTTTCTTTGCGCCGATATTCCATGCATTCTTGAAAATCGCGCTCCACGAATCTTTACCCACTTTTTCCCAATCGAGCGGCGGCAACACTTCGAGCAACAAATCTTCGCGCCCCCATGCAAACGAGCGTTCGTATATCGTATACCAAACACACGGGCGGCTTTTGTCCACGTAGCAATATTCCGATGTCGAGCCGCCGCACGGACCGTTTCGCAAGCCTTTCGGACATTCCATCGGGCAGACCAGCGCGGTCTCTGCGAGCAGGCAGTTCCCACACATGCGGCACCCGAACAGCGGACCCTTTACGCTATACTCGAGCACACGTAGGGCGCGCTCTCCGAACGTTTCTTTTTGAAATGGGAGGTAGGCGGGTTGCCATCTTCGACCGGGGGTGAAGCCTGTCATTCGGTCTCCTTGAGATTGTACATTATATATAATTTCGGATTGGCTGGATTGTACCCCCGACCCTCAGAATTTTGGAAGAGGCAAATTATTACAGACACAGATCGTCCCGCAGTTCAACTGCGGGACGATTAATTAATTCACTGGGGCGTGCAACTTAATCCAATTTTTGTAGGATATGACTCACCGCCGTGGACGCGGGACCGCCGAGACTTTGGACCAACGCGGTCCTCGCGTTCGGGATCTGGTTCGCTTCAGCCTCACCCCGAAGCTGTACCACCGCCTCGACAGCCTGATACACGCCCGCGGCTCCGCCGGGGAATCCGCGGGCTTTCATGCCGCCCATCGTCGCACAGGGGATTCGACGCGCTTGGCTGGGGTCTCCAGACCCCAGCCCTATCAAGCCATCCGCGGCGAGCTTCCATCCCTTCCCCTTAATTGCAAACCCAACCGCTTCAAGTTGCAATGCGGCGTAGATGCTGAACACATCGTGATATTCAAAGAAATCGATACCGTCCAAAATAACGCCAGCCTGTTTCATCGCCTTGCCCGCGGAGATTTGGGCAGTGTCGAAGTACAGCATGTCTTTTCTATCGTGCAATGCCAATGTGTCAGAAGATGCCGCCGAGCCAGCGATCTTCACCAGTGGATGTGAAAAATTACTTGGCAACAGTTCCCTTCGAGTTAGCACAATCGCCGCTGCGCCATCCGCGTTGGGAGCCATGTCGAACATGTTCAGCGGGTCGCTGACCATTTCCGCTTTGGCGTAGGTCTCAGGCTTGATCGCTTTCCTAAACATCGCATTTTTATTGGCGACTCCATTTGCGTGAGCGGTCAAAGCAAAACCCGCGAACCCATCGGTAGGAACTTGATATTCGTGCATGTAACGCTTCATCAAGAGCGCGGCTTGCGCGGTGGGAGTCATCCCTTGTATCGCTTCATAGTCCGAGTCGCTGGTTGTTGACAGCGCGGCTTCCACGCCGGGGCCGACCTTGTCGGTGAATTTTTCCACTCCGAGCACGAGGGCTACATCCACCATGCCGCTCGCGATAGCGAGATAGCCCTGACGGAATGCCGCACCGCCCGAAGCACCCGCGGCTTCGATGGTGACGGCTTCGATGCCAAGCAGACCTGCATAATCGGCGATCAACACGCCGAG
>CAZFDL010000251.1:0-3612 GCA_964517905.1 uncultured Anaerolinea sp. | reverse complement strand
GGCTGGCGTATGCCTCGGTCGTGTACCGCGGGCTCGACGAACTTAAGCAATTCACCCAGTTTTCACACAACGGCGATGAAGTGGCGTGGGCTAGCATCGGCAACGCATCCACAGCGGAAGGCATTTTTTGGGAATCGATCAATGCCATCGGTGTGCTGCAAGCGCCTGCGGTTATCACGGTGTACGACGATGGCTATGGCATCTCTGTGCCGAATCAATTCCAGATGGTCAAGGAAAACATACACTCTATTTTGGAGGGTTTCAGGCGCGACGATTGCCCGGAACCTGAATGTCAGCGCGGGTATGAGCTCCTTCAGGTGCGCGGGTGGGATTATCCCGCGCTCATCGAAACGTATGCGCACGCGGCGGAGATCGCGCGCAAATTTCACATCCCCGCGCTGGTGCACGTCACCGAGGTCACACAACCACAGGGGCATTCGACGTCGGGGAGTCACGAGCGATATAAATCCACTGAGCGATTGAAGTTCGAAGAAGAGTTCGACGGCATTCATAAAATGAAAGAGTGGATGCTAGAAAACAAGGTCACGACCGAAAACGAGGTCAAGCAGTGGGAGAGTGAAGATCACGAGATCGTCGAAAGAATCCGCAAGGTGGCATGGGGCGCGTATTTGAATCCGATCCTGGAAGAGCGTGGTCACGTGATGGACATGCTCGACGAGATCGCCGGCAGTTCGAGTCATGCCGACGAGTTGAATCAGATCAAAGAGCGGCTGTCAGCCCTCCCTGCGCCCTTCAGGCGTGACGTGCACAGCGCGGCGCATGAAGCGCTGCGAATCCTGCGCGATGAATCAAATCCATCGAAGCAGATATTAATCCAGTGGAAGACCGAACAGGACGGGGTCAATCGCGAGCGCTACAGTTCGCATCTCTACAACGGGACGGCTGTTTCTGTCCCTGAAGTTAAGCCCGCCTACTCCGACTCGTCCCACACGTTGATGGGATTCGAGATCGTCAACGCGGGTTTCGATGCCATGCTCGCGCGTGATCCCCGCGTGATCGCATTCGGTGAAGATGTGGGCAAACTGGGCGACGTGAATCAGGGCTTCAAGGGCTTGCAGGAAAAATACGGCGACCTGCGCGTGAGCGACACCGGCATTCGTGAAGCGACCATCATGGGGCAGGCGATCGGCATGGCAATGCGCGGACTGCGACCGATTTGTGAAATCCAGTATCTCGATTACATTTTGTACGCGTTGCAGATCATGTCCGACGATCTGGCGTCACTGCATTGGCGTACGGCGGGCGGGCAGGCATCACCTGTGATCGTGCGCACGCGCGGTCATCGCCTCGAAGGCATCTGGCATTCGGGCTCCTTAATGGCAGGCTTAATTCATTTGATCCGTGGAATCCACGTACTCGTGCCGCGGGACATGACGCGCGCCGCTGGTTTCTACAATACGTTGCTGAAAGCGAACGAACCTGCGGTTGTTGTTGAAGTGTTGAACGGTTATCGCGTAAAAGAAAAACTGCCTGACAACATCGGCGAGTTTACCGTTCCGCTGGGTGTCCCGGAGGTTATTCGCGAGGGGACGGATGTGACCGTGGTCACCTACGGCGCGTGTTGTCGCATTGTGATGGACGCGGCGGAGAAATTGTCGAAAGTCGGGATCGAGATTGAAGTGATTGACGTGCAGTCGCTGTTGCCGTTCGACATTCATGGCAAGATCGTGGAAGCGCTCAAGAGGACCAACCGCGTTTTGTTCGTGGATGAGGATGTCCCCGGCGGCACGACCGCGTACATGCTGCAGGAAGTCATCGAGAAGCAAGGCGGCTATTTTCATCTTGACTCTGCGCCGAGAACCCTGCCCGGTGAGGCGCATCGTCCCGCGTATGGGAGTGATGGTGATTATTGGTCAAAGCCCAGCGCAGAGACGGTGTTCGATGCGGTGTATGAAATGATGAACGAAGTCGATCCTAGTAAGTATCCAGTGATCAAGTGACCAGTAACCAGTGACCAGTAGCAAGTGAGGAAGTATGACAGAGACGAGATACGCAAAAAGTCATCGGGATCTGATTGTGTATCAGAAAGCAAGGGCTTTAGCACAAGAAATCTTTGACATGACAAGATCGTTTCCGAAAGAAGAAACCTATTCATTAACTGACCAAGTCCGTCGTTCATCCCGCTCAGTGGGCGCACAAATTGCCGAAGCATGGGCGAAACGCCCTTATGAAAAGCATTTCATCAGTAAACTCACTGATTCAGATGGCGAACACCATGAGACTCAACACTGGATAAAAACTGCTGAAGATTGCGGTTATATTTCTCGTGAAAAATCTGCTCATCTTGTGGAAAAATGCCGTGATGTTGGAAGGTTATTGGGAAGTATGATTGACAAGGCGCCTATGTTTTGCAACCCACCAGCTCGCGGGGTCCACGAATCGCAAGCTGAATATTTCGTTGATTAACTGGTTACTGGTAACTGGTAACTGGAAACTCGGAGGATTCATGGCAACCAAAGTACTCGTCCCATTACTCGGCGAAGGCGTTGAGGAAGTAACCGTCATCAAATGGCTGAAAAAAGAAGGCGACTCGGTCAAGGAGTTGGAGCCTTTACTCGAAGTGAACACCGATAAAGTGGACACCGAAATCCCTGCACCCGCGTCTGGGACGGTGTTGAAAATCGTTGCAGAGGAGGGACTCCCTGCAAAGGTAGGCGCCGTGTTGGCATTTATTGGAAAACCGGGCGAATCGGTTGAGGTTTCGAGTGGTCAAGTTCCAAGTTCCAAATTGCAGGAAGCAAAGCCGTCAACGGTTAGCGCTCAGCCTGCTGTCAACTATCAACCACCAAGCGCAAACAGCGATTTAGGTTTTATTTCTCCCGTCGTAGCGAAGATCGCAGCAGAGCATGGGGTGAATTTACAACAAGTGAAGGGATCGGGCTTGAACGGACGCATTACAAAGAATGATGTGCTGTCGTATGTTGAAGGTCACAGGTCAAAGGTCGAAAGTCGGGCAGTGCAACCTGTAAACCTGCAACCTTCCAACATTAAACCCGTTGCTGGCGACCAATTTATCAAACACTCCACCATTCGCAAATCCATCGCGGAACATATGGTCATGTCGAAGCAAACGTCTCCGCATGTGTTGACGGTGATGGAAGCGGATATGCAACGCGTGGTAAAGCATCGCTCTGCCAATAAGGAGATCTTCTCACGTGACGGGGTCAACCTCACGTTCACCGCATATTTCATGATGGCAATTGTTGCGGGATTAAAGACTTATCCCATCGTCAACTCGTCATGGACAGACGAGGGCGTGCTGGTTCACAAGGCGGTCAATCTCGGCATGGCAACGTCACTCGGCGAGGAAGGGCTGATCGTGCCTGTCATCAAGGATGCCGATAATTTGTCCCTGCTGGCGATGGCGCGCGCGGTCAACGACCTGGCGAATCGTGCACGGACAAAAAAACTACAACCCGACGAAGTGAAAGGCGGCACATTTACGCTGACCAATCACGGCATCAGCGGGTCGCTATTCGCCTACCCTGTTATTAACCAACCGCAATGTGGAATTCTGGGTGTCGGCGCAATGCAAAAACGCGTGGTGGTCATTGATGACGCGATCGCCATCCGCCCGATGGTGTACCTCTC
>CAZFDL010000250.1:0-3648 GCA_964517905.1 uncultured Anaerolinea sp. | reverse complement strand
TACAACTTCAACGCGCCGGTGAGGCTGCTCGCATCCACGCCCAAGCCTGCGCGCTTTTTGCCAGCGGCATGGAAGGCGGCAAAGGCATGTTTTAGCAGTGAATAACCAAGTCCGCGTTTGCGCCATTCGCGGCGGACACCCAGTTCGCTCACCCAACCGGCCTCTGAATCTTCCGGGTCTTCGGGACGGCAAATGCAGATGCCTGCCATTTCGTCTCCGTGCATGGCCACAAACCACACGTTCGCATCATACCCGGGCTCTTCTACAAAATTATGTCTGAATTCCGCCAGCCCTTTTTCAAGCGGCTGTTCGATGAATCCGAAATGATCTTTGAACGTAGCCACGAATGTCTGGTAGACCTGCTCGAATTCCGTTTCGGGGTTATACGGGCGGACCACGATTCCTTCCGGGAAAACGGGGGGTTCAAGTGCGGCAGGCAGGTCAGCAACCATGCGATAGTACGATCGAATGTGTTTCCAGCCGAGCCCCTCGAACAGCGCGACACCTTTTTCATTGTGAGCCTCCGCACCGGAGCGGGGCCCCACGCGCAGCTCGGGCGCGCATCTCTCGAGTGCAAGACGCGCATGATCCTCCGCCCAGGTGACGATGTGACCGCCGATGCCCCTGCCCCAATGGTCGGGATGGACGCATCCAAAGATCCACGGGTGAACGGGCGGCTCATGATTCAACCAGCATTCCACAAAAGCCACAAGCATGCCGTCGGGAGCAAAGACCAGATGCAGGTCGGTCTCGGGGTTAAATCCTTCATTCAACCAGTCGAGCCGGATCAACTCCGGATCGTTCAAGTCATTGCACCCGTTCATATGTTGTGAGTGAATATTCAACAGGTCGAAAGCGATCTTGTGATCGTCAATGCTTCCGCCGCGTGCGCTGTAGCCCGCAGGCAGCGGAAGAAGGTTCTGTCGTTCAAGCGTTGTGTTCATGTTTTCCTCTTTTTTTGTAGGTCAATAATCGTTTTGATTTTCGAAAGCCGACCGATTCGTACAAGCGGATCGCGGATTCGTTATCGTGGTCTGCGCAGACGTCCGCCACGGTCATGCCCTCGGACCTGAGCCTGCGCAAGCCTTCGTAAAGCAGACTCTTGCCCAAGCCTCTCCGCTGATATTTCGGGTGGGTCGCCACCGGCTCAAAGTGACCGAGTTGGTTCAGTTCGTCTGTCCATACGATGCAGAATGCTGCGACCTCGCTTTCAGGCGACATGACGAAGATCTCATTTTCGGGCACATACACCGGCGATTGCATCAACCGCAATGTTCGGCGCCAGTAGTTCTCGAACGGCTTACCGGACCGGAATGCCGCATGCGAACAGGCGGCTCTTAACCGCGCGTCCTCTTCAGTTCCGCGCGAGGAGCGGATGCTGAACCCTTCGGGTAACGGGATTTCGTCCACTGGGCGCGCCAACGACCTTTTGAAATGAACGAAGTGATTCGGCTGCGGGGTGAATCCGTTATCCTCGAACCAGAGAATCCGCACCTCGTCAGTCTCGCCAACCCAGACGTTGTTCAATTCGTCGAGCGAAGACATCTGGTCGACAGCCCAGCCTAACATCTCGCGTTCGCGGACAGTGCCGCGCAGGTCGGGCAGGATGAAAACGTCGAAGGCATCTTCGTTCGGCGATAGCAACGCCCAGCCGATCAATTCATCAGCCTCGAACCACAATTGAATTTGGGATTTCCAGACCTCCTGCAGATCGTCATTATAAAACAGCCACCACTGCAGATCACCGCGGTGGACGTAGTAGGTGCCATTGTCCGCCTTGCATCCCTGCGAAAGCAAGTTGAGCATGGATTCCAGATCGTTCGATCCTTGATAGGTTCGCATTTTCATAGACACTTTCCTCGTACAAAAAAAGCCACGGGCAGTTACCCATGGCATTCGAGACCGGATAAAAAAACAGCCACGGGCGAGTGCACCGCGGCTGTTAATTTGGGTTCGTGTAAATTAACGGACAGCAGGCGCACTACGAGAGGGAACGAAATCGACAGCACCTTGTGCGGTACGGAAGAAACTCGTCAATTCATGGTTCATTATCATGGAACGTGCGCCTCCTTTCTTAAGAATTTTGTATGGCGCGAGTGTAACACGCCGCTTGGTTCCCCGTCAAGTTACCAGAATGTGAGGCATTCCTATGGTAGCCTGGAAAACCGAATCCGATACTGTCCCCCTCCACACCGTGCTGATCGTCTGCGATGAGACAAGCTCGATTGCCGCGTTGGATCCGCTGTTCAGCCAGCGGAATTGCATCGTTCTCACCGAATCGCACGTGCGGACGGCGCTGCAGACCGCGCGCCTCGTGGCGCCCTCGCTCATGCTCGTGGACATGCAGATCACCAAACCTGAGCGGACAGAATTGCTGAGCGGTTTGCGCAAAGCCAGCAACGGACCGATCCTGCTTCTCGTATCTGCCAATACCGCTCAATTGGCGTTCGAAGCCAACGAAACCGTGGCGGATGAATATCTGATGAAACCCGTGAATCCTGCCGTGCTGGTCGTCAAAGCCATGGCATGGCTGGGACATGGCCAACGCCGAGGACGATTATCGCCGGCAGGCGTATCTACTTCTGTGTAGCGTTCATTTCTCTTCTCCTCCTTTGAAACCAAAACCCTCGTGACGTTCACGAGGGTTTTGGGTCGACTCAGGGAGTTGCACCGGTGAAAATCAAGCCGCTTTGCAACCTATCAAGGGTTTCCTGCACGAGGCGTTGCTTTCCGGGGGGTAGCAGGACGGGGTCGATGTCGCTCAACCCCAAGGGGGATTGAACCGCAAGGCCCCCCTCCCCAGCCATCAATTGAGGCCACGCATTTTGGATCGCTTTGATCACATCGGGTTGAATCGTCATCACCCATCCGCCGGGGCGTTCTTCCGGGGTGAATGTTCCAATGAGGGAAGCGCCTGTCGTACCGATGTAGGTCAGTAGATCAGGCTCGGCAACGCCGGGATGGACAAAAATCGTGTCGACATCGCGTTGCAGGATCAAATAATCGGCATACGGACCGTAGCGCGCCGGGTCTTCATTGGATGGGATGTCGATGTATTGAGGATAACAAGACTGTAAATTCTCAACGAGACAGAATGCAGGGAAGTAGATCACCCTGCATAACCCGCAATAATAGACCATTCCATTGCGGAACGCCGCGGCGGCGCGTTGCGCATCCGGGTTATCCTTGGGAATCATCATACCGATGTGATATTCATCGGTGATCATGGCGGCGGTGTACCCCGCGAGGAACGCGGGGAAATCAGACTGCGTGTTATCGCCGAGCGCGCTGACGTTCCCAGCGGCGGCGATACCGGGGATGTTGATCGCGAGGAATTGCACCTGCGGCGCGGCGGCGGCAAGCGCGGCAACCCCCGGGTCCGGCGGGAAGGCGATCACGACTTGCAAGCCGGGTTCACTCGTCTCTTCGGGGCTCATCGAATTGCGGACTTGAAAACGCCAGCCCGAAGCCTGTGCCAGATCGTACACCGTTTTTTGGTAGAGATTCGAGGCTTCGGCATCCAGGTCGGCGGGCAGGATGAGAACAACAAGCGGAATGGTCGCAGTGGCCGTGAGCGTGGGCGGAATGAGGGGAGTCTCGGTGGGGAGCGGAGTCGAAGTGACAGATGGCTCATTGTTCCCGCAAGCG
>CAZFDL010000249.1:0-3664 GCA_964517905.1 uncultured Anaerolinea sp. | reverse complement strand
TTCGCACGCCTTCAACACATCATCATATTTCAAGTGACTCGGCGTCACCTTGGATGTGATGAACACCTCCTCACGCGTCTTCCCTGACTCGCGGACTGCCTGCCCGACCAGTTCCTCGCTGTGCCCGCCCGCGTACATTTCGGCGGTGTCGAAGTGGGTGTACCCAACCTCAAGGGCGGACCGAAGCGCAGTGAGCGACTTTGAATCGAGCGAGCGGTTGGGCGATGATCCGCCTCCGATTCGCCACGCGCCGAATCCGATCTTGGGGAGAGTGAGGGTACGAACGGTTTCTGTTTTCATGAGGCAAGCTTGTTCAATTGCTCCATCTCAGGTTGCGTCAATTCAATATCAGCCGCATCGAAGTTTTCTTTCAGGTGCTGAGGGTTGAACGACATCGGAATCGTGATCACGCGCGGCTGGGCAACGAGCCACGCCAGCGCGATCTGGAACGGAGTTGCCACGTGTGCCTTTGCAATGGATTGAATGACCTGGTTGGCGCGAATGCCTTTGTTGTTGATCTTCACGGGCATGGATGCCGTGAGAATGATGTCGTTTTGCCGGCAATATTCGAGCAAGCCTTTTTTGGCAAAATAACGGAAGAAAATATTGTAGGCGACCTGGTTGGTACGGATGGGTGTTTCGGAAAGTCTTTGTGCATTTTGAAGTTGCCTCAAATTGAAATTGCTGACGCCGATGCTCCGGATCCTGCCTTCGCGCACCAATTGATTCAAGGCGCGGAACGTTTCTTTCATGGAGGCGAACGGATTGGGATAATGCACCAAATACAGATCGAGATACTCCGTGCCGAGGCGGCGCAGGCTGCCTTCGATGGCGCGGATGACCTTGGAGTAACTCCACAACCCCGGCAAGACTTTGGACGTGATGAAAAGTTTCTCGCGCTGGATATTATTTTCGCGGATGCTCATTCCGATCAATTCCTCGGCGAAACCGCGCACGTACCGCTCGGCAGTGTCGAAGTGAGTGTATCCGATCTCGAACGCCGAACGCAACGCGGCGAGATAGAAATCGGTCTTCGCCCGGTTGGGGAAATCCGGCAAGCCGCCGAGTTGTGCGGTTCCGAATCCGATCTTGGGGAGGGTCACGCCGTGCACGGTTTCGTATCTCACGGTTTTACGTTTCCCATTCCACGCCGGCCTCGCTCGGAGCGCCTTGCAGTAATAACTCTTCAACGGCTTGGATCTGTTCCGCATCGCCGATGAACCCGAGGCGGTCGTTCGGCTCGAAGCGTGTGAGCGATTTGGGGTTGGCGAGCAGTCCTCCTGCGCGCATGATCGCCACCACCGAGGCGCCGGTGCGGGCGCGCAGATCCGCCTCGGCGAGGGTTCGCCCGATGAGCGGATTTCCCGAGTCAAGCGTGAACCACGTAACTTCGATCTGTTCGCTCGCGTGGATCAAGTCATGGAGCAGGCGATGCTCCTCCTCGGTGTTGAGGTTCACGTCGTAGCGGTCGCGTCGTACGGCATCCATGTAACGGATGATCTCCTGGACGGGAAAGTCGAGTTTGAGCAGGGCATGTCGAACGATCTCCAGCCCGCCTTCGAGCTCAGGGTGGATGACATCCTGCGCGCCGAGTTTGGCGAGGCGGTCGATTCCTTCTTCGGAGTTGGCGCGGGCGATGATGGGCAGGTCGGGGTTCAGGTCCCTGGCGGCAGTGACGATCATTTGGGCGGATGTTTCATCGGGGATGGTGACAACCAGAACGCGGGCGCGATCGAGGCGGGCATGTCCCATCACTTCGGAGTTGCTGGCGTCGCCGTACAGGGTGGGGATGCCTCTCTGGTTGAGGCTGCCGATGCGTTCCGCATCGCCCTCGATGACAAGCATGGGAACAGAGAGTTTTTCGAGCACGTCCACCATGTGCCTGCCGACCCGGCCATAACCAATGATGACCGCATGATCGACCAGTTTGTCTTTCTTGATCTCGAGAATGTGAGTGTTCGCGTCCAGTTTCTTCCAGAAACCGGGAATCCTGCGCAGACGGGCTTCCAACCAGGGAAGCAGGCTATACATAAAGGGGTTAACCGTGATCGAAATCAGGGCGGCGGCGAGGATGAGGGAGTATTGATTCGAGTCCAGCAGGTTCAGTGATAAGCCGCCCTGACCAAGAATGAATGAAAACTCGCCGACCTGACTCAACCCGACCGCGATCACAAGAAACGTGCGCGCGGGGCGGGGAAAGAAGAATCCCATTAGAATGACGATGAGGGCTTTGCCGAGCACCACCAACGCGCTCAGCGAGATCACCTGCCCAACGTTTTCCCATAAGAAGGCGGGATTGACAAGCATGCCCACCGAAACAAAGAACAGGACGGAGAACGTTTCGCGGAACGAGAATAGATCGGCGCCCACTTGATGACTCAAATGCGACTGGCTGATGATGGCACCGGCAACGAAGGCGCCCAGCGCCAGCGAAACGCCGAATAACACCGATGCGCTCATGGCTGTGCCGAGCGTGATCGCCAGAATTGCAAGGATGAACAATTCGCGCGAGCGGGTATGTGCGATTCTTTCGAGAAGCCAGGGTAGCAGGCGCGTCCCAGCAAAAAACATGATGGCAATGAACGCCGCGGATTTCAAGAGCGTGACCGCCAACGCCTGCCAGTTGAACGCTCCCGAACTCGCGGCGAAGGTCGGCATGAGGATCAAGATCAGCACGGAGAGAATATCTTCCATGACCAGCCAGCCGACTGCCGCCTGTCCGTGGGATGTGTTCAGCAGGGAGTTGTCCATCAGTCCGCGCAAAAGTACCACGGTGCTGGCAACCGAGATCGCCAACCCCAGCACCAGCCCTGCCAGCGGTGTCCATCCCCACATTTGACTCAGTGCGAAGCCGAAGATGGTGGCGAAAGCAGTTTGGATCAACGCGCCGGGAATCGCGATATCGCGCACGCTCCACAGGTCGCGAAACGAAAAGTGCAAACCGACGCCGAACATCAGGAAGATCACCCCCAACTCCGCCAGTTGCTGAATGGTGTGAAGGTCGCCGACAAAACCAGGCGTGAACGGACCGATCGCGATGCCCGCCAGAAGATAACCGACGATGGTGGGCAACCCAACGCGGCGGGCGAACACCCCGCCGATGAACGCAACCGTAAGCGCCAGGGTTATGTTGATGAGCAAAGGAACATCATGCGGCACGGCTCCTCCGAAATCTATTCAATCGGCTCTCGTTTAGACATTTTCCCCCAATTGTACACAAGAAAAATCCCGCCGGAGGGGAGGCGGGATTTAAGTATTTATCTTGCATCTTTTGGATGATTCTTTCGATATTGTTCTTCTGCTTTGGACCTGTCGGCATCTGACCATTCTGAATTTGCAGGTCTCTTTAGCATATAAGTGACTTTTCTTTCACTTCTCCACCATGTAGAGACTAATTCCCAACCATCATGTCCTAGTTTTGCTAATTGAACTCCAAGCCTCGGGTGCTTGGTTGGATTGTCAATATAATTTCCTGCTTCATCGTAAAACCACACATATGTTACACCTCCATCGAAATCAACTTCACAATATTCCCTTCGAATCATTTTGCCTCCAGTTTTCGGAAATTTCTTGAGAAGTATCTACTCTCACGCCCCCAGCCGATTGATCCCGTCGAACGCGGCGGTCTTGTAGCACTCTGCCAGCGTGGGGTAGTTGAACACGG
>CAZFDL010000248.1:0-3674 GCA_964517905.1 uncultured Anaerolinea sp. | reverse complement strand
CGATGGCGGAATCGGCGCGACCATCGAAGAGCAAACGCGGTTCGTGCTTGAAAATATCGGCAAGGTATTGCGCGCCGCGTGTTGCGATTTCAAGGACGTGGTGAAAACAACCGTATACATTACCAAAGTAGAATTCCTTCAAGTGTATAACCCCATCTACATGGAATACTTCCCCGAACCGCGCCCCGCCCGCGCGACCGTCGTCGCTGACTTGGTAGACGAAAAATACCTGATCGAGATCGAAGCGATTGCAATACTTCCGTAAAACAGTAGGGGCGACAGGCCTGTCGCCTCTACTATTTCATCCGCCCGCGATCATGACCTTGTAACCCAACTTCGACAATACACCTGCGATTCGCTCGCGGTGCTCGCCTTGGATCTCGATCATCCCATTCTTAATCGTCCCGCCCGTGCCGCATTCTTGCTTCAGCCGCTTCGCGAGTGACTTCATCTCTTCCGCAGGCAACACGAGATTCTTCACCAGCGTCACAGCCTTGCCGCCCCTCCCCGCCGATTCGCGGTGTAGGTAGACGGTTAGCTGATTTGCCGCGACTCCCTCTCTCCCCTCGGGTGATCGCGAAGCACCCCGAAGGGGAGGACGGGGTGAGGGCGTTTTTCGCAAATCTCCGTTTTCAGAAGACCAGACGGTTTTATTATTTGACATAATAAATTCGAATTGTATTCGAAGCATTATGAATCATCAAACCCCCGTTGACACCTCCTCCTTTCCCGGCTAAACTACACGAAGAACAGGAGATGTCATGCCTGAGAAACTCACCTCGCACCTGAACCAGAACACGCCCCTTGCCACCGCGATCAACTCGTGGGAAAGTTACCTCTCGGATCAGGGACGCTCGCCGAACACGATCAAAGCCTTCCTCTCGGATGTGCGCCTGCTCACCACGTTCCTGCCCGAAGATGTGACCCTCGGCAAAGTCACCACCAAAGACCTCAACCGCTACTTCGAATGGATGGAAAAAGAGCGCGACGTGCCGTGCAGTCCGAAAACGCTGGCGCGGCGCATCACCGCCACCAAGTCGCTGTTCCGCTGGCTGCACAAGTTCGGCGTGCTGGTCGTCGACCCCGCCGAAAAGGTCGCGCAACGCTCCGCCATCAGCCCCATCCCCACCGTGCTGACTCCCAAAGAATACGACGAAGTTCTCCTCGCCGCGGACCGTCACCGCCGCGCGACCAAGCCGGATGCCCGTCCATACGCGCTGGTGTATCTTTTGCTGTCCACTGGAATTAAAAAAAGCGAGACGCTCGGAATCAAACTCGAACATCTCGAATTGGATTCGCCCAACGGACCGCAGGTCTTCATCAAATATGCGACGCCGACGAATCGCTACAAGGAACGGAAGCTGGTTCTCCCTGGCGACTGGGTTCCCGCCTACGAGGAATACGCCGCCCAATATACGCCCGAAGACAAACTCTTTCCGTGGTCGCCGCGGCGGCTGGAATATCTGCTCGAAGACATCGGCAGGGAAGCGGGACTCACCAAACACCTCTCCTTCGACATGTGCCGCTGGACGAGCGCGCTCAACGATTACCGCGCCGGCGTCGAACCGGATGCGATCCGCCAGAAACTCGGCGTGTCGAAGATCCAATGGCGCGAGTTGTTCATTAAGTTGCAAAAACTGGCGGGAAACAAAGGATAAACCGCTGGTTGAGTAGTCCCGCGCGCTCTTCGCGGGACGTATCGAAACCAGCAGGTAAATGCAAATCGTTCGTTGGAATCGAACGCGGTGGTTTCGATACGTGGCGCCAACGAACAGCGCCACTACTCAACCACCGGGTTTTAGATCATCCCCTCGTCAACGAAAAATACAACGCCTGCCGCGTGGACTCCGTCAGGCGGAACGGATGCGCGGGACGATAACCGGGAACCCACACCACGCGCTCACCCATGCACAAGAGGGGCCAACGGTCGCGCGCGCGCTGCGGCAGTTTCACATTGATGAAGAAATCGGATAGTTTCGTTTCGTGACCGTCCATGCCGAGCGGCTCGAAGCGGTCGCCCTCCTGCCGCGCGCGCAGCTCAAGCGACTCGGAAAGTTCGCGCGCATCCAGCCACACTTGAAATGGATCTTCGTTCGCTCTTGCTTCTTCCATCGCCAGCGAAGCGATGTTCCAGCGTTCGCAATTGAATTTCCAACCACCAGATAATTCCACCTGCGCGGGAATCTGCAACGGGATCACAGGCTTTTCGTCGGGCAGTTGGGGCCAGCGTTCCACGGGCAATGTGATGTGCCCTGCCACAACGTAGAGGAGCGTACCCTCGCGCAACAAATGCAAACCCTTCGTCAGGTCCATGCGCGTGCGGCGCTCGGGATCGGTGATGAAATCGGTGGCGCGTTCGAGAGTGACGAAGCCCGCGTCGAGGTTGTCGGGGTGGAGTCGCTCCATGGCGCGGCGAATCAGGTTCCGTTGGAGTCCGAGGCGATGCTGGGTCAGCGCGGAAACGTCGAAGGCAACGAAATCCTTCGCCTCCTGCGTCACCACCTGCTTCCACACATCATCGATCAACTGCACGAGGATCTCATGATCTCCCGCCAACGAACGCGATGTGCGCCAGACGACTTCACGGAAACGCGGGTTGTACGACTCGAGCGAGGGGATCAGCAGGTGGCGCAGGCGGTTACGGAAAAAATCGAGCGAGGCGTTGGTGGGGTCGTGCCGCGGCCGCAGCCCGTTCGCCGCGCAATAGACGATGGTTTCCTCGCGCCACACGTCGAGCAATGGGCGCACGATGGGAATATCTGTGTCGAACGTGTGGATGATCGTGCGATGCGTCATGCCCTTGAGTCCGGCAAGTCCCGCGCCGCGCAGAAAGTGCATCAGCACCGTCTCTACCTGATCGTCTGCGGTGTGGCCGACCGCCACGGCTTGCGCGTTGAACCGCCGCGCCTGCGCCATGAGGAAACGATAACGCATGGTACGCGCGGCTTCTTCAATGGACAATTTTTGCGCCTCCGCAAATTCACGGACGCTGCCCTTTTCGATGACCCAATTGAGATTCAACCGCCCGGCAGTCTGCTCGACGGTGTTCGCGTCCGCATCGGAATCGGGACGCAGTTTGTGATTGAAGTGCGCCACGATGACGCGATAACCCGCCTTGCGCAGCGCCTCCATCAAACACAGGCTGTCGGGTCCGCCGGAGACGCCCGCGATGATGGGCTGGTCTTTATTCAAACCGCATTGGTCGCGCAGGGTGGATTCGATGTGATCGAGCATAGTTAGGTTGCTCTCGGCGGCGTCCCCGCTGCCGAGGACGGCGGCGGGAGCAGTTAAAGTTGATATAGTTCAACCAAGACCCCCGAAGTATTTTCGGGGTGGATGAACGCGTACTTCTTTCCGTCGGATGCGGTGCGCGGTTCTTCATTGATGAGGCGCACGCCTTTCGATTTTAATTGTGTCATCATACCTGCGATGTCATCCACTTCGAGGCAAATGTGGTGCAGGCCGGGTCCGCGCTTGGCGAGGTACTTTGCAATGCCCGAATCATCTGACGTGGGCTGGACCAGTTCCACTTCGGAGCCCGGAAGCGGAAGAAACGCCACGCGAGATTTCTCCGCAGGCACGTCACGCAGTTCGTGCAGTTCGATTCCCAACGCGTCGCGCCAGAACGACAGGGCTTTGTCCATGTCGTCCACCACCACCGCGACGTGATTGAT
>CAZFDL010000247.1:0-3690 GCA_964517905.1 uncultured Anaerolinea sp. | reverse complement strand
ATTCGACGATACATCCCATCCACCTGAGAAAGCAATTCCTCATGCGTTCCCATCTGAATCACTTCGCCTTTGTCCAACACAAGGATCAGGTCGGCGATCATCACCGATTGGATGCGATGCGCGATGATGAAGGTCGTGCGATTTTCCATCAGCCCGTTCAGCGCGGCGCGAATCTCCGCTTCCGTTTCCGTGTCAACAGATGATGTCGAGTCATCGAGTATCAAGATGCGCGGATTCTTCAACAGTGTGCGCGCGATCGTCACGCGTTGCTTCTGCCCGCCGGAGAGCGTTACGCCTTTTTCGCCGACGATGGTCTTGTAGCCATCCGGGAATGACAGGATCACATCATGGATGGCGGCGGCTTTTGCGGCGCGTTCGACCTCCTCCTGCGAAACCTCACGCCCAACCCCGTAGGTGATATTCTCACGAATCGAACGGCTGAACAGGAACGGTTCCTGCTCCACGATGCCGATCTGCTTTCGCAGAAAGGCGCGCGAGTAATCTTTCATTTCCACGCCATCGAGCAGTATGCGCCCACCGGTGTATTCGTGGAAACGCGGCAGCAGGTTCACCAGCGAGGTCTTTCCCGATCCCGTGGACCCGAGCAATGCAACAGCCTGCCCCGGCTTTACGTGGAAGGAGATGTTTTTCAACGCGTTCGACTTGCCGTCCGAGTACATGAACGAAACATTCTCGAAGACAATATCGCCTCGCACCGGACTCGTCGGCTGGAACGCTCCATCGTGGAGCAGTTCACGCGCCTGTCTCACCACCTCCATAAGCCTGCCGTACGAGACCAATCCTGTTGAAGCGGAGACGATTATTCGCCCAAGGTTGCGAATGGGCCAGATCAACCACACCACCAAGCCAACATATGCGATGTACATACCGACGGTGATCTCTCCACGGATCGCCATGTTGGCGGCGTACATGAACCCGAACAACATTTGAAAGCCAAGGACAATATCTGAGAGGGGCCAGAACATCGAGTGCATGAACAACAATATTTTTCCTTTGAGGAACTTGCCCCAGTTGTCCTTCTCGAACTTTGATTTTTCATAGTCCTGCCGGGCAAAGGCTTTCACCACGCGTACACCCGTCAGGTTTTCCTGCAGGGTGGTGGAGAGGATCGCTTCCTGCGCCTGGTATTCCTCGTATGCCTTCGTTACTTTTTTGAAGAACCATAACGAAACGACCAGAATGAACGGAATAACGATCACCGAGACCAAACCCAGCTTCAGATTCAGGTTCATGATTGCTGCAAAGTTGATCACGAAGAGCAGGATGATGCGTCCCACACCGATGCCTTGCTCGCTGAAAAAGCGGCGCAGCGCATCCACATCCGAGGTGACGCGTTCGATCAGGTCGCCGGTCGGCGTGGTGGCGTGATACGAGAAACTCAACCGCTGGATGTGGTCGAAGAGGAAGTCGCGCAGGCGGCGCGTAATCCCTTCCGCGGTGTACGCGGCTAAACGTCCGGAGAGAAACGAGAATCCGCCTTCGACGAGGGCGAGCAGAATGAATCCAAATCCGATCCAAAGAGCGGATTGCGCCAGGCTGTTCCCGATGAACTTGCCTTGTGCCAGGACGTCATCGGTGAAGTAGCGCAGCAACACATACACGTACATTTTTGCCGCTGCCGACACTGCGATGGCGGCGATGGCGCCGAGGTAGGGCACACGGAAATCCACCATCATTCGCCAGAGTCCTTTAAGGCGGTTTTCGTGGATGGCATTGCGGAAGTCAAACGTGATTGCGGGTTCGATCGTGGTCATTTTCGAAATACTCCCCCTTCTCCCTGAGGGAGAAGGGCACGGATGAGGGTGATTTCGCCCTCACCCTAGCCCTCTCCCAGTGGGAGAGGGGACAATGGAATTAAACAAAAAGGCTGTGACGAGTACGCCACAGCCCAAAACGACAGGGAGGAATGACCTAGCGGTCAACAGGCGCACTATAAGAAGGTACGAATCCAGCTTCGACTGGAACGAGCCGGGTCTTGCTGATAAACATGGACATTCTCGTGCGCTCCTTTCATTGAGATTCGTAGAGTGAGAGAGTATCTCGCTTTACATTTCGTAGTTTACTCCGCTCACGCCAAAAGTGTCAAGGCTTATAATCACGATATTAGTGCTTCGCAGAGTTTACACTGAGCCTGTTGAAGTGGTCGCAACGACAAGGTTGAATATGATACGAACGTGGAAAATCTCAAAAACAAAGCTGGCTGAAATTCGCTTCGACGACAACACGTCCCTCGACGCGGTCACGCGCCAACTGCCCGATGGTTACTATTCGACATTTCGCACCTACGATACGTGCACGCGCGTCATTGGACTCTCCGCCCATTTAAAGCGATTACCGCACGCGGACGCTTCACGCCTCCGCGCCAGCCTGGTCCGCCTCCTCGATTTTTATCGCCCCGGTGAGGCGCGTGTGCGTGTGATGGAAACTCGAGGCAGAGATTTTTACGTATCCATTGAGCCGCTCAAGTTGCTGACACAAGAAATCTACAAGAACGGCGTGAGGGTCGAAACGACGACTCTACAACGAAACGATCCGCGGGTGAAATCTACACTTTTCATTACCGCCAGCGGCGAAGAACGCAGACAGATTGCCCGGAAAGGAATTTTCGAGGCGTTTCTTATAAAGAACGGAAGGATTTTAGAGGGGATGACGAGCAATTTCTTTTTTGTTCTGGGTGGTGTTTTGTATACCGCCCGTCGCGACATACTCCTCGGCGTAACGCGGACAATGGTCATTCGCGCGGCGCGGGGCAGGGGAGTGGTGGTGCGATATCGCGCCCTGGAGGTGGATCAACTGTCCCGTGTTGAGGAGGCGTTCATCACCTCCAGTTCGCGCGGCATCGTGCCGGTCGTCCAAATTGACGATGCGAGCGTGGGGCAGGGGAGGGTGGGGAAGCTGACAAAACTACTGATGAAGGCTTATGATGAATATGTAATGTTACACGCGGAGTTGATCTCCGTCTTGGATGATAAAATTTGACCCAGCGGAGAACCTCATGAAACGATTTGCCCGAATCTTGTTACCCCTGTTGATTTCAGCCATGCTCCTTCAATCATGTTTTCGCCCTCGAACCGAGGATGACCAGTTATTGGAAGCCGCCAGCACCATTCAGGCAGATCACGCTCTCGACGACCTCGATGCCTGCGTGAGCGGGGTATGGACGATGGATGTCTATGCCATCGAGAGCAAATTTCAAGACCTCAATATCACTCCCTCCATGACTGTGATCGCGCCCAGTGAGTTGACCATCGAGTTCCGCGACGATAACACCTTCGGGTTATTTGGGATGGTGGCCATGCGGATGGAACTCCCCAACAGCTCGGATTACATGGAACTGGACGGTACTCATTCCGCATCGGGCGGCTACGCCGCTGACGGAAGGACGATGACATTCGTTGGTATCCTGAACGAAATTCAGTATGGGACGATGCGCGTGTACATTGACGGCGAACTTCAGGAGGGCATGTTCGCCAGCGATGACGCACCGCCGATCGCCCCGCCTGTGAGCGATTTCCCCACTAGCGCAACGTACCAATGCACAGATGCACAATTGACCCTGCAATATTCCATGCTGGGCAGTTCGGTCACGGAAACATGGGCTCGGTCAGCCGGTGCGCCGTGAGATAAAAAAACAGCCGCCGCCGGCGGCGGCTGTTTTTTTTACTGTAC
>CAZFDL010000246.1:0-3703 GCA_964517905.1 uncultured Anaerolinea sp. | reverse complement strand
ACGCCGGGGATTTTTGCCAGTGCCTTGAGTATGTCGTTGCGAGACGCCGCAGGCGTCGAAGCAATCTCCTTGTCGATCAGGAGATTGCTTCGCTCGCTAACGCTCGCTTGCACCGACTTGATGACATTGATAATATCGTGAATGACTTCCTCCCCTTCGCCGATCACGAACGCATCGATGAACGCGTGCATCGGTTCGGGGTTCATTGTGGAATGCCCGCCCGCGATAATGATGGGATGGGTCTCGTCGCGGTCCGCGGAACGGACGGGGATGCCGGAAAGGTCGAGGATGTTGAGGGTGTTGGTGTAAAGAGTCTCGTAAGGGAGGGTGATGCCGATGAGGTCGAAGCAGGCTAACGGCTGTTTTGATTCGAGCGCGTAAAGAGGGATCGCATGCTCGCGCATGAGCGCTTCCATGTCCAGCCACGGCGCAAAGGCGCGTTCGGCAAGCGCGTCGTCGCGTTGGTTCACCTGATCGTACAGGATCTTGAGTCCCACGTTCGAGACGCCGATGTCGTAAATATCCGGGAAGACCAGGGCAACCTTGGTCTGGACCGAATTCCAATCCTTCACGGTGCTGTTGAGTTCGCCGCCGACATAACGCCCCGGCTTTTGCACCTTCAATAGGATGCGATCCAGCTTGTTTTCGATCTGTTCTGGGGTTAGCATGGCGAAAATTATATCAGAGGCGGATGGGTCATTTGGGGGAGGCGCTTCGGGGCGAAAAGTGGTGCAAGCTATCGAAACTGATAGGTGAAAGCGTAGGCGCACAGTGTACAGCGGATTGCCTTGCCGTTACGATTCTCTCCGAGATCTACAAAAGGAGCGTTATTAGATGAAAAGAATTTCTCTTGTTTTACTTGCCGTCCTGTTGGCGGCATGTTCAGCCTCGCCGACCGCACAACCTGTCGCGCAAGAACCCATAGTAGTGACCGTTGTCGTCGAACCGACACAGGCTCCGCAACAGCCGGAACCGATCGTCGTCACTGTGGTGGTCGAAGCGTCCCCGGTTCCCGTGCAGGCAACTGCCGTCCCGCCAACCGAGCCAGCGCCGGCCGCGACCTCCGCCGATACGAGCGGCGCGCCCATAGTGCTGGATGATCTGATCGGCAAAGGCGTGTTCAAGAATATCACGTTATCGGGCAACGAGTTTTCACTGCGTTGTTTGACGCGTGAATTGACGATCTCTGCGACTGCTTCGCTCATTGACATCGACCAGGCGGAACTCTTCTATCGTGTGAGGGATTATCCGCAGGCGCTTTACGATTCGCCGTGGAGGAGCGCGGGCAAGATGGACGAGGTGAGCAGTGGTGTGTTCTCAATGGTGCTGACCGGCGAAACCGTCAACCCGGACGCCCGGCTCGACCCGGGTTGGTTCGAGTTTCAGATCATCGGTTTGAACAAGGGCGGCGGCGTGGTCGACCGCACGCAGAAGATCGAACAACTCGTGGTGTATCGCATTAACTGCCCGTAGCAGCAAACGTCCCGAAGGCTCCAAGCCTTCGGGACGTTTTTATTCCCCGATGATTTTCACCAGCACGCGTTTCCTTCGCCTGCCATCGAACTCGCCGTAGAAGATCTGCTCCCACGGACCGAAATCCAGTTTTCCGTCCGTGATCGCGACGACGACTTCGCGCCCGAGGATCTGCCGCTTCAAGTGCGCATCCGCATTGTCTTCGCCGGTGTCGTTGTGGCGGTATTGAGCGACCGGCTCGTGCGGCGCAAGTTTTTCCAGCCATTGTTCGTAATCGTGATGCAGACCCGATTCGTCGTCGTTGATAAACACCGACGCCGAGATGTGCATTGCATTTACCAGCACCATGCCGTCCGTGATCCCGCTTTCACGCAGGGATTCTTCCACCTGCGGCGTGATGTTGACGAATCCGCGCCGGGAGGGGATATTGAACCAGAGTTCCTTGCGAAATGATTTCATGGAATCTATTCAGTCTTTTCGACAACTACCGTGGCTTCTGACAATAAAGCCGCAATCGCTCCGATGGCGGCGAGCTGCGGCGCGACCAACGCGCCCACCACGCCGAACGTGAGTGGAATCTCAAAGACAACCCTGCCGTCTTTATCCTTGATGATCACGCGGCGGATATTGCCCTCTTGAATCACGTTCTTGATCTTGCGGAGCAGTTCCTCGCCATCGACGCGGAACTCTTCGGTGCGAAATTTTTCGTCGGACATTGGTCTCCTTACTCAAACCACTTTTCATCGAGCGGCGTCCACTCATCGCTTTGGTCGGCGCGTTCTGCCCAGTTTTCCTTGCCGCTCCATGATTCGATTTTGATCGCATAAATAGATGTGGCGCGCAATTCCTTGTCGGTGATCCCGCGGTATTCTTTCCCCGCTGTCATGGATGGGAAATATTTTCCGATGAGTCCATACAACAACCGGCGCGCCTCGGCGGGGTCGTCCACCAGCCGTGCAACGCCGAAAACGACCACACTCCGGAATTGAAGCGAAAATTCCAGCGCAACATTCGACGGCAGAAATTTTCCCAACTCGCTCGCTTCGAGACTCACCTTCGGGTTGACTTCCACATTCGAGCGGACCCGCCCCGCGACGTTGGAATGGAAAACGATCTGATGATTATCCTCGTCATACCAAAACGTGGTGGGATTGATGAACGGCTGTCCGTCAACGGAGGTGGCGATGTGCCCGACTTTGGCTTCACGGAGGAACGCGCGGATCCAGTCATCGTCGCGGGTGAGATGCGGACGGCGCTGGAACGCGGTGGGAGGCTGGGAGACGTAATCGCGCGGCATGTCAGTTCAATGCCCGTTTGTAGACGGCTAGTTGCAGAAAGACCACAACGACACCGCAGACCGCCGAGATCAGCCAGTTGACCCAGGTATTGAAACCCAGCGCGTACTGCGCAAAGTGAACCGACGCCGCGAAGGTCACGCCGCTCAGGATGGCGGCTTCGCGCGCCTGATAGAAGGAGATGCTCGATTGTTTATATTTGGGCGGGAGGGTGCGCGACGTCCAGCGGAATGCTTTTGAAATTTCCTTATTTTGTGAAATCATGAAATCCTTGATCTGGTTCATCGCCAGCATGGACTCGTACCACGCCGCGCGGAGTTTCGCGAGTTGCACGACGGTGCTTGTGCCCATCAAGGTCAGCAGGGCGAATATCCCGCTGAACATGAACTTGATGGATTGCGTGAAAAAGTCGGGGTCGAAGAACTGCGTGCCGAAGATGGTCGCGATCAACGATCCCACGGCGATGAGGTAGAACGACGAGATGCGCGCGCGGTCCTCGTTTGCCTGCGCGGCGGTCTGCGCGATGTATTCGTATTCCTCGGTGAGGAATTCATCCGTGTTGCTGGGTTGGGATTTTTGTTTTGGCATGTTGCGATTATAACCCCGGCGCATGAGTGGGCGTCACATCTGCCTGCGAGAAATTCCGCTACACGGTTATTGCCCACTCACCTGCGCGGAAGACCGGCGTGCGCGAGCCATCGGGATTGATTCCGTCAATATCCAGTTTATCCGAGCCGATCATAAAATCGGTGTGGACGAGACTCTTGTTGCCGCCGCATGCCGCAAATTCCTCGTCGGTCATGTCTTCGCCGCCGACGATGGTGTCGCGGTACGAATTTCCGATGGCGATGTGGCAGGACGCGTTCTCGTCGAAGAGCGTGTTGTAAAAGAGAATCTTCCGCTGGCTGATGGGCGAACTGTTCGGCACGAGCGCG
>CAZFDL010000245.1:0-3711 GCA_964517905.1 uncultured Anaerolinea sp. | reverse complement strand
CGCCTGACACAAGAGGGCATTTCAGAGGATGAATTTCAAAAACGATTTGGGACAAGATTATCCGACGTGTTTGGGAACGAAATTGACGAATTGTTGAAGTTGGGACTTGTGGAATGGATTGAATCCCCCTCTCCCTTTGGGAGATCGCGAAGCACCCCACAGGGGAGGGCCGGGGTGAGGGTTACCAAACGCGCCCGCCTGTTGGCGAATCAGGTCTTCATGCGTTTTGTCGATGGGTGAGACTCGCCGCCCAAAATCCTAAGCGAAGACTTAAGTTCCTTAAACAAAAATCTTATACACGCGTTTTATTAATTTGCGCCGTTGAGATCGCGGACGCCGTATTTCCACGCGCGATCCATCGTCTACTCAAATACCTTTCGCAAAGGAGACCTGATTACCATGAGACACATTCGATTCTTCCTGTTATTCACGATCCTTATGGCGACGTTGGCATTTGGCTTGCCTTCGCCGGTCCGCGCGCAGGACGGGTCGCCATCGGGTCCGCTTTGGATCAGCACCGACTATCCTGGCATTGTCGTCGGCGCGGACGAGACGGTCACGCTCAACCTGAGTCTCGGTTCGACCCTCGCCCACGCGGTTGAACTCGAAGTGGCCGACCTGCCTAAAGGCTGGACAGCCGAATTCCGCGGCGCCGGCCGGGTTATCCAATCGGTGTATCTTGCTCCGGACATTACGCCCGACGTGGACTTGCGCCTGATCCCTTCGGAGAGCGTAGCACCCGGGACATTCGAGTTCACTGTTGTTGCACGCGGTTCCGGTTTGACAGCAGAGTTCCCCATCGTGTTGACCGTCAAGGACAAACTGCCCGCACAACTCAATTTTGTAACCGAGTTTCCCACCATCCGTAGCGGATCGGATGCCACCTTCAGTTTCAGTACCACATTGAAGAACGACGGCGATGAAGACATCGCGGTCGTTCTTACCGCAGACGCGCCGCGAGAGTTCGCCGTAACCTTCCGCGCCTCCGGCAGAGATATCACCAACCTGCCAACGGACATCGCCGCCGGTAGCTCGCAGTCCATCACGGTTTCCGCAGAACCACTCACCGCGCTGGCTGTCGGCAGTTATCCCATTGTTGTGAATGCACAAGGCGACGGTATCAGCGCCACTGTTTCCCTGACGGCGGAAGTTGTGGGTCAACCGCAGTTGAGCATCACCGCGCCGGACGGCCGCCTCTCGGGTGAGGCAGTTTTGGGCGAATCCACTCCGATCAAGCTGGTTTTGAAGAACACCGGCAATTCTCCCGCGGCCGGTGTGACATTGAGCGCAACCGCACCCGCTGGGTGGACCGTTACCCTTGACCCGGAACAGGTGCTCGAAGTGCCTGCCGAGGGCGAAGTGGAAGTGACCGCCAACATCGAACCGGCTGAGAAAGCCATCGCCGGCGATTACGTAATCACCTTCCGCGCACAGCCGAACGAAGGCGCGAGCAAATCTGCCGAGTTCCGCGTCACGGTGCAGACCTCCACCCTGTGGGGCTTCGCTGGAGTCGCGTTGATCGCGGTGGCCGTTGCCGTCGTCGGGCTGGCGGTGGTGCGATTCGGCCGCCGATAGTGAATCAGGTTCCCCGTCCGAAAGGAGGCGCAGATGCCCGAGTATGTTCTCGATGCCAAAGGGTTGACGAAGCGCTACGGCGACTTCGTCGCAGTGGATCGTCTTGACCTGTCCATCAAAAAAGGCGAGGTGTTCGGTTTGCTCGGCCCGAACGGCGCCGGCAAGACCACGACCATCCTCATGCTTTTGGGTCTTACGGAACCCTCGGAGGGTGAAGTGCGCGTGTTGGGATTCGACCCAGCCCGCCAACCCTTGAGCGTGAAGGCGCGCGTGGGTTATATGCCTGATCAGGTCGGTTTTTACGATGAGTTGACCGCGCGTGAAAATTTGATCTACATCGGCAAACTCAATGGAATCGCGCGCGATGAGTTGAATACGCGCGTGGACGAAACGCTGTCGCGCGTACGCCTGTTGGATGTCGCCGATCACCGCGTGGGCACATTTTCGCGCGGGATGCGGCAGCGCCTTGGCGTTGCGGATGTGCTCATCAAACGTCCGCAACTCATTATCATGGATGAACCGACTCAAGGCTTGGACCCGGAACTGGCGCGCGAATTCCTCGAATTGATTCGCAGCCTGAAGGAGGAAGGCATCACGATCATGCTGTCCTCGCATCTGTTGCATCAGGTGCAATCCATTTGCGACCGGGTGGGGCTCTTCAGCCACGGCAGGATGGTCTTGCAGGGTTCGGTGCCCGACCTCGCCCGCAAAGTGCTGGGCGGTGCGTATCGGATACAACTCGAAGCCGATGGTGCGGTATCGAAAGTGCGCGAAGCTCTGCAGGGTTTGCCGGGCGTCGGCACGGTGAAGCACTCGAACGGACGGTATGAGATCGAGTCGCAAAACGACTTGCGCGCCGACGCGGCCAGCGCTGTCGTTCAGGCAGGCGGCAGGTTGAAACTATTGAACATCGAATCGCAAAGCCTCGACGACATTTACACGCGTTATTTCGAGGAGGTGAAACATGGCACAACGAGTTGAAGCGCTGCGCAAGCGCGAAGAACGCGAAGGCTCGCCGTGGACCGGGCTCGGTGCGGTGATCGCCAAGGAAATGGCGGATCATCTCACCGGCGCGCGCATCCGCATTCTCGAACTATTGATCCTGCTCACGGCGTTTGGCACGGTGTTCACCGCCCTGCAAAACATCCACAGCGGCGGAGCCGATGAGTTCCTGTATCTGCGTTTGTTCACGACCGCGCGCGAACCGTTGCCCGCCTTCGTCGGTTTTCTCGGATTCCTCATACCGTTGATCGCCATCGCGCTGACGTTCGACGCCATCAACGGTGAGTTCAACCGTCGCACGCTCTCGCGCATTCTGGCTCAACCGGTCTATCGCGATGCGCTCCTGCTCGGGAAGTTCCTCGGCGCGTTGCTGACTTTGGCGGTCGTGTTCTCCGCGATCTGGTTGTTGATCTTCGGCTTGGGCATCCTGCGGTTGGGCGTGCCGCCCACCACAGAGGAAACGGGGCGCATGCTCTGGTTCCTGCTGGCGACGATCTTCTACGGAGGAATCTGGATGGCGATGGCGATGCTGTTCTCCACCATTTTCCGTTCGCCAGCCACCGCAGCGCTGGCTTCGATCGCCGTATGGCTCTTCTTCATGGTTTTCTGGGGAATCCTAGCGGGCTTGCTCGTGCCGGTCTTTGCGCCGGACCAGATTACCAGCCTTGAGGATCTGCTCGCAATCGGTGAACTGGAGATTATGCTGACGCGTCTCTCGCCGATCACGCTCTACGCGGAGACGGCGATCGTCCTCCTGCAACCGGCCGTGCGTTCGCTGGGGATCGTATTGCCTTTTCAATTGGACCGCGCGATTCTCGGCTCGCCATTGCCGCTCGGTCAAAGTTTGCTGGTGATCTGGCCCCACCTCACGGGTCTCATCGCGGCGACGATTCTACTTTTCGCGCTGACGTACGTGTTGTTCCAGCGGCAGGAGATACGCGCGTAGCGCAAAATAGACTTCCGAAGTCTCGAAGACTTCGGAAGTCTACGCTTGCCGTTCGCGTTTGTAGGGTGACGCGTCGCGCGTCGCGCGAAAGGAATTATTTTGTGATGCCGGCTCGGCAATCAGGTGTTTATGCGGTTTGTGTAAAGTCTGGATTCAGGCGAGGGAGGTTATCTCCTTCTGCCTCCTAA
>CAZFDL010000244.1:0-3798 GCA_964517905.1 uncultured Anaerolinea sp. | reverse complement strand
TCGGGTTTGAACGAGCCGAGGCTCACGAACCAGTCCGTGACTTTGGCATGGGTGATCAACGACCCGGAGAGCGAGACCAAACTCAAATCGTCGCGCGAATCGGCGGATTGGGCGTTCGTCCAATTCCCAAGCACTTCGACAATGCGCGAGAAGCGCGCCACGCCGTTCGAGTCGCGCACGTCCAACGCGGGCGCGGGGTTGACCGCCACCACGATCTGCACCGGCACGTCGAGCTGGGTCAGCGTGTCCACGGGGCGCGGCTGACCATCCTCGTACACGGTCAGGTTGGAGGGTTGAAGGTTGGACTCGAACCCGCCATTCGCGTTGAATACATCCAACAGCGCGGAGACCTGCGGGAAGTTCTGCGCGTCGATGGTGACGATCTCCGCGTACGCGCCGGTTTGGGCGCGTGCGAAAGCCTGAGGCGCGGCGAGCAACCCCAGGCTGAGAAGAAGCGCAAGAAGTCTACGCATTCGCCTCGGCGAGCACGGACGCGTTGTCCTGCGGCTTGGCCAAACGCAGGTAGGTCAGCGTCCACGCGGATTCGGTGTAGGCGATGATGATGCCCTGAAGAATCATGGCAACCGGAATGACGAGGCATGTGCAAACACCCATGAGAATCAGGGGTATGTTGGAATCTCCGCCGCCCGCAAAATAGGCGAGCATCGCCGGGAAAACGATAATGAAGAACGGGATGGCGATCACGAAACCCGATACAAACCCAATGACACCCAGAATGATCGCCATGAGGATCATCGTACCGAGGTTCGCCTTGAACACTTCCCAACCGCGTGCGATGGCCGGGATGACGCTCATATCCTCCAATACAACCGCGTTCTCTGCCTGACGGAAGATTATGCCGAGCACGAACCCTACTGGGACGAGCAGGCACAAACAACCTAACAATACCGGGATTATTCCCATCATCGCCAGCAACGCACCTTCTTCTCCTCCGCTTGCAACGAGACCGCCCGCCACCACGACGGCGATCGCCACAGCGATGATGAACACAGGCAACCCAAGAATGAGCGAGAGTCCGAACATCCGCCAGAAGTAAGGGATGCTTCCGCTGAACAACTCACCGAAGACGAGCGCTTCGGCACCGCCATCCACCTGCGCCGTGCCGCGAATCAAACCGGTCTTGCCGATGGTCCCGATGAAAATGGTGACGATCCAAATGACGCAGATCAACGCAAGCGTGATGACCACGATGGTGGTCAGGTTTTCTTCGATGGTTTGAAGCCAGCGCAGCGCCTGCGGAGAAAGGTCGGGCGGTTGTCCGGAAGGAGCGTCAAAGCCCGAGTTGCCTCCTCCACCATTACCTCCACCCCCTCCGCGTCCGCAACTGGCGAGGATGCCAAAGACCCACAGCACTTTGTGCTTCCAAATGATCTGCCACGCGCGGGTGAGCACTTCTCCAAAATTGAAATTCATTGCAGTCTCCTTTTCTATACCGTCGCTCCGACTGGAACAGGCTGATCCGAAGGCCGAGTCAACCGAAGGTACGCTACTACATACGCAGATTTCATGAAAGTGATTGCAACTCCCTGCACGAGCGCCATCAGCGGAAAGAGGACGAGCATGTATCCGCCCATCGCCAGCCCGAAAACGGTCGGATCGAAGGAATTGGATTCAAATAAGAACGGAAAGAAAAATAAGGGAAGCATGAACGGCACGACGACCAGGCTACTTACAAAGCCGGCGCCCAGATAGATCACGAGCGAGATCAACGCGAGCCGCCAGAGATTCGCCTTCAATAACTCCCAGCCTTTGGTCAGCGCTTCCATGACCCCCAACTCATCCACCACGACCGCGGCTTGCGCCTGCTCCATGAACGCGTAGACCAGCATCATGACCGGGTACAGCACAATGATGAAAGGTTGGATGCAGATGAACCCAATCCCCGCCGTGACCATGCCGAACAATGTCATGCAGGCGAAGAGGGCGAAGAAGATCAACCCGATTCCAAAGGTGGTAAGCAACATCACGCCGAGCATGCGCGGAAAATATTTTCTGCCGTCCTGCAATAACTCTTTGAAGGATATCCCCTCCTCGCCGCGCTCCACGCGCACGATGCCCAACGTCAGCGCCGAATAGCCGTATGCCATCAGCAAAAAAGTGAATAGGATGAAGACCACATGGAAAATGAAGAACAACGCGATGAACACCGGGTTGTCGAAGAATACCAGTGAGTCCGGCGAGTTGATGTCTGCGATCACAGGGATGAAATAGAAAGGAATCGCAACGAAACTCAACAACATCGGCAGGATGACCAACCCCCAAAACGATTTATGCCTCCACGTGACCTGCACCGAACGGGATAACACTTCCCCGATCTCAAAATTCATCCTGCCTCCTTCAAAAATCGTAAATCCAAAACTTGCACTGAGCCCGTCGAAGTGTCGTCAATCGTAAATCGAGATCATTCCCATTCGATCGTCGCGGGCGGCTTGCTGGTAATATCATACACCACCCGATTGATTCCCTCCACCTCGTTCACGATGCGGCTCGAGACGCGCGCCAATAATTCATGCGGCAGGCGCGCCCAGTCGGCGGTCATAAAATCCTCGGTCGTCACCGCGCGGATCGCCGCGGCTTCCTGATACGTCCGCTGGTCGCCCATCACGCCCACCGAACGCACAGGCAGTAAAACCACGAAAGCTTGCGAAGTCGCGTTTCTAGGTTGTCCAGCAGTTGAACTGCTGGACGAACCGAGCAAACCTGCATCGGATAATTCCTCGATCAGGATCGCATCCGCCGCGCGCAGACGGGATACACGTTCGCGCGTCACCTCGCCAAGACAACGCACGGTCAACCCCGGACCCGGAAACGGCTGCCGCCACACCAGCGACTCCGGCAATCCCAGCGCTTCGCCGACAGCCCTCACTTCATCCTTGAACAAATATCGCAACGGCTCCACGAGTTCGAACTGCATATCCTCCGGCAGACCACCAACGTTGTGATGTGTTTTGATTTTCTCCGCTTTGTTCCGGTCCGCGGCGGACGATTCAACCACATCCGGGTAGATCGTCCCCTGCACTAAAAACGTCGGCCTGCCGAGTTGCTTCGCCTGTCGTTCAAAAATGCGAATGAATTTCTCGCCAACGATTTTCCGCTTTTGCTCTGGTTCGGTCGCACCTTGGAGCGCGGAAAAAAATTCATCACTGGCATCCACTGCGATCAGTTCAGAATGTAAATTCTCTCGAAACGCCGAAGCGACCTGTTCCCCCTCATTCTTGCGAAGCAACCCGGTATCTACAAACACCGCCACGAGTTGATCGCCGATCGCTTTGTGCACCAACGCCGCCGCGACCGATGAATCCACGCCGCCTGAAACCGCCGCGAGCACGCGCTGGTCACCGACCTGTTTGCGAATCTTTTCAACCGAGTCCTCGATAATGGATGCGGGAGTCCATTCTGGCTTGACACCGCAAATATCCATTGCAAAATGCTGCAAAAGTTTTTCCCCGTTCGGTGTGTGATGCACTTCGGGATGAAACTGCACACCGAAATATTTCCGCGTCATATCGCCCATCGCCGCGAAGGGACTGTTTCCGCTTTTTGCCAGCGCGATGAATCCTTCCGGGAGTTTGGTGATGCGGTCGCCGTGCGACATCCAAACCTGAGAGAGACTGGAGATTAGAGAATTAGAGAATTGAGGCGTGATTTCCGCGTGGCCATATTCCCTTTGCGCCGACGGGTCAACCTGCCCGCCGAGCGCGTGGGTAAGGGCTTGCATCCCGTAGCAGATACCGAGTATCGGTAAGCCTGATTTGAGAATAAATTCTTGAATGAACG
>CAZFDL010000243.1:0-3865 GCA_964517905.1 uncultured Anaerolinea sp. | reverse complement strand
GAAGAAATCTCGCTCGTCTCTACAAAGACGAGTTCACTGGCTATTCGCCTGCCGAACCCACCAAAATTCGTTGTGGAGGGGGTGATGATAGTCGTATAATCCATCCAACCAGAGGTGTCTCATGCCGATCCACATGACTGCCCAATTTGACGTACAAGCCGAAAAACTTGAAGCATGCCAGCAAGCCATCCGTGAATTTGTGGAGTACGTTCGTGCGAACGAGCCTGGCACATTGCTCTATACGTCCCTGCAGGCACAAGATAACCCGCTTCGCTTCCTGCATTACTTTATCTTCCGCGATGAAGCCGCACGTAAGCAACATTCCAATTCGGATGCGGTGAATCGCTTTACCGACGTGCTGTATCCAAATCTCGTTGCGCCAGTGGAATTTCGAGAGTATTTCGCTTTTGCGAGCACAGGATGAGCAAAATTCTCAACTGGGGATTTCTCTCCACCGCGCGCATCAATCGCGCGTTGATCCCGCCATTGCAATTCTCAAAACGGAATGAACCCTTGGCGGTCGCGTCTCGCTCTCAAGAAACAGCGGACGCGTACGCGAAGGAACACAAAATTCCACGCGCCTACGGCTCGTACGAGTCCCTGCTGGCCGATCCCGATATCGACGTGATCTATAATCCGCTACCAAACCACCTCCACTCCGAATGGACGATCAAAGCCGTGGAGGCGGGCAAACATGTGTTGTGCGAAAAACCCCTTGCGCTCGGCGTGGATGAAGTGGATGCCATCAAATATGCCGCGCGCAAGCACGGACGAGTGGTTGCCGAGGCGTTCATGTATCGCCACCATCCGCAGACGTTGAAGGTGCAGGAGATCGTGAGGAGCGGTTCGCTCGGCGCGTTGAAGCTGATCCGCGGTTCGTTCAGCTTCCTCCTTACGCGCGAAGGGGACGTGCGCCTGAATCCCGCCTGGGGCGGCGGGAGTATCTGGGATGTTGGGTGCTATCCCGTGAGTTACGCGCGCATGATCGTCGGCGCTGAGCCGGTCGAGGTGTTTGGCTGGCAGGTCGAAGGTCCGACAGGAATCGACGAAACATTTGTCGGGCAGATGCGCTTCGAGAGTGGAGTCCACGCGCAATTCGATTCGAGTTTCGTCATCCCGTTCCACGCGTTCATGGAAATTGTGGGGAGCGAAGGCACATTGAACATCCCGCGTCCGTTCAAGCCGGGTGTCAACGAGAAGCTCTACCTGACGCGCGACGAAAATACGGAAGCCATCACCATCAAAGGGCAGGAGTTGTATCTTGGCGAAGTGGAAGATATGGCGGACGCCATTTTGCTCGGCAAAGATTCGCTTATTTCGCTGAACGACAGCCGCGCCAACGTGGCGGTGATCCGCGCGTTCCTCGAGTCGGCGCAAAGCGGGAAACCCGTAAAACCAGAGGTCGGAAGTTTTTAAAACTTTCAAAGTCTCTGGTACACTTGCGACATACTTTTTTGGAGGACTCCTCATGGATTTGCAGAATACGGATGATGCGGTAACCCGCCGCATTAAGGCTATCACCGATCGCGTCTCATATGTAAAGGCGAACGACCTCTATTTTTATAACCAGCCCGTGGAGGAGATCCTGCCGGGCATGAAGGTTCGGGTGCGCGGGCGCGAGATGGGCATGTACGCCTCGTACAGCTATTTGGGTTTGATCAACCACCCGCGCATCAATGACGCCGCAAAAAAAGCAGTGGACCAATATGGCACCGGGACCAACGGCGTGCGCTCGTTGGCAGGTACTCTGACCTTGCATACGGAACTGGAAGAGACCATTGCGCATTTCAAACATGCCGAAGCCGCCGTTACGTATTCGTCGGGTTATGCCACGAACTTAACCGTGGTCTCCACGCTGATGGGGCGCGGCGATTATGTCTTTTCCGATAAATTGAATCACGCCTCCATCGTGGACGGCTGTTTGATGTCCGGCGCGGAGTTCCGCCGCTTCCGCCACAACGACATGGAACATTTAGAAGGCTTGCTGAAGAATGCTCCGACGGATGTCGCCAAGCTGGTCATCGCTGATTCGGTCTTCAGCATGGACGGCGATATCATCGACCTGCCGAAAACGGTCGAATTGTGTAAAAAATATAACGCCTGGTTGATGATCGATGAAGCACATTCTGTGGGCGTGCTTGGAGAGAAAGGTACCGGCATCGAGGAGTACTTCAATTTGTATGGTGGGATCGATATCAAGATGGGCACGCTCAGCAAGACCATCCCCTCGGTGGGCGGGTACGTCGCCGCGAACAACGACATCATCACCTACTTGCGGCACGCGAGCCGCGCGTATATTTTTTCCGCGGCATTGCCGCCTGCGCAAGCCGCCGCTGCGAACGAAGCCTTCAAGGTCATCCTCGATGAACCCTGGCGCATCGAACGGCTGAATCAAAACACCAAACAATTCATCGGCGGACTGAAAAGCATGGGCTTCGATACCATGCTGACAGAGACGGCGATCGTCCCTGTCTTGTGCGGCACCGACGAAATGGCATTTGCGATGACGCGTGAAGCCCAGCACAACGATGTGTTCGTCCTGCCTGTCGTTTCACCTGCCGTGCCGGAAGGGCTGGCGAGGCTGCGGGCAACCGTCACTGCCGCGCACGAGCCGAGCGAGATCGAACGCGCGATGGATGTCATTGGCGAAGCCGGTAAGAAACTGGGAATTATCAAATAACCACCGAACAGACCCGCCCATTCGGCGGGTTTTGTTTTAGCCGGAGATTTTCATGTTATCCTCAGAAAAATACAACAATCCTCTAACGAGCAGTGATTAGAATCCTGCAAAATCGAAGGAGATAAAAATGAAATGGCAATGGAAACTGGGTCGTTTTCTGGGAATTGACGTATACGTGCATGCCACGTTTCTTCTGTTGATCGGTTGGGTGGGATATAGTTACTGGCTCGAGCATGGAACCGTCGCTGAGGTGGTGAACGGAATTCTATTCATTCTCGCCCTCTTCGTCTGTGTGATCCTCCATGAATACGGTCACGCGCTCACCGCCCGCAAGTATGGGATCAAGACGCGTGATATCACTCTCTATCCGATCGGCGGCGTGGCCAGGCTGGAACGCATGCCCGATAAACCGATCGAGGAGTTGTGGGTTGCGTTGATGGGACCCGCCGTCAACGTGGTCATTGCCGCGGGACTTTTTGCGGTTCTCGTCCTGACGCAGACTCTGAGCTCGTTCACCGACATGACCATCGCCTCCGGCTCATTTCTCATGCGCCTGCTGGTGGTCAATATTACCCTTGTGCTCTTTAACCTCATCCCTGCCTTCCCCATGGACGGTGGACGCGTCCTGCGCGCCATCCTCGCCATGCGCATGGAATACGTCCGCGCGACGCAGATCGCAGCAAATATCGGTCAGGGCATGGCTTTCCTGTTCGGGTTCATCGGTTTGTTCGGCAATGCATCGTTGTTGTTCATCGCCTTTTTCGTGTGGATCGGCGCCTCGCAGGAAGCCAGCATGGTGCAGATGAGGAAC
Organism: uncultured Anaerolinea sp.; assembly: GCA_964517905.1. Taxonomy (GTDB): domain Bacteria; phylum Chloroflexota; class Anaerolineae; order Anaerolineales; family Villigracilaceae; genus Defluviilinea. Next base: position 374 of record CAZFDL010000243.1, on the reverse strand, counting down.
TCGATCAGTGGGATTCCCGTTACGCGCGCGATGCTGACGGATTTCAAGACCCTCTCACCGCGCGACACACTCGCCCAGGTGGTTGGGCTGGTGCTTGCCGGTTCACAGCATGATTTTCCCGTGATGGATGCGAATGGAGCGGTGATGGGTATCCTCGAGCGCGACGCGTTCATCGCCGCCCTGTCGCGACAGGGACAAAGCGCGCCGGTGGTCGGAGTGATGCGCCGCGACGTCCCCAGCGTGGATTCGCACGACATGGTCGAATCAGCTCTCATGCGCCTGCAGGAAACAGGAGCGAAGACCTTGCCGGTGATGCACGCGGGTCAGTTCGTCGGCTTGATCACCGCGGAAAACATCACCGAATTCCTGATGAT
>CAZFDL010000242.1:0-3877 GCA_964517905.1 uncultured Anaerolinea sp. | reverse complement strand
TCGCGATTCTTGCCTTCGGGGTATCCTGGTTCGTCAAAAGCGAAGTGATTCTAAAGGACGAGGAAAAGCAAGAGCCGAAGGTTGTCTACGTCCCTCACCTTGTGCGCTCCGGTCCGGGGCGGTAATTCGCGCCGTAAAATAACCAATCGTTTCCGATAGCATTTGACAGCGAAAGCAGGGATAATCGGCACGCTGCATATCCCAGGAACCGGGGTATAACATAGCCATGCCAAATCTTGCACATCTAAAGTTCAACGACTCCGCGCCGGACCTGCAGTTGCAGGATGTCAACGGGAACGCGGTTCACCTATCCGCTCTTTGGAAGGAGCGCGCCTTGATCCTTGCCTTCACGCGTCATTTCGGCTGTCCGCAGTGCAAGGAGCTGGTGGATCAGCTGGCGACCCAGGTCGCTGCGTTCAACTCGAACAATCTCTCGCTCGCCATCGTCACGCAGGGCACCACCGAAGAGGCACGGGATTTCTGCGCGCAACGCGCGCCGGGCGTGCTGTGTCTTTCAGACCCTGAACGCAAAGCCTATGAGGCTTACGGGCTCGCGCGCGCCAACGTCTGGCAGTCGTTCCTCTCGCTTCGAGTGTTACAGTCGAACCGGCGGTTAAAGCGCGAGCGCGGTTGGGCTACAGAACTGCCGCCCGGCCGGCAGGACGCACTGCAAATGGCGGGAATATTCGTCATTGCGGCTGATGGCCGAATCGTGATGCCGTATTACTATGACGACATCGCCGATCATCCGCCCATCGACCTGCTGCTGCACGGTGTGATGGGAACGGATTGGAACAAGCCCTTCGAAGGGCCGGTCGTTTAGCATGAACAACGTATCCCTTGCCTTTTACCTTGCCGTCAAAGAAGTGCTGCGGAACCGGGCGCGCTTTCTGCTGGTCAGTCTGGTGATCGCCCTGATCACCCTGCTGGTGTTGTTCATCGCCGCCCTCGGCGAAGGGCTGGCGAATGGGAATCGCGAGTACATCGCCAACCTCGATGCCGACCTGGTGGTCTTCCTCGAAAAATCGGATTTCAACATTTCGTCGAGTCGTTTGGAGTCGAACACGGCGCGCTCGATCCGCCGGTTGGATGGGGTCGAAGATGCCGGACCGATCCACACGAGCACGACCGAGATCGTGTCGCTGGATGAACCGTTGAAAGTTTCACTGCTTGGGGTCGAGGCTGACCGCCCGGGTATGCCGGAACTGCTCGAAGGGCGGGCGTTTCGCGGCGGCGATGCGCGCGAAGTGGTGATCGACCGCGGCGTGGCGATCCGCTCCGGGCTCGAGGTCGGCGACAAGATCGAGGTCCGCTCCACGCAAGGGGTGAACGATGAGTTCTTTACTCTGGAAGTGGTCGGCGTTGTGGACGGGCAGTCGTATTTCTTTCAGCCCACCATCTTTGTAGCCCCTGCCACATGGGAAACAATTCGCCCGCAATCGGAGGCGGAACTCAACAGTGACACACCGTTTCCGAACATCATCGCGGTGAAACTGTCCGACCCGGCTCAGCAAGACCAGATGAAAAGGCGGCTGGTCGAGAACGAGACCAACATCGAAGTGACCGACATCGCCACCACCATCAATAACATCCCCGGGTATTCCGCACAGCAGGGCACCGTGCAAGCGCAAGGCTTTTTTACGCTGCTCATCGGCGTGCTCGTCATCGGCGGGTTTTTTCAGATCCAGATTCTGCAAAAGGTCCCACAGATCGGCGTGTTGAAGGCGATCGGCTCCACGAATGGGGTGGTGGGCTGGGCGGCTGTCATTCAGATCGTGGTGATCACCGCCCTCGGTGTTGCCATCGGCGGCGTGCTCACATTCCTTTTCTCGCTTGGTCTGCCTCCTACGATTCCATTCGTATTCAACGGGACCCGTTCGATCGTGGCGGTGCTCCTGCTGTTGTTGATCGGTCCGCTGGGTGGGATGGTCTCGATTCTGTACGCGGTGCGCATCGAGCCGTTGAAAGCGTTACGGTTGGGATGACGATGAAATCTGCAGCCCTCGAAGTTCGCGACCTGGTGAAATCTTTTTCCGTGGATGGCGCCACGATCAACGCCGTGGACCGGGTCTCCTTTCAGGTACGCTCCGGCGAATTTGTTGCGTTGGTCGGTCCGAGCGGTTCCGGCAAAACGACGATGCTTTCGATCCTGGCTGCCCTGCTTTCGCCCACCAGCGGTCAGGTGCTTGTGGATGGACAAGACCTTGCCGAAATGAACGAACGCCGCCGCGTTAAGTTGCGGCGCGAAAAGATCGGCTTTACGTTCCAATCGAACAACCTGATTCCCTACCTCACCGCGCAGGAGAATGTAGAGCTGATGCTGCGCCTGAACAGCCGCGCCGGCAAAGCCGGGCGGATTCGCTCGGCTGAATTGCTCGCACGCCTCGGGTTGGGCGAACGGCTTCATAACCTTCCGGCGCAACTCTCCGGCGGACAGCAACAACGCGTGGCGATCGCCCGCGCGCTGATCCACAATCCCTCTGTGGTGCTGGCAGACGAGCCCACAGCCTCGCTGGATACTGAGCGCGCCTTCCAGGTGGTCGAGACCTTCGCACATCTCATCCATGAGAACAACCGCGCCGGTGTCATGGTCACGCACGATCTGCGCATGTGCCAGTTTGTCGACCGGGTATTACAAATGCAGGATGGCAAACTGGTCCGGGTGTACGAAACAAAAGAGGAGATCATTGAATTCGCGGCAGGTCCGGTCAGGCATTGACCCGGTCACTTTGTGGGAAAACAAAACGCCCGAAGTTGAAAACTTCGGGCGTTTTTCATGCAGGTTTTTATTACGCAGTTTCGAGGTATCTCTCGATCTCATAATCTGAAACGCGCAAACGGAACTGGTCCCACTCTTCCCATTTGGCGCGGGTGAAGGCTTCGTAGGTGGATTTGCCCAACGCGGCCTTGATCACTTCATCCTTGTCGAGTTCGGTCAACGCTTCGGCGAGCGAGCCCGGCAATTCCTGCACGCCCAGTTTTTCGCGGTCTTCTTTTTCGAGGTGATACAGGTTGATGTTGTTGAGCGGCTTGGGCGCTTCCATATTCTTTTCGATCCCATCCAGCGCGGCGGCGAGCATGACCGAGAATGCCAGATACGGGTTCGAGGAGGGATCAGGAAAGCGCAATTCGGCGCGCACGGCTTTTTCGCGTCCCTCGGTGTAGCGCGGGATGCGGATCAACGCCGAACGGTTCTGCTGTGCCCAGCCGATGTAGACCGGCGCTTCGTAGCCGGGGACTAGCCGCTTGTACGAGTTAACCGTGGGCGCCACGATGGCCGCCAACGCGCGGGCGTGTTCCAATTGTCCGGCGATGAAGGCGTACGCAAGTTTGGAAAGATGCGCTTCGTCGTTCTTATCGAAGAATAAGTTTGTTCCGGTCTTGTTGTCGAACAGGCTCTGATGGCAGTGCATCCCTGAGCCGTTGATGCCGAAGACGGGCTTGGGCATGAAGGAAGCGGTCAACCCGTGTTGCGCGGCGATCGCCTTGACTGTGTATTTGAGAGTCAGCACATTGTCGGCTGTTTTGAGAGCGTCCGCAAAGCGGAAGTCGATCTCGTGCTGCCCCAATGCCACTTCGTGATGACCGACCTCCACGTCGAGTCCCATCGCGTCGAGCGCGTCCATCAGCGCGGTGCGTACGACGACGGCTTCATCGAACGACGAGAAGTCGAAGTATCCGCCCGCGTCGTGAGGGACGGGATGCACGCCGTGTCCGTTCGTGCCTTTGAAGAGGAAGAACTCAGGTTCGGGTCCGAGGTTATACGTCCAGCCTTTTTCTTCGATACGTTTCAACTGCCGTTTCAACGTCCCGCGCGGATCGCCCTCGAACGGGTCGCCGTTCGGCATGTAAATATCGCAGAACACGCGCGCCCGTT
>CAZFDL010000241.1:0-3917 GCA_964517905.1 uncultured Anaerolinea sp. | reverse complement strand
CTGTGCCCATACACATGGCTCTCGTCCGCGGGGCGCGCGGCGATGATCAACATTCCAAGCGCCATTCCCGCGCCGACCAGATTCACAAGCGACTCAATGGCATCTGACAGCAAGCCGACGGAACCCGTCAGATAATAGGCAACCGTTTTCAGGGTGATCGTTGCCAGCGCCGCGCCGATCGAAAGCCATGCAAAGCGCGTGAGTGACGCGCGGTTTTGCATCTGGTCGTTGTGTTCAGCGTGGTCGTGCGGCATGGGGAGAATGATACTTCATCACGACGGGTTTGTAATGGATGAAATTTACACCTCGAATCAGAAAACAAATATAATCCCTGCAATGAATAATCGCTACGATGCCATCATTATCGGCGGGGGAGTAGCAGGGATGACCGCCGCACTCCACATCGCCGAACGCGGGCTCAAGCCGTTGCTCCTCGAAGCGGATGAACGCGTGGGTGGAAGATTATCTGGCAAAGAAGAAATACTTGTCAATGGATGGAAATTCCCAAATGAACATGGCGTGCATGGCATTTGGTCGTCGTATTTGAATTTCAAATCCATACTGCGGCGGCACGAAATCATTGGCCAACTCATCCCGGCAAACGACGAACAATGGATCTATCGCAATCGCAACTTCATCGGGCGCGTGGATATCGGCTCGATGATTCGCAATAGTCCATTGCCCGCGCCGCTCCATTACCTGCCCTTGTTGCTCCACCCAAAATTCATGTGGATGCTCAGCCTCAGCGATTGGGCATCCCTTTTTCATGTGTGGGGAACACTCCTCATGTCCATCGGTATCGATCCGTTTGTGGAAGACCAGCCGCTCGAAGGACTTACATTTGGTAATTCGGTCAAACGTTGGGGTCCCGCGTTTCGCGCGCTCTTCTTCGGTCTCACGCGTAACGGCCTGTCCACGAATCCCGACGATGTTCCACTGGCGGGGTTTCTGGCATTCCTCCGTTTTTATACGGTCATGCGACGCGATGCGTGGGCGTTCGAGTATCTTCCCAACGGCGGCGGCGAGGTGAGCGCAAGGCTGTCCGCGAAGATAACTCAACTCGGAGGCGAGATCAGGTTGAAGTCCCGCGTGAACCGAGTGGAAGATGCTGGAGATTGGATCGTGCATGTTGAGCCGGAGGGGGAGCATGTTTCGATTCGGTCGCGCTTCGTCATCCTCGCTTCCGACTCACCTTCGGCCGAATCGATCATTGGAAGAAGTTTCCCATTCGAAGAAGGTACGGGGTCATCCCGTCCTTACTTCTTCCCGCACGGACTCGCGCACGCGGTGATTCGACTATGGTTCGACAAGCAGCCGCGCAAACATCCCGAGGCGGGAATCTTCAGCGGCGACTTCGTGATGCACAATTTTTTCTGGCTCGATAAGATCTATGATGAATATCGCAAGTGGAGCGACGCAACGGGCGGCGCGTGTATCGAAGTCCATGTGTACGGACCCGACGTTGTGTTGAAGCAATCCGACGCAGTTCTGCTGACGAATGTGTTGACCGATTTTTACCGCGCCGTTCCTGAATTGAAGGGGCATCTCATCAAGCCGCATGTGCAGCGCAACGCCGCGACTCACACCCTGCCCGCGTTGGGCGCGCGGGGCACACACTTGGGAATCGAAACGCCCTGGCCGAATTTTTTCTGTGCAGGCGATTGGGTGCGGCATGAAACGCCCGCGTTTTTCTTAGAACGCGCCTGTGTAACGGGACTTGAAGCTGCGAACCGGGTGTTGTCATTGTGCGGAAAAGGGTTGTTCGACGTTCAACCCTATCCGCCGCCAGAGCCGCTTGCGGCGTGGATCGAAGCATTGATGATGAAGGGGAGGCGAAACCGCAGGGAACGAAGGGTGTAACCTTCTCGAATTTCACGCTCGTTCTTCCTGTGCTACACTCTGCGAAATTCATGTCCGAGGAGAATTCCCATTGGTGATTCGCACGCGCGCGTCAAAGGCATCAGGATTTCGAGTAGCGTTCCTGCGTTTCTTTCTTTTCCTGGTGGTCATCAGCAGCCCGGCGTGTTCCTCCTCACAGCCGCAGACCATTCAAAAAGCAAAATGGACAGTGATGGTATATATCGCGGGCGATAACGAACTGGAGGAATACGTCGTCTCCGATATCGAACAGGAACTTGCCTTCACCGGTTCGAGCGCAGACGTGCAGGTCCTCGCACTGGCAGACCGCAGCCCGGATCACGATACGAGCCGCGGCGATTGGCACACGACGAAACTGTTTCATGTTACGCAAGGAATGATCGCGGATGCGGCAAGCGCCGTCGCGGATTGGGGAGAACGTAACATGGGCGATCCGCAAACTCTGATCGATTTTGTCACATGGGCGAAGACCAACCATCCCGCCGAGCACTACGCACTGTACTTCTGGGGTCACGGCTGGAGCTGGCATCCCGGCTGGGTGATGATCGACGATACCGATGGAGACACATTAGATTACGATGAAATGAAGATCGCCCTTCCAGCATTGGGCTTTATCGATGTGATTGGATACGACGGATGCAACATGGCTTCCATTGAGATGTTACAGCTGTGGCATGGATATAGCACCGCCCTCACCAGTTCACAGGAATATGTGGAGGAATATGGGATCGAATATGACTTGCTCCTTGCTGTTTTGACCGCCAACCCCAACATGAACGCGGACGAAGTGGCGATCGCTACCAGCCGAAGCGCTACGCACGACAAAACATGGTCCGCCCTCGCCACGGATGCGCGCCTCGCGCCGCTTCTTTCCGCGGTGGACGACTTGTCCCTTGCGTTGATGGAAGGCTTGCCCTCCAACCGTGCCGCGTACGACCGTGCGTTCGAATCCACCCAATCCTTTTGGGATGCGCCGATGGATAAAGACTTGTACGATATGGCGTACGAACTGGCGCGCACTGTTGCGGATGGGAAAATAAGATCCAAGAGTCTGGCAGTGATGAATGCGTTTAGGCAGGTGGTGCTGTATGAAAATCATTCAAGTGAATACGGCGATGCGCACGGTGTGACCATCTATCACATCTCGTCGGCACTTGAAAAGGATTCGGAATATTCCTATTATCGGTCTTCGGTGGATTTTGCCCTGCAAACCTCTTGGGATGAATTTCTAGACGGATACGGAAAATAACTCTTGAATTTAGGATTTCCCTGTGCTACACTTTCCAAAACCATAGAACGGAGGAGCCATGCGTAAGTTTCGCTTGATCGTTGCCTTTGTTTCAGTGCTCGTGTTGGTGAGTACGTTGGCAGGTTCGGCGGTTGCCGCGCCGCCTGCGCCGAAAGCCAAATGGACAGTGATGGTTTACATTTCGGGGGATAACAATTTGGAAGAATACGTTGTGAAGGACATTGAATTGGAACTCGCGCCAACGGGGTCGAGCGCGAACGTGCAGGTGGTCGCGCTGGCAGACCGAGGACCCGGCTATGACACGAGCCGCGGCGACTGGCAATCGACCAAGTTGTATCACGTCACGCAGGGCATGATCGCGGACTCGGCAAGCGCGGTCGCGGATTGGGGGGAGCGCAATATGGGCGACCCGCAAACGTTAATCGATTTCGTCACCTGGTCGAAGGCGAACTATCCCGCCGATCGTTACGTGTTGTACTTCTGGGGTCACGGCTGGAGCTGGCATCCCGGCTGGGTGATGGAAGACGACACCGATGCTGACACGCTCGAATACGATGAAATGAAAGCCGCGCTTCCCTCGCTCGGGTTCATTGATGTGGTTGGTTACGATGGCTGTAATATGGCGTCCATTGAGATCCTCAAACTCTGGCACAACAAAGCCACCGCGCTGACCGGTTCGCAGGAGTGGGTGGGCTGGGACGGCATCGAATATGACGTTGTCCTTGCGCAGTTAGCCGCCAACCCGAACATGACCGCCGATCAGGTTGCGATCGCCACGAGTCAAAGCGCG
>CAZFDL010000240.1:0-3933 GCA_964517905.1 uncultured Anaerolinea sp. | reverse complement strand
TCAAAGATCGACAAGCCCGATCAGATCGAAGCGATCCAAAAGTTGATCAGGGACGAGTTTGGCGCGGACGTGAGCGTGCGTTGTGTGGTGACGAATGCGAAAGGCAAGATTCCACCGAACGTGGCGCAGGACGGCATGGTGGCAACCGCCATCCAACACGGGGGCGAGATCGTGGACACACAGGATTGATTCGTAATCTGCAGATTACACAGATTCATCAGATTATTCTGCGATATCTGTGGATAAAATTTAGGAGAACTTATGGCTAAAGGATTCAATAAAGGTCCCGCAATGGGCGGGCAGGCGGGAATGATGCAGCAATTGCAACGCCTGCAACAACAGATGGAAGAGGCGCAGGCGAAACTTGCCATAGAAACGGTCACTGTAACGGCGGGCGGCGGCGCGATCAGAGTTGTGATGACCGGCGACCAGAAATGCCAATCGGTTGAAATCTCCCCCGATTTCATCAAAGACGCCGATGCTGAAATGTTGCAGGATTTGGTCTTATCCGCAGTGAACATGGCGCTCGACCAATCGCGCGAACTCCAACAGAAACTGATGGGTCCGCTGGCGGGTGGGTTGCCGTTCTAAAGTTCCAGGTTCCATGTTTCAAGTCTCAAGTTGCTTGGAACGTGGAACGTGACACTTGAAACTTATATGTTGCTACCTGAATCGATTCAATCATTAATCAATGCCCTCGAACGACTTCCAGGCATCGGACCCAAGTCTGCTTCGCGGCTGGCGTTCTATCTCCTGCGCGCCACCGACGATGTTTCGCAAGACTTGGCGAATGCTCTTGCTGGCTTGAAAGAAAACACCGCGTTCTGTCAGGAGTGTTTCAACATCACCGAAGCAGGGCGCGAACGATGCGAAATCTGCGAGTCGCTCAAACGCGATCCATCCGTTATCTGCGTTGTGGAAGAAGCGCTGGATGTTTTAGCCCTCGAACGCACCGCTGGTTTCAATGGAAAGTATCATGTTTTGCAGGGAGTCCTATCGCCCATCGAAGGCATTGGTCCCGACGATCTGAAGATCAAGCAATTATTGGCGCGCGTCGCGAATGGAGAAGTGAAGGAAGTGATCCTTGCCACCAATCCGAGCATGGAGGGTGACGCAACCGCGCTCTATCTACAAAACCAATTGAAACAATTCGGTGTGCATGTCACCCGCCTCGCGCGCGGACTTCCCATGGGAGGCGATTTGGAATACGCGGATCAGAATACATTGTTGAGAGCACTGTCGGGTAGACAGGATATGAATTAACCCGTAGGGGCGAGTCTCAGACTCGCCCTTACGTTATTTTATGAACATCACCATCCTCACCTACGGATCGCGCGGCGACGTTCAGCCGTTTCTTCCGCTGTCTGTCAAATTGATCTCACGGGGACATTCAGTCAAACTCGCCGCGCCGAGTCGTTTTCAGAATTTTATTGAAGAGCACGGCATCACATTCGTCCCTTTACCGGGCGATCCCGCAACAGCCATTCTGCGTATCAACGATGCAGGCAATAACATCTTCAAAATGATCTCTGAAGGGTGGACTCACGCGTTGCAAGTTGGTCCCGATGTGTTTAGACAAACATCCGAGGCCTGTAAAGATGCCGATCTGATCATCCACGCTTTTTCGCATACTGTTGACGGGCATACGCGTGCGCGCGAAATGAATATCCCCGATATTCACGTACAAACCTTCCCGATGTACGCGCCTACGGGAGATTATCCAAGCGTGGTTCTGCCAGATCTGAAAATCCGCAAGTTGAATTACTTCACTCATCTTGCTGGACAAAAAATTATCTGGTGGTTATCCCTGTTTGGATTTGACCAAATTCGCCGCCGCACGGGTCTCCCCAAACGCAAACTCTACTTCCCCTTCGACAAAGATCCGCTTCGCCTCCCAACGCCGATCCTGTGCGCGTGGAGCCCAGGCATTCTCCCCCCCTCAAAGGAATGGTCAACGAATGTCCATGTGATGGGGTACTTCTTTTCTGATGAATCAAAAGATTATCACCCGCCTCCCGAGTTGCAAAGCTTTTTAGATGCAGGCGACCCTCCCATTTGTGTTTCATTTGGCAGTATGGTCAACCGGGATGCGGAAAAGCTTGACAGTATCATTCGTGATGCTTTGGCGAAAACAAATAACCGCGGAATCATCCTTTCCGGGTGGGGGAGCGCTCACAAAACTTCCTTGAACGATTTACTCTACCTTGAATCCGCGCCTCACGACTGGCTCTTGCCTCGTTGTTCCATGCTCATCCACCACGGAGGCGCTGGGACGGTTGCCGCCGGTCTTCGGGCAGGCATTCCCCAAGTCATTGTGCCGTTCATGACCGACCAGCCCTTTTGGGCTCGCAGGGTCCATGCTGTGGGCGCTGCGCCAAAGCCGATTAAGGTCAAAGACCTATCCGTAGATCGGTTGATCCGGGGAATCGTCGAAGCGAATGGAGATGTGATTCGCAACCATGCGCAGGCGCTCGGTCGCGAGATTAAAAGTGAGGCTGGCGTGATGCGTACCGTAGAATTGATCGAGTCTCATGTTCGAAAATGGAAAGATTTTAACGCCAAGCAAAATAAGACATGAATATCACTATCCTTACGTATGGTTCGCGCGGCGATGTTCAACCGTTTCTCCCGCTTTCATTAGGATTCATTTCTCGGGGGCATTCGGTGAAACTTGCCGCGCCGGTGCGCTTCAGAGATCTTGTCCTGGGGCAGGGCATACACTTTGTGCCTTTATCTGGTGACCCTGAAGATCTGAGTCGTCGGTTTAATGATGTCGGGTTCAACCCGTTGAAACAAATGCGCGAGATGATGGATCATGCAGTAACGATCGGGGCTGATATCGCGCATCAAACCGACGAAGCCTGCCGCGATGCAGACCTTATCATTCACACGTTTGCCCATGCGGTCGGCGCGCACACCATTGCGCACGAAAAGAACATCCCTGATGTACATGTTCAAACGTTTCCGATGTTCACGCCGACGGGCGATTATCCCAATGTCACCCTGCCCGACCTCAAATTACGTGCGTTGAATTACTTATCACATTTAGCCTCCGGCCGAATCTCAAAGTGGACATCCATAATTGGATATGAACAAGTGCGCCGCCGCGGGGGGCTTCCCAAGCGAAAACTTTATTTCCCTTTTGACAACAACCCTCTTCGCCCCCCGACCTTGATCCTGTGCGCGTGGAGCCCCATCGTTTTGCCCCCTTCGAGAGAGTGGGGAGGAAACGTCCATGTGACGGGCCATTTCTCGTTTGACGCGCGCGAGTCCTACCAGCCACCCGATGACTTACGTGCCTTCTTAACCACAGGAGATAAACCAGTTTGTATTTCCTTTGGGAGCATGGTCAATCGTGATGCACAGCGAATCGATGAGATCATACGTGAATGTTTGAAAAGCACAAATCAACGTGGAATTATTCTTTCAGGGTGGGGGAAGGTGGATCAACCTTCATCGCAGGATTTGCTCTACATAGAATCCGCTCCGCATGATTGGCTGTTGCCGCGCTGTAAGATGGTGGTTCACCATGGCGGGGCAGGGACAACTTCTGCCGGTTTACGCGCAGGGATTCCGAACATCGTCGTGCCCTTCACTGCCGATCAGCCATTCTGGGGCCGGCGTGTCCACGTGCTGGGTGCGGGACCTAAACCGATCCTCGTGAAAAATCTATCCGGAGAGAAGTTGAGGAAGGCGATCGTCGAAGCCGGATCGAAAGCCGCGGGTGAGCGAGCCGCTGAAATTGGTCGGGTGATGCGAGCCGAGGCTGGGGTGAGTCGGGCGGTTGAATTGACCGAATCCTACGCCCGGGATTGGCATAAAAAGGCAATTTTTTAAGGTGAATTTGTCTGACGACTATTGACAAAGTAGTGAATAAACGTATAATCAGCGTTCGCCAGTAAGTTCACGGATCTCGTCCCCCTGACAGATCAT
>CAZFDL010000239.1:0-3962 GCA_964517905.1 uncultured Anaerolinea sp. | reverse complement strand
TGAAGGTCGCCAACGAACAAGCGCGGCTGATCGAAAGCCAGGCGCGGGAAAACGCGACCAAGATCGTGCAAGCTGCGGAAGGCGAGATGAAGGAGCGCCGCATCGAACTGAACAAGGAGACCGACCGGCTCGATAAGCGGCGCGTCGAACTGGACGGTCGTTTCGACAAGATTGAACAGCGTGAACAGAACCTGAACCGCCGCCAGTCGCAAGTGGACAAGCGGAGCAACGACATCGAAAAACTGTACGAAGAGCAGGTGAAAAAACTGGAGCAGATCGCCTCGCTCACTTCGGACGAGGCGAAGAAGGAATTGTTCGCCGCCGTTGAAAAAGAGGCGCGCGGCGACATGGCGCGTATCATTCGCCAGATCGAAGCGGAAGCGCGTGAGGAAGGTGAGAAGCGCGCCCGTAAACTGATCGCGGACGCCATCCAGCGGGTTGCATCCGAGCATGTGGCAGAAGTCACTCGCGCCGTCGTTACCCTCCCCAGTGAAGAGATGAAGGGACGCATCGTAGGCCGCAACGGACGCAACATCAAAGCCTTCGAACAAGCCGCAGGCGTGGATGTGATCGTGGACGACACCCCCGATTCGGTGACCGTCTCGTGCTTCGACTCGGTCCGCCGTGAGATCGGACGGCGCGCGCTGGCAAAATTGATCCTCGATGGAAGAATTCACCCCGCGCACATCGAAAAGATCGTGGAAGATGAAACACGGGCAGTCGAAAAAATCATTAATGAAGCGGGAGAGCAAGCCGCCTACGAAGCCAATGTCACAGGCTTGCATCCTGAAATCCTGAAAATGATGGGGCGTCTCAAATTCCGCACATCGTACGGGCAGAATCAACTCGCGCACGCGGTCGAAGTATCCAAGCTCGCGGGCATCCTTGCGGCGGAGATCGGCGCGAACGTCGAACTCTCGAAGTTGGGCGGCTTCCTCCACGATATTGGCAAAGCGATGGATCACAATCAGGACGGTACGCACGCGAAACTCGGCGCTGAATTTTGCCGCCGTTACGGGGTCAATTCGATCGTGGTGAACGCCATCGAATCGCACCACCACGAGGTGGATCAACTTACGGTCGAAGCGGTCATCGCTGAATCCGCGGACGCCATCTCCGGCGCAAGACCCGGCGCGCGCCGCGAAGACCTCGAAGCCTACATCAAACGGATCCGCTCACTTGAGGAAATGTCCATGTCGTTCGACGGCGTACAACAGGCGTTCGCCATTCAGGCGGGACGCGAAGTGCGCATCATCGTCAAGCCCGATGCGATCGACGATCTTGCTTCGGCACGGCTGGCACGGGATGTGGCAAAGAAGATCGAGGAGACCATGCAATACCCCGGTCAAATTAAAGTTACGGTCATCCGCGAGACGCGGGCGACGGAAATTGCGAAATGAAATCAAAACCGCATCCATTGGGATGCGGTTTTTTAGTTCACGTGTACGAACGGATTACTCCTCTTCTCCTCCCCTACCGTGGTTTCAGGTCCGTGACCGGACAACAAACGCGTTTCATCTGGCAATATAAAAATTTGTTCACGAATACTTTTTTCGAGCGCGTTCCAATCTCCGCCCGGCAGGTCGGTGCGGCCGACGGAACCGGCAAAGATGAGGTCGCCACAGAAACATGTCCGGGCTGAGGGAACATTCAAAATGCAGTGACCGGGTGTATGTCCCGGTGTGAAGCGGATCTCAAAGTCCACAGAACCGAGTTTCAATTTCATCCCATGCATAAAATCGATCGTCGGTTCGGGACCCGGGTCAATATCAAATCCGAAAAACGCACCTCCGCCGCCCGCACGCCACAATACGTGATCGTTCGGATGCAACGCAACCAATGGAAGAGGATTCAGCGCATCCGCAATTGCCGCCGCGCCGCCGATATGGTCAAAGTGCGCGTGCGTGTACCACAAATGACCAATGCGCCAGCCGCGTTCCCGCGCAGCTCGCAAGATAACATGACCATCCCACGCGGGATCGATGACCGCGGCTTCTTTCGTTCCAGAATCCGCGACCAGGTACGCGTTGGTCTGTGCGGGTCCCAGCGTGAACGAAACGAGCTCAAGCATTGAGCAGCCTCCGCGGGACGATCGCGCTGATGAGAACCGAAACAGCGATCAGCACAAGCGCGAGCGGGTAGGTCATGAATGGATCTCTCGCGTAAAGGAAACCAGCCAGCGGCGGCACAACGATAAAGATCATCGCGTAGATGGTTTCCATTACACCGTAGGTCAATCCCATTTGCGATTGATGGACGAGTGCACGCGCCTGCGCCATCGCCAGCGGACGCGCAGCACGAAAGCCGCCAAGCAGGAAATATCCGAGCGCAAGAACCGGCGCGTCGGTCGCTTGCCAGACGATGAACGCGAACGCGGCGACCAGCACCTGCGCAAGGACGAACCCAAGGTGCGGCTTGAAGCGACTCATGGTGAGTGCAAGCACCGCATTGCCGAGCGCTCCCATTGCAAAGACGAAACCAATGTTGGAAAGCGATAAACCGCGCACGTCTTCCAGAAAGTTCGGCGTGAGCGGTTGCGCGATATACATGGCAAAGACGGCAAACGCCACAACCCCCAGGAAACTTTTCAAACGTGTGTTGTTAAAAAGGTTCACCGGTGGAGACTCGGGATCGTGGTGATCGATGGGTTGATCTTGAATCAAGAAAATAAAAACCACCGACACCACGAACATGCCCGCCGCTACAAAATAGACCGAACGCAAACCAAAATGATCACCGATCCAGCCGCCGGTGATCGGGCCAAGGACCATGCCCATGTTGAACGTGGCCGTCGTCATCGAAAGCGCGGTGCCCACCGACCAATTTCCGCGCGCGGTTGTGACGTAACTGCCGAGTGGCGATGCGACGAAGGCGGTCAAACCATAGCCCATCATGCCGACGATGAACAAGGGCAGCTCACGCGCAAGCGCCATGATCACTGTTGATGCCAACCCGGTGATCCACGCAAAAACGAGCAGAGGTCTGCGCCCGATCCGGTCCGCGAGCCTGCCCGCCGGGATGTGCGTGATCGCCATCGCCGCGCCAAATGCACCGAGGATCAGACCGATCTGCTGCTCGTTGCTCCCCAATTCCTTGAGATAGATCGGCTGGAAGTTAAAAAACAACCCTTCGCCGAATCCCCAGGTAAGCAATGCGAAGGCTACAAATAACAGATTGCGATTCAACCGTTTCCTCCGATACGCTGGATGAAATCCAGCACAGATTCAAAAACCTGCTGGCGAGCCGCGTCGCGCGTGACGACGTGGCCTGATCCGGCGATATATAGTTTTGTCCGCTCTTTCGCGTTGACCAGCGCGCCATGTATTTTTTCCATGTTTTCAGGCAAAACGTAGGCGTCATCGCGCGAATGCATCAGCAACACGGGCACATCAACCTTCGGCAACGCTGCGTGCATCTCCATCATCAGTTTCTTCAATTCAGCCGTCGAGCGGATTGGGTTCTGCGGATACGAAACCTGCTCGCGGTACGCGGATTGATCGAACCAACCGCTGCCCGGCTTGCCTTTTCCCTTTGGAACGAATTTCTTGAACAGGCTTACGAGATTCAATAACCAGATCGGGTAATCGCGCGGCAAACCATATGGCGTGGACAGCGCCGCAACTCCCTCCACTTTCAAACGCGTGGACATCAACAAGGACAAGATGCCGCCCATCGAAAGCCCAACAATGACGATGCGGTCTGAAACGCCGCGCAGAAGATGATAGCCATCCTCGACGGAAGCGATCCAATCAATGTATTGAGAACGAACCATATCTTCGGGTACGGTTCCGTGACCTGTTAGCCGAATCCCCAGGCAGGTGTACCCATGCTGATTCAGAAACTCACCCAACTGACGCATTTCTTTTGGGGAGGCTGTGAATCCGTGAATGAGCAGGCAGGCAGGTTTGGAACGGTCGCCGAGAAGGAAGAACGGCTCCGATGTTGGAATCAACCGCGGCATG
>CAZFDL010000238.1:2317-3981 GCA_964517905.1 uncultured Anaerolinea sp. | reverse complement strand
CCCATACCCATATTCGCCCTCAAGCAACTTCCCTTCGGCGAAGCGACTGAATCGAAACGGCGTGATGTCCACAGTTTTTGGCGCGCCATCGAGAATCAACTCCGCCATGCTTGCGCCCGCGGCGGGGGAGGTCTTGAAGCCCGTGCCGCTCAAGCCGCAGGCGAGATAGAAACCGTCGGGACCCGCCGCGCTGTAGATGGCGCGCTGGTCGGGGGTGATGCCGTCGCGCCCCACGTGGATGGAGTGCAAGCCGCTCTGTTCGATCTTCGGGATGCGCTGAACCATCTGGTCGATCAGTTTTTCGAGGAATGTGTCGGTGGGTGTTTGATCTTCGGCATCGGGCGCTTCGCCGCGCAGGGACTCATCTTCGCCCGCGGCAAGGATGAGCGCACCTCCCTCGGGGCGGAAGTAGCAGTTGATGACATCGTCTATCACTGCAGGGATTCTGCCCAGCGACGGCGGGCGATGCAGGAATGCCACATCGTGAGTCCACGTTTCAAGCGGGATATCGACATCGGCGAGTTTTGCGACATGCTTCGCCCACGCCCCAGCCGCGTTGACGATGATCGGCGCATCGAAATCGCCCTGGTCGGTGCTGACGCCGACGGCTTTGCCGCCCCCCGTACGGATGGCGGTCACTTCACAGTTTTGATTCAACGTCGCGCCGTTTCGTTTTGCAGACTCGATAAACGAATTGGTCGTGAGCGTCGCGTCGGCATAACCAGAATCGGGCTCGTACGCGGCGTAGTCGAAGTGTTCGGTGACGAGGTCGGGGAAAAGTTTATTCGCCTCCGCGGCAGAGATGACCTCCGTATTGATCCCGATTCGTTGCTGGTTGGTGACGTTGCCGCGCAGTTTATCCTCATGCTCCCGCTTGGCGATCTGCATAAAGCCGGTGTTGATGAATCCGCAGTCACCGCCCACGCGTTCCTTCCAGTTGCTGAAATACAGTTGATAACTCCTGAACGTCAACTCCGACTCAGCGGCGAGGTCGTAATGCATGCGGACGAGTCCGCTGGAGTGACCTGTCGCGCCCGAAGCCGTGACCTTGCGTTCGAGGATCGCGACTTTGAGTCCGCGTTCGGCGAGGTGGAAGGCGATACTGGCGCCCATCACGCCTGCGCCGATGACAATGGCGTTGTAAGTTTGGGTCATGGAGGATTCCTTTTAACCACAAGTGACACTTTAGGAGAGAGCAAAAGAAAATTCCGGGCAAATCAGTGCCAAGCCGTGGCTGGGGTTTTTGATTGACCAAATTATACGCCCGCTTTGTGAGGAGGGTGAAACCTGTTAAAAGAGAGAGTTGGTTGTCCGTGGGTGTGGAGCACCGGGGTTAAAGGAAAACTGCGGAGGACTTAACATCCTCCGCAGTTTTTTGATCTCATGTGTCATTGCGGGTCGCCGAGCCTTAAACGGCTAGTGCGTCGTGGCAATCTCGGTGTCGTGTGGAGATTGCTTCGTCGTCGCTCTGCTCCTCCTCGCAATGACGGCTGCTACGGCGTATACCTCACCTGCACGCCGACCCAATCGAGCGAGAAGTCGCGTGAGGTGTTGCTGGCGACCATCACCAGGCGCACGCGGAAGTTGGCGTTGTCGAAATCGGTGTTGGTCCACGTGCGTCCCCACGTGTTGGTTACGCCGCCTACGAGGTACATCGTCTCGGC
>CAZFDL010000238.1:0-2217 GCA_964517905.1 uncultured Anaerolinea sp. | reverse complement strand
TCACTGCTGGTGGACCCGCTCGAGCCGCCGCAGCATCCCCAGCGGTAGCCCCAGTTGCGGTTGAGGTCGGTTCCCACGTAGGATGAACCGGAGTTCGGCTGGCGGTTCTTTCTCCACGAGCGGTAGGATCCGGTGGCGATATCGTATTCGCCGCCGTCAGGATTCATATCGAACACGATCCAGAGCTCGCGGTTGTTCACCAGGTCGGTGATCTGCGGGTCCACGCCGTATTCGTCGGTGAGCATGGCGAGGGTGTAGAGCGCCATCTCTACTGTAAGATGTTCGCGCGCGTGCTGGTGATGCGTGAACAGCACTTCGGGTTCCGGTTCATCGGTGCCGACGTTATCCGAGATCTTGCCGGCCCAGATGGTGCGGCCCTCATAGGATGTGCCCATGGCAAAAAGGTCGAAGATCGCGCCGTGGTCAGCCTCCGCCTGTTGAAGCACAGCAACCATTTCATTGTAATCATGGTACGCCGAATCAGAGGGCGGGAAAGCCATAATGATCGCCTGTTGTTCGGTCGGTTGTGCAATCTGGGTTTGGAATTGCCTTTCGATCTTTTTCTTTTCCTGCGGAGTGGCTTCAATGAGCACATAATCATGCCCCACTTCGAGGATCAGCGCGCCGGTGGCGGCGATGAATGAGCGTTCTTCCACGGTAAAGACGTTGGGGACGTAATACACGGCGGTGCCATCCTCTTCGCTCTGGGCAACCGCGGTGGACGATAGGCTGAGCATCATGACCACGAGCAATGCCCAATGGATCAATCTTCTCCTGTTCAACATGGCAATCTCCTCTGGTTTTTTGGTGGTTGGTTTTGTTTAAGCCGTTACTCGTACGGTTAGGAATATCTTTCCATTCACCCTCCTTGGTTAGCGGTAGAAATCAACCCAGCGGATCTCAAAGGACGCGCCCGCGTTGCGAATAAACTCACGCGGTATCTTGACTTCAAAGAAACCCTCGTGCAGGGGGATGTTCGTGTTATCGGCAACTACGACGACATTCATCCACAGTGGATGCCCCGGGAGGATGGGAAACTCCCCCATGGACGAAACGATTCGTTCGCTCACGGGTTGGCCTGCCTCTCCGCCTGACACCGACGCGCTCAGGACGGTTTGTGAGGAGGTGATACGAAACTCCTCCAGCCCTTTCAAATGCAGGCGCAGGAGGAGAGTTTCGGGCATGCTGCCGGCGACCAGTTCAAACGAAGCGGAGCCGATGCCGAAGTCGCTATGAATTTCTATGATGGTTTGGGCGTGCTCATCGAGGATCGCAACCTTATCATCCCCGTTCTTCAAGGTGACGCGGAACTCCGGTTTCGAGTCCTGCGCTCGGACGGTCTGGCTGGCACAGGATGCCAAGAACAGACCCAAAACTGTCGTGCAGACAAATACACGGTTCATTCTTTAATTGTTTTGATGAATAGGACTGGATTTGTGGCAATAGTATAGCATGCCAGCTCGATTCTTCAAAGAACTTCGAGCCCTCAGCCGGCGGGCAATGCAATGGTGAACGTTGTTCCCTTTCCTACTTCGCTGAGCACCTCGATCGTCCCGCCGTGCGCGTGGATGAGTTGTTTGGCTATAGCGAGGCCCAGCCCGCTGTGGGATGCGCGTTCACTGCGCGATTTGTCGCCGCGCCAGAAGCGGTCGAAGATGAAGGGCAGGTCTTCGGGGGCAATTCCTGAACCGGTGTCTCGAATCGTAATTCGGGCTGCTTGCTGCGTATCTTGTTGAACCGAATCGGTGAGGAGGGAGACCGTCCCGCCGCTGGGAGTGTGGCGCAGGGCATTCGAGATCAGGTTGGACAGCACTTGATTGAGCCGGTCATAATCGGCAGTGACTTGTTGATTGGTATCGGCGATGTGTGTTTGCAGGTCAACGCCGAGGGTTGCGGCTTGGGAGGAAAAACTTGACGTGAGGTCACCGATCAGGTCGGCGAGCAGGAACGAGGTGGGATGAAGCGGAAGTTGTCCTGTTTCGGCGAGGGAGAGGGTCTGCAAGTCGTTGACGAGTCGTGTGAGCAATCGCGTCTCATCGAGTGTGTTGTTGATATGCGCCGTTGTAGGTTGATAAACGCCGTCCACAATACCTTCGAGATTGCCCTGAATGATGTGCAGCGGCGTGCGCAGTTCGTGGGCGATGTCGGCGGTGAGGTTGCGGCGCTGTTGTTCGGCGCGTTCGAGTTCGCCCACCATTTTGTTGAAGCGCTTGATCA
>CAZFDL010000237.1:0-4006 GCA_964517905.1 uncultured Anaerolinea sp. | reverse complement strand
TCCAAAACGATCCCCTGCCCTTCGCCGAAGGTGTTATGCCTGACCAGCCCGGAACTCCAATCTTCCTGACCGGTGATCTGGAAAACGCCATCGAGCAACACGCCGGTACCGGGGTTATAGGTCGTCCAACCATCCACTGTGGTGAAATCATCGAAGGTAGTCACGCGGACATCCGCCACAAACTCGGAGAGATTCGCTGGCGGCGCGACAGTCGCAGTGGGAGGAAGCGGCGTTGACGTAGGCTCCGGCGCAGAGGTGGACACCGGCGGCGCGGTCGCTTCACTCGCAGGCTGGGTTGGTTCGCCTGTGGAGAGGTTGCAGGCGAGGGAGGCGAGAGCAAGTATCAACAGGATGTGAGGGAATTTTGATTTCATGGTTGGACGGATTATAGCAGAGGAGGATGTTTATTTCCTCGCCCCCGTCAACGCGGTCGTTATTCCCAACCCCACATACACCAGCCCGGCAAAATATCGCCCGCCGGTTTGGAATCGCTGGTTGCCGCGCAGTTTATCGGCGAACGAACTGACCACCAGCGCATAAAGACTGTCGGTGACGATCGCAAGCCCGACGAAGATCATACCGAGAATAAGGTTTTGAGAAATAACGCTTCCGCGTGCCGGGTCAATGAATTGGGGTAGAAAAGCAAGAAAGAACAACGCGGTCTTGGGGTTGAGCAGGTTGATCACAAGTCCCTGCCAGTAGATGCGAGCAAGACTTTCTTCTTTGAATTCCTCCTCCGAACCGTTTTCTGAAAAAAACAATTTACGAATGCCAAGATAGATCAAATATCCCGCGCCCAGATATTTCACCGCATCGAACGCCAGCGCAGACGAAAGCAGGATCGCAGATAGCCCCAACGCAGCCGCGACCGCCTGAATGAAATTCGCCGTCTCGATGGCTAGCACCGAGACCAGCCCGGCGGTGCGTCCCTGGCTGGCACTTCGGGCAGTAATGTACAAGACCGCCGGTCCGGGCACCAATAACAGCGCCAGCGAGGCAAGGATGAAAATGTAAAGCTGGGTCGATTCGATCATGTTGGTTCTTGATCGGTTTTGAAATTTTCGATTCGATTCTTCGCCAGCGCAAGATATTCCCCGTTCAACTCATAGCCCACATACCTACGCCCTGATTTCAATGCGGCGAGCGCGGTCTGACCGCTTCCCATGAACGGGTCGAGAACCACCTCGTTCGAATACGTGTACAACTGAATTAACCGATACGGCAGCTCCACCGGGAACGGCGCGGGATGCCCCACCTTCTTCGCCGACTCGGAGAAAAGGTCCCAGACCGATTTGGTGTACTCGAGAAATTCTTCCTTCGTGATGGTGCTTTCGCGTCCATCGATTTTTTCGCGCTTGAACGTCCCTTTGGAAAACACGAGAATATATTCATGCGTATCGCGCAGGGTTGGGTTCGACGCCGATTGCCACGACCCCCACGCCGTGGATGTGCTTGCGCTCGACGCCTTGTCCCAGATGATCTCGCCGCGCATGAGGAATCCCAGGTCGATCATCTCGCGCGCGATCAATCCGTTCATCTGGATGTAGGGTTTGCGACCGAGGTTTGCCACGTTCACACATGCCCGCCCGCCGGGGACCAGCACTCGATAGGCCTCGCTCCACACGCGGCGCAGGAACGCGAGATATTCCTCCAGCGTCAGGTCGGCATCGTATTCCTTGCCCACATTATATGGCGGCGACGTGACCATCAGATGCACCGAATTATCGGGCAGTTCTTTCATGTCTTCAGATGAGTGATTGAAGATGACATCGAGAGTATCGATCGGATTCTCAACGTACGCCTCAGACTCCGCCGGAGGCTGGTCGCCGTATAGACGCGTCCGGTAGAACGCGGACGCGTCGTGCCCTTCGCGCCCCGGCGACCCGAACGAGGTGGTGGATGTGTTCTCGGAAAATTTTCGTTTTGGCATTTGTTTTGTAGGGGCGGGGTCTTCCCGCCCAAATTGCATCTCAACAATCACGATGGGGCGAGAGAACCTCGCCCCTACGAACCTATGAACAATGAAATCAATTCCTTGGGCAAACCAGACATCGTTTTTTCGTATTCGAGGCGCGTACGTTTGATCGCGGCTTGCATGGCGTACTCGAATTTGAAACCCTGTGCCGGTGAATCGAGGTTCATCCATGCGTGTGAATCGCGCGGGATGAGCGGAAGCACAAAGCGGCGGAGTCTCTTCACAAAGTACAACCATTCCAGCGGAGGATACGTCTTGCCGGAGCGCAGGTCGGGGCTGTGGATCAGGTCCGGGTGGAGCGGATCGATCTCACCCGGCGGAGGAAGCGGATTTCCGTCGAAGCGGTTCAACCACAGGCTCACATAGTTCGAATGAGCGTAGAAATCCTGCACGGTGTGCGTCATCCGCCCGAACGCCGCCCATGCAGAGGCGGCGTCTTTCTCTTTAAGCGACGAAACCACCATCCCGCGTTGTTTTTCGATATATCGGTAGGTTTTCTCGAAGGCATTGTTATCGAAATGAAATTCGTCGTGAAAGAACTGCCCGGCAAACCGATCCTGCTTAATATTGGCGTCGGTCATTACTCCGAGCGCGCGCGTGCCGAGATGGTCGCCCAGCGATTCGAACATGATCTCGATGTGATATTCGGTGAGCATTTGCCCGATTATAAGCGGTTATAATGCCGCCATGAGTTTTTACACCTCCAAAGGCGACGACGGCACAACCAACTTGCTGGGCGAGGGACGTGTGACGAAATACCACGCGCGAATCGAAGCCGTCGGCACCCTGGACGAATCCTCCGCCGCGCTGGGGCTGGCACGCGCGCAATGTTTGGATGCGCGTTCCGCGCCGATCCTGCTGGAAGCGCAACGCGACCTGTATAAGTTGATGGCGGAAGTCGCGGCGACGCCGGAGAACGCGGAAAAATTCCATTTCATAGACGCATCGCGCGTGGCGTGGCTCGAGGAACAAACCGATGCGTTGAGCAAGCTCGTCGAACTGCCGAAGGAATTCATTTTGCCCGGCGATTCGCTGGCCGGCGCGGCGTTGTCAGTGGCGCGCGCCATCATCCGACGCGCCGAACGCCGCGTGGTGGAGTTGCACGATGAGCAGGAAGTGAGCAACGCGGACCTGCAGCGATATTTGAATCGTTTGTCGTCGTTGTGTTTTGTATTGGAGTTGCTGGAAAATAAAGCCGCGGGGAATCGGACGACGCTGGCGAAATCGTGAACGCGTAGGGGCGGGGTAACCCCGCCCCTACAGGATAAAAAATGACCGGCACATTTCTCAACATCGCAACCGTCATCATCGGCGGACTCATCGGCTTGACCTTCGGCGCACGCATCCCCGAAAAATTGAAAGCGACCGTCATCGCGGGCATGGGTCTCTTCACCGCGGCAATGGGCTTGCAAATGTTCACGAGTACGGAGAATCCCTTAATTGTGCTGGGGGCGTTGCTCATCGGGACATTGCTCGGCGAATGGATGAAAATCGAAGACGGTTTGCAAAACCTCGGCAACGTTCTCGAACAGCGATTTTCAAAAGCAGGCGATGATGACTCGAACAAATTCGTGCGCGGATTCCTCACCGCCTCGCTGTTGTTCTGCGTGGGACCGATGACGATCCTCGGTTCGATTCAGGATGGGTTGACCGGCGATTACAGCCTGCTGGCGGTGAAATCCGTGTTGGATGGTTTTGCGGCGTTGGCGTTCGCGTCCACGCTGGGGGTGGGCGTGATGTTTTCGACGATCGTGATCCTCGTCTATCAGGGAGGCGTCAGTCTGCTTGCGGGACAATTGAATGCGATCGTGACTCCCTTCATGATGAACGAGTTGACCGCAACCGGCGGGGTAATCCTGTTGGGGTTGGCGATCAGTAGTCTGCTGGAAATCAAAAAGATCCGCGTGGGGAATATGTTACCTGCGCTTGCCGTTGCGCCATTCCTCGTATGGATCGTGGGGTTATTCTAATTTCTCACCCATACATGGCGATCATCACGATGCCCGCAAAAATAACGAACGCGCCGATCAC